>BTRA01000062.1:0-17482 GCA_036986155.1 Gemmatimonadota bacterium | reverse complement strand
CTTGCCCGTTCCGCCGACCGGCAGCTCCTCCTCGAAGACCACCTCGTCAGGTAGCCACCACTTCGCGACCTTGTCGGCGAGAAAGCCCAGAATGTCCTCCTTGGTCGGTTCGGTGCCGGCCGCCGGAACCACAATCAGCAGGGGCCGCTCCGACCACTTCTCGTCGCGCACGCCGATCACGGCGGCGTGCGCTACATCCGGATGGTCCATCGCGGCGTTCTCGAGGTCGATCGAACTGATCCATTCTCCGCCGGACTTGATCAGGTCCTTGGCACGGTCCGTGATCTTCATGCGCAGGCCCTCGCCGATCAGGGCGATGTCCCCCGTGCCGAACCATCCCTCGTCATCGATCGCGGATGTCGCATCCTTGAAGTACCGTTCGCAGATCCACGGACCTCTGACCATGAGTTCGCCACAGCTCTCACCGTCGTTCGGGAGTGTCGCGCCGTCCTCGTCCACCAGCTTGATCTCGACTCCGAAAACGGGGGGTCCCTGTCTGGTGAGCGCCTCGATCTGATCGTCGGGTGACATGGTCGCCCGCTCGGACGCCGAGAGCGTGTGAACCGTGCCGAGCGGGCTCATTTCCGTCATGCCCCAACCGTGCAGGACCTGGATGCCGTAGTCGTGCTCGAATCTCTCGATCATCGAGCGCCCGGGGGCTGCGCCTCCGATTCCCACTTGCTTCAGGGTGGGCACGCCCGTCGCGTGTTCTTTCCAGTGGTTGAGTAACCCGAGCCAGATGGTGGGCACTCCGCAGGTGGTGGTAACCCCTTCATCGCGCATGAGCTTGGTGAGACTCTCGCCGTCCAGTTTCTGTCCCGGCAACACCAGCTTGGTGCCGGTCATCGGAGTGCAGTAGGGGATGCCCCAGCTGTTGGCGTGGAACATGGGGACGACGGCCAGCATGCACTCGTCACTCCCCACTGCGATGTTGCCAGGCATGCAGGATGCGTAGGCGTGAAGCACGGTAGACCTGTGGCTGAAGAGCACGCCCTTCGGGTTGCCCGTCGTGCCCGACGTATAGCACAGGTTGGCGGCCGTATTCTCGTCGAAACGAGGCCATTCGTAATCCGCCGCCCGCGCAGCGATGAACTGCTCGTAGCACAGTGTGTTCGGGAGTTGGCCGGAGGGCATATGCTCTGGATCGGTCATGATAATGAACCGCTCCACGCTCTCGAGCCGCTCCGCGATAGCTTCGATCAAGGGCACGAACGTGAGGTCTACCAGCACGAAGCGATCTTCCGCGTGGTTCAGGACGTAGACGAGGTCGTCGGCGTGCAGCCGGGGATTGATCGTATGGCAGATGGCTCCGATTCCAGCTATTCCGTAGTACGCCTCCAGGTGGCGGTGATTGGTCCACCCGATCGTGGCGATGCGGTCACCGAGGCCGACACCCTGCGCGATCAGGGCGTTCGCGAGCTGCTTGCTTCGTAGGCGGACGTCGGCCCAGGTGTAGCGATGTACCGGACCCTCCACCGTTTGGGACACGACCTCGACATGCCCGAAAACGGCGCCGGCGTGCTCGATGAGCTGTGAGATCATGAGAGGTTGATTCTGCATCAAGCCGCGCATCGTGGAACTCCTGGGTCGCCGACCTTCAAGGGCAGGTAGTGGCCTGCCGACGTAGCTGGGGGCCAGCCCGGCTACGTCTGGGTACCATGGTCATAGGGATCCAAAGTGGCATGCCTCGAGCTAGCGGCACAAGCGTGTTGTTGGCAGTGCGGCGGTGCAGACGACTGCGCTCGCCGGGGTTAGCCCGCGGGACGGTCGTGTCTACGCCTCGGACGTCTGTCGAGTCGTCGGGTCGCACAATTCCGCGTGGGCTCGCTAGCCCAAGCGGTGGAAGGGGCCCGAGCTCTCTACAACCACCGAAAAGCCCTCGAACACCGGGGGGATACCCTCGAGAACCTTTCGATCGCTGCTCTCGACGTACACCTTGATGCAGGGCTGGCCGTCCTTCTGGCCGATCGCCGTGCCCGCCACGCCGGGCTTCGAGATCACGCGATTCGTCAGGAGCCGGTGAGCTTCTTCGATATCTCCGGACATGGTCCTCAGCTTCCGTCTATGGTGATCCCGAATCGCTTGAGCACGGGGTCGATCGGATTGGCGATCGTGCTGTTGGCGCTGCCAGCGAAAAGCAGGCCGACTGGTTGCCGGTCGAGATTGCCCGGGGCCTCCGAGACGATGAGCGAACCCGAGTCTCCGCCCTGGCTGAACGTGCCTTTGCCCGAAATCACTAGTTGGTTCACGAATCTGGCCTTCCCGGTCCGGTAGTTGACGGTGATCGTCGCCCGGATGCCGGTGATGGTACCGTGCGTATACCCGGTCGTGCGCCCGTACTTCTGGACCTTCATATTGAGCGAGCCCTTCGCGGTGGTCGAGCGGGGCTTGCCGTACCCGTTTTCGGGCGTGGCCGTGCCGAGCTTCTCGGCTGTCGTGATCGCGATCGCCGCGTCCAGCTCGTTGTTCGGGCAAGAGAGCGCGGCGCAGAAGCGGATCGGTTCGAAATCTTGCAGGGTCCCGATCGAGTGGTCCGGGTTCGATCCGCCATCGACCCGCCCGGGTTGCAGAACATTGTCGCCGATCTTGGCGTCGTTGCTGTTGGCGAACACGTGGTTGTTGCTGAGCGCGAAGAGCTTGGACCCGTCGGTCGCCCGGGCACCAATCGTGCCCGCCGTGACGTCCGGCTGTCCGGTGGATACTCCGATCGGGACGGGGCGGGGGAAACGCGTCTTGGGGTCGAGCAGACCCTCGACCTCGGCCTCCACAGGGTTCTGTCCCAAGGCCCAGATCTCACCCAGCACCTCGGGAACCACGGCAACACCGTCGTAGCTCATGGGGAGCCATGTGATGCTCGGGTTCTCCAGGTAGACCTTTACGACCGGCAGCCCGTTGGGACCGAGCCCCACCGCCGTACCCACGACTCCGTCGGCTTCGAGAACGCTCGCATTGAGGCCGTCCTGTGCTGCGAACGCCGCGCTCCAGGGATCCCTCTGCGTGCCTGTCAGGACATCGAGTTTTGGCAGCGCGATACCCGGCAATTCCGGCACGCGCCATTCGACGGATCTCTCGCCCCCTCCACCCGGGAGAAAGAGTATGCCCACCCCGACCGCCAAAGTAAGAGCGGCCGCCAACCCCAATCGCCAGTTCCTCACGATTCTCATCCTCCCGATTCGTGGTCCATGCTTCTAACTACGTAGCACGGCCTCCCGCGGTTTCCTCCACACTCTTGTTTGACGGTTTCCGCGGTAATAAGGGTCCCTACGACGTTATTGGGAGTCCTTCTTTCGATGGGAGCGAGGCGTCTTCCCCTGGTTCTTATGTCGGAGGTGTCCCCAGGTCTCGCCCCGGCGCAGCATGTGGATCGTACTCGCAGAGACACCGAGCTTGCGAGCCCACTCGGCGCCGGAGGTGGCCCACTTCTCAGCCTCTTCGTCCCAGTCGTCCAGAATCGCGTTCGCCTGCTCGCTGGATAGCTCGGCATGTGGTGACTTCTCGCCCTGAAGCCACACGTTGTGGCCGTTCCACCGGTCCGGCTTTTGCACGGGACCCGGGAGTTTTTGCCCGGACGACCCGAGGCAATAATGGCGGATCTGGTTGACGGTGTACTCAGGGTAAAGACGTTGGATTTCTACGTACAAACGACCCTCGTTGGCCAAGTCACGCCATGTAACAACGAGGGCGCCGGGGGGCTTGGACATAGAGGCGCGCTCCTATGCTGTCTCAACTCAAGTTTTTGACGGGCTGTGTGGACAATATAACTCATTCCAAAGCGGCGCGGGCCTGAACATCCTCTCCTGCGAGGTCGCGTATGAACTGTGCACGAGTCGGCGAGGAGGACGGCGGCCAGCGCCGTGAATCGAAGGTCCCCGGTTGCGGTTGGATCCGTCTGTCACTGCAGGCCTGTCGCCAGAGCTACTGCTATCGCGACACCGCCCAGCGCGACGAGAGCCAGGTACCGAGGCAGGGCGAACTTGAACCACTCCTCATAGCGGACGCCGCCCGCGGCGAGGATCGCGAGCAGCGCGCCGTTGGTCGGGGTGACCAGGTCCGCCAATCCGGCCCCGTATTGGTAGGCCAGTACCGTTACCTGCCGGGACATGCCCAAGAGGTCGGAGAGCGGCACGAGCAGCGGCATCGTGAGGACGGCGTGCCCGCTCACGCTCGGGACGGGCACGTGGATCACCGTGTGGGCGGCGACCATACCCATGGCCGAAAGTCCCAACGGTAGGTCCGCCAGCGGCGTGAAGAGCCCGTTCACGATGGTGTCCACGATGCGTCCCTGCTCCAGCACCACGAAGATCGCCCGCGCGAATCCGATCAACAACGCCGCATATGCCATTTCACGAAAGCCGGTGACGTAGGCCTGGGCGGTTCCTGAGATCCTCAGGCCACCTACTATGCCGGCGACGGCCCCCATGATGAAGAAAAGCGCCGACATTTGGTCGAAATCCCATCCCAGTTCCATCAACCCGAAGACGAGTACGCCGAACGTCGCCAATACGATGCCCAGCACGATGCCGTCGCGGGAGCTGACAGGAAGGTCCTCTTCACCCTCGACGATCTCCGGCTCGGTCCTCGTCTTTATCGCGAAGTGCATGGTGGTCCAGATCCAGAAGCCGAGGGCAAGGGCCAGGAACACCATGCGAAACGCGGAGCCCGACAAGGGTGGAAGCTCGGCGAGCCCCTGCGCGATCCCGACCTGAAACGGGTTGATAGGGCTGAACGATGAACCAACGAACGCCGCTCCCGCACTCATGGACACAGCGGTGAGAGGCGTGAACCCGAGGCGCCGCGTCAGGATGAGGAGAACGGGCACCAGGGCGATGATCTCCTCCTGCATGTTCTCCAGGATGCCGCCGGTTGCGAAGGCCAGCGACACTACGGGGATCACGAGGATCGTTCGACCATCCAGCTTCCTCACCAACCAACTCATGCCGTTGCGCAGGGCACCGGTTCGGTCGACGACCGTGAACGCACCGCCGATCAGGAACACCAGGAAGATGACGTCGGCTGCCTCTCCCATCCCCTTCGGAATCGCAACCACGGCGTCGAAGAAGTTGACCGGACTGCGCTCGACCTGGTCGTAAGTCCCGGCCATGACTACGCTTCTGCCCGTAGTGGGATCGTCCTGTCGCTGGTACGCGCCGGCGGGAAGTATGTAACTCAGTGCTGCTGCGGCCAGGACGCATCCTGATAGCAGCGTGAGGGGGTGGGGGAACCGCGATTTCTTCATGAAAACAGTCCGCACTCGGGTTGATCAACGGTCCGGTGACGGCACCAGGTCTCCGGCCAGCCCCCAACCTGGATGGGATGTGGCCCAAGGCACAAGCGTCGTCGTCGCAGGTGCGACGAGATTGGCTAAACCAGTCACGCTCGCTTCGCGTCTACAGTACGACGGTGTGGCCGGTCCATTCTGAACTCGTCTCCGATTCGGCGGAGGTAAACAGCCAATGAGTAACGCCCTTCGATTCCTCGGCCTCTGGGGCCTGTGGGCGGGTGGGTTCGCGGTGCTGAATGTGCTGATGGCAGTGACGACGGGTGCCAAGCCCGTATCGCAACTGTTTCCCGCCTTGGCGGCCACTGTGGCCTTTGCGGCTTACCCGGCCGGAATCGGGATGGCACGCGGGGTGGTGGGCACTCCCACCGGCAGGTGGCCGCGGCTCGCGGGGTTTGCCGCGGGCACTGTGACCCTACTGGTCCTCATGTACCTGATGGTCGGAGTAGTCAGTCCGGCGCTGCACTCGGGCGGTGATCAGGCGTTCGGTGAGGATGCGGACGCGTGGAGCCTCACGCTCGGCGAACTGAATGAGGCGCTGGCGAGGGAGCAGGCCCGAGCAGAGGCCGTAGCAGCGCCTACCGTTGAGACGTGGTTGCCCGTGAACGATCTCTATTGGGAGCGGGAGGGCCGCTTCGTCGTGCCGCTCCTGGCCCTCGCCTATGGCTGGATCGGGTTGATGCTCGGTTTTTGGGCGGCCTGGTCGGAGCGGCCCGAGATGAGGCAGCTGCACTACTGGGGACTCGGGTTCTTCTTCATGCTGGCCCAGTTCGGCGCGGTCGAGAACGGCTACCATTTCATCATTGAAAACGCGGCAGGTAAGGTAGATTTCGTGGCATGGCTCGCGCTTGTGGTGCCAGGCATAATGGCCATGGGGTTCGCCGGGCCCACCTTGGTCACGTTCTGGCGGGGCGTTCCGGTCTTTGAGGAGGAGGAGGGTGGCTGAAGAGGTGACCTCGAGAGAGCTGTTGGCTTTCCGCCGCGGAGACGAGGTCTACTTCAGGAAACTGATCGACGCGTACTCCCCGCGGCTCTTAGCCTGCGCGAGGTCCTTTCTTCCGGATCTCGACGAGGCTCGCGACATCGTCCAGGATGTCTGGGTGCGCGCCTATGAGCGCCGCCGGTCCTACTCGGCGACCGGATCGCTGCTCGCATGGCTTCTCACCAGCTGCCGCAACGCGAGTCTGTCCGCCATTCGTAGTGGCACCGTGCGCGAACGGGCCAGGGGAACGCTCGGCGCGGCACGGGCGGAACTCCCGGAGGCCGCGCCCGATCCGTCGACCGAAGTCCAGCGCGCAGAGGTCAGGGAGTTGGTCTACGGGGCTGTCGCAGACCTTCCTGAGCGGCAGCGGGCCGTGGTGGCGCTACGCATCCTCGAGGGCAGGACCACGGCGCAGACGGCCGACGCTCTCGGAATCGCGACGGGCACGGTGAAGGCCACCCTCCACCAGGCGCTCCGCAACCTGGCTTCGACCTTTGGAGACTCGGATCATGACGCATTGCTCTGACATCGACACCCTCGTGAGCTTGAGTGAGCTCCTCGGAGATCGCGCGCTAGTCGAATTGCGCCACGTGCTGGACTGCGACGAATGCAGCGAGCGACTCCAGACGCTCACCACGCTCCGGGCGGGACTCGGTCACCTAGGGGAGCCCGAGCCTGCCTTTACTGATGCTGTGCTCAGGGTGCTGCCGGCCGGCAGCCGTGGGCCGGGGGCGTTCGTCGAGAAGTGGGTTGCCTTGGTGGGCAGCCCGATTCTGGCGTCACTGACGGTCCTGTTGCTGTTGGTCCAGGCGACAAGAGCGGCTGGCATGCCCCTTGGGCTGCACTTGCCGGTGATGGCAGGTCTAGCGGGCCTGGGCGTGGCTGTCTGGAATCGCTTGGGTGCCGACCTGCGCTCGGTGTCCTCCCGATAACATCCGGCGCCGCTCATGGCGTGCTCTTTGTGTGGCCGTGCCAATCCGTCCATCGTCTCGTACTCTTGCCTCATCCAATCAATTCCGACGGACGGTGCATGTGATGAGAAGATTCCTCTTGGCGACGGTGATGAGTCTGATGGTCGGGGCCAGAGGGGCTCCTGCAACCGCTCAGAGCCTCACGGAGTACGTGCTCGAGAACGCCACAGTGATCGACGGCACCGGGCGACCCGCCATCGAGGGGGCTTCAGTGCTGATCAGCGGCGAGCGGATCGTGCGCGTAACACAGGGCACGATTCCCGTACCCCCCGACGTGCAGCGCATCGACGTGAGCGGTTACTACCTTATCCCTGGCCTCATGGATATGCACATTCATCTGCGGGGCGGTCGCGGAAGAGGGGGGCCGGACATCAAGGCCGGAATCCGGGCGTTGCAGGGGTTCCTTTACAGCGGCATCACCACCGTCTTCGACGCCGGAAACAACCCGGATTACATCATGGGCCTCCGCGCTCAGGAGCGGGCGGGCGAGATCACCGCGCCCCGGATCTTCGCGACCGGTGGCGTCGTGACCACGTCCGGCGGACACGGCGGTGGCCCTGGTGCGACGTTGGTTGACCGCTGGCCGGAGGACATCGCCAAGCTCGACGAGCACCTAGCGCGTGAGCCCGACATGGTGAAGCTCACATTCGACGAACACGGGTGGGGTACGCGCCCCTTGATCCCTCTGCTGGATCCGGAGCTCATGGCCAAGATCGGGCGCTACTTCAATGAGCACGGCATTCGCACCACCGTGCACATCTCGCATGAGTTCCGGGCGAGGCAGGCGATCGCGGCCGGTATCAACACACTCGCCCACCCGATCATCCAGGGTCCTATCAGCGAGGGCTTCGCCCAGTTGCTGGCGTCCACGCAGACTCCCATGGTGTCCACGCTCACCATTGGCGAGGGCTACAGTCGGCTCGTGGAACACCCTGAGTTTCTGGACACGCCTCTCTATCGTGACGTCTACGAGCCCGAGATAATCGAACGACTAAAGACCACCGTGCGTGATGGATACGCTGCGCGCCCCTGGACCACCTGGATGAAGATCATGACACCGGTCGCGCAGGAGAACCTGCGCCTCATCGTGGAGGCCGGCGGCGTGATCGTACTGGGATCGGATCAGTCGAGCGGGCCCGCGGCACACCGGGAGTTGGAGTTGATGGTGGCGGGAGGGATTCCTCCGCTGGAGGCCATCCGTGCCGCCACGCTCAACGCGGCGATCTTCCTGGGCAAGGAGCACGACCTCGGCTCCATCGAGGCCGGCAAACTGGCCGACATCGTTCTTCTGGATGCCGATCCGCTCCAAGACATCAGCAACACGCAGCGCATCTCTCGCGTGATAAAAGGAGGGCGCCTCGTGGATCGTGAGCTTCTCGACCTCCCGGTGAATCGCCGCTAGCGGGCGTTCTCGTCCTGGCTCCTCATCGCGCTTTTTCCTTCATGGCGTTGAGCCGGTCAGGGCGCAGCAGCCTCGATGCCTCGCTCCTCGCTCACGGTCAGGAGCAGAAGGCCCCCGACGACGAAGAAGATCAAGATGGAGCTCACCCCCACGCGCTGCCCGTAGGCCTGGCTCAGGATTCCCAGTAGCAGGGGACCGAGAAAAGAGGTCGCCTTGCCGGAGAACGCGAAGAAGCCGAAGAACTCGGACTGGTGCCGCTGGGGGACGAAGCGGCCCATCAACGAGCGGCTGGCGGACTGATTGGGTCCCGCGAAGATCCCCACCGTGAGTCCACCCACCCAGAGCCAAAACCGGTTGGGCGCCACAACGGCGATCACCGTTGCGGCGGACAGTCCCACGAGGCTCACCAGGATCGTCATCTTGGCGCCCAGGCGGTCGTCGAAGAACCCGAACGCCGAGGCGCCCACGGCCCCCGTAAGGCTGATCGCGATGCCGAATAGGATGACCTCGGAGAAGCTCATCCCGAACGTGCCCATTGCGTAGATACTGGCGAATGCGAAGACCGTGACCAGCCCGTCGTTGAAGACGAGCCGGGCAAACAGGAACTTGACGACCTCCCGGTACTCGGTGATCTGGAGCAGCGTGTCCTTCAGGTCTCCCCACGCGCCTTTGAGGTCCACGCCGGACCCACTGCCCTTGGTGTCCGGGACGGTGAGAAAGAGCGGGATGCTGAAGAGCAGGAACCAGCCACCCACGAGCAGGTTCGTCGCGCGGATGTTGAAACCCTCTTCAGTCGCAAGCGGAAACCAGGGCTCTCCCACGAGTCCGACGAAGGCGAACAACGCCAGCACCAGGCAAAGCACGCCCCCGACATATCCGAGGGACCAGCCGTAGCCCGAGATGCGCCCGATGTGGCTCTGTGGGGCCAGATCCGGCAGGAACGCGTTATAGAAAACCATACTCAGCTCGTAGGCCACATTGGCGATCACGAAGATCGTGAGGGCGATCAATACGGCATTGGCCTGGCTCGGCCGAACGAATGCCAGGCCCACGGTAGCGGCGATGCAAAGGAGGGTGGTCGTAAACAGCCAGCGTTTGCGGCTTCCACTGCGGTCCGCTACCGCGCCCATGATGGGCGAGAGCAGCGCGATCAGGATCGAACTCACCACGATGCCGCGTGACCATAGCGCGGTGCCGACGCGCTCGTCGGGAGCGAACGCATCCACGAAGTAGGCCGAGTAGATGAACGTGACGACCAGCGTTGCGAATCCCTGATTGGCCCAGTCGTAAAGGCACCAGGAACCGACGGCCCGCCTGCTGACCGACCTCATAAGATGAAGCCCATCACCAGATAGAGCGTGAACGCGCCGCTCGCCGCCAGCAGCGCGTACGGCAACTGGGTCCGTACGTGATCGATGTGATCCGACGCCGAGGCGAGCGATGCCACGATCGTGCTGTCGGAGATGGGAGAGCAGTGGTCACCGAAGATCCCTCCCCCCAGGGCCGCCGCGAGCGTGAGCCCTACGTGCAGGTCGAGCAGCGCCGCCATCGGGATCACGATCGGGATCATGATCGCGAACGTACCCCACGACGTGCCGGTCGAGAAGGCAGTGACGCAACCAATGAGGAAGATGATGGCCGGTATGAACCCTGGGTTGACGCTGGCCTCGGCAACCTGTGCCAGGAACACTCCGGTACCCAGTGCGCGCTGCGTGGCCGAGATGGCGAACGCCAGCGCGAGCACGATCACGACCGGTACGAGACCCTGGATGCCTTTGATCGTGTAGGCGGTCGCCTCCTTGACCGACATGATGCCCTGAACCTGGTAGAGCAGTGCGGCCAGAAACAGCCCGACGATCACCCCCCACAGCACCCCGTCCACCCCGCTTCCGCTGAGCAGGCCCCCGTCGGGTTCACGCGTCAGCCACATAACGAGCGGAACGCTCGCGACCATCGCCACCACCGGGGCCACCATGTTGATCGCTCGCTTGGGGACCCCTTCCTTGGCCTCCAGCGCCGAAACGTCCGTCGACATCATGGGCTTGGCGCCGTCGCGGAGGAGCTTGCCTCCGAGCACACGGCGGTCGGCCTCGCGCATCGGCCCGATGTTCCAATCGGTTACCGCCACGAAAAAGACCAGCAGGATGGCCAGAATCGCGTAGAAGTTGAGCGTGAGGGCCGACAGGAGCAGCCCGTTCGCGTCCGCGACCCCCTCCGCCAAGAGCAGACTCACGATATAGGCGCCCCACGCATTGATGGGGATAAGAAGCTGCTTGGGTGCGCTGGTCGTGTCGATGATGTAGGCCAGTTTCTCACGCGAGATCTTGGCCCGGTCGAACAGGGGACGCGCCACGGCGCCCGAGACGAGAAGTCCGAAGTTCGACTCGAGAAAGAGGACCATGCTCGTCATCACGGCGACGAGCCTCACGGAAACTCGACTCTTGCCCAAGCCCAGTCGATCCACCCACTCGATGAAGCCTTCCATCCCGCCCGAGGCCTGCGTGAGCGTGATGATGCCTCCGATCAAGAGAGAGAAGAGCAGCGTCTTCGCGTTCCCCGGATCCGTGACTGCGCCCAGGAAGACATCGACCGACTGGATCAGGCCCGTGATCGGGTTCATGGAGTTCATGATCGTCCAACCGATCCACACGAAGAGCCCCAGCGAGATGTAGACTTCTCGCGTCTTGATGGCCAGCGCGATCGCGATGATCGGTGGAACGATGGAGAGCCAACCGACTGTTTCCATGCAGTGTCTCTTCAGCCAGGACCAAGGAATGGGCGCCGCAATGTAGACGGTGTAGGCCGGCCTCGCCTCCTCACTCGATAGGCAGAATCGCGGCGTCCCTCAAAAAAGCCCGCATCTCGGCCCAGTATTCGTCCCAGTTTGGCGGGCAATCGTTGTGCCCACACCTGTAATTGACGAGGCGCCCATGCTTCGCGGCGCTCGAGAGTCTCTGCCCGTGCGAGTAGGGAATGACGTCGTCTTCGGTCCCGTGAAAGATGAGAACGGGCCCTTCATAGGAGGCCACGGCCGAGCGGTTGTCGTAGCGATCCCTCGCCAAGAATCCCGGAAGACGGTAAACCTGCCACGCGAGCGCGGCCACGCTCGTGAAAGTGGATTCGAGCACGAGCGCCGCCACAGGCCGCAGCCCGGTAAGCGCGGCGGCCGGTCCGCCTCCGAGCGAGCGTCCCATTGCCACGATCTTGTCGCCATCGATGTCGTCCCTCGTGGCGAGCCAGTCGTAGGCATCGACAACGGTGCGGACGATGGTCGTCTCGTTCGGCACGCCTTCGGAGCGCCCGTACCCTGGGTACTCCACCAGCAAAAGGCTCACGCCCATTTGCCTCAGCGGGTCCAGAGGCAACACCCAGTCGTCGATGAATTCGGCGTTGCCGTGCGTAAAGATCAGCGCGGGCGATCGTGTCGTAGTGGACTCACCCATCGCTGGCAGATACCACGCCTCCGCTTTGACGTCGGGAGCGCCGAGCCAAATACGCTCGAAGCCGGGCACGGAGTCGGGAATCGGGCCGGGGGCCCCGAGGTGCACCCCGGCATAGGTGATCCGCCGTTGAATCAGGAAGAAGAAACCCGTGTACGCGACGTACGCCAGTACGGCGATGGCGAGGGCCGAGGTGGCGAGTCGGGCGCCGCTCATGCGGAGGGATCACCCGACCGCCTGCGATCCGTGAGCACCGCGAACAGTCCGGCCACGGCGATCGCGGGAGGCAGGAGCAAGAAGAGCATCCCCATCCCGGAGATCAGGAAAACACGAACCGGCTGACGCAGGAAGTACGCGTCCCGGAGCGCGTAGCTGAGCCCGTGCCCCGCGGCTAGGATCAGGAGGATCGACCACACGACAACTCCCACCACGAGTGTCGCGAGGGGTGCTCGGGCGGTCGGGTACCTACGATAGACCCACAGCCATGTGATCAGGGCTAACGGCAGGCCGACACGGCTCCACACCGCGAACGCAGCTCCCTCGCTCTCGAACGAGGCGACCGGAATCACGACCCGGAGCCATACCACACCGCCGATCCAAAGAAGCAGCAAGCTCCAGCGAACTGGTGGTACATCACCGAGTTTAGCCAGCGGAGTCATTGTCGGTCACCCCACCGGATCAGCGGCACTACCTGGTTCACTTCGGCGATGACCGGGCCGGTAACCAGAGACCCATCGCCACGCACCACAGTCACGGATGCCGGCCCGTCGGACTTCAGATGAATCCAGGTCCTGGTCAGTTGGTCACCGGGTGCCCACAACTCAACGCCGGCGGGTCCGGTGTTGGCGCAGCCGCGGCCGGCGCCGGTACGCAAGAACACTTGGGCGATGAATCCCGATTGGAGGTCGAAGTCGGGGCCTTCAGCCGATCGTAGGGAATCGAGCCGTACCAACAACTCACTGGGAGTTGCCGCCCCCAAGGAGTCCACGACGACGGTGACTTCGAGCGTGTCGCCGGCATCGGATGGCCGGTCACAGCTGATCGTCCAGAAGCCGGGCTCAGGCAGGGCGGAAGGCCGGCATGCTGCCAAACCCACGGCCAGAAGCGTGATCGACCAATGGGCGGGCCCAAGCGATCGCCGGATGTCTATCTTGAGCGGATCCCGGCCACGGCGCTGTCGATCAGCGTCGAAGCGGTGTCGCTCGAAGGGCCATCGAGGCCGCCGGCCTCGAGGTAGTCCCGGCCGTCAGAGAGAAGGGGAACGTTTTGCGCCCCCGAGTCGGGCGTCATTACCAGAGCCACGCCTGTCCTCCCAGCGGTGGGTTGGCACGCCTGGCCAACCGCCGCGTCCGACAGCAAGGACTCAAATGGCAGTTTCAGTGTCGTCGTCTTCATCCAAGGTCCTTCCTCGGGTGTCAGGCCCGATCGGGGGTCGGGTCGGGCGTCGGGCCTCTGGAGGGGGGGAGTTCCGGAGTGCGATCCGGGATGGCGGGTGGGGTGGCGCCCAGGTCGAAGCGCCGCTCTTCCTGAGCCTTTTCGCTGGAGTCACGGCCTCGGATGAGCCCCGAGGGAAGCCGCTGCGTTGGCTTTCCAAGCAGCCGGGCGAGGCCCGTGGCGCCCGCTTCGAGGATCTCGGAGATCATACGGACGGACACCGCCGAGTCGCCGTCGCGCAGGGATCTCAGGCTGGAAAGGTCCTCCAGGCTCAACTTGAGCCCGGCAAGGCTGCGTACCGCTTTGGGATCCTTGTCCAGCGCTTCCCGGGACTGTGTCCCGAGGTTGACCAGAAGTACCTTGGTGAAGCGGGAGATCGTGTCCGAAGAGCGAATGCCCGCGATGATGCCGAGGAGTTCGTCGGTCCCCACTCGCTCGGGCCCGCCCTGCCAGATCCATACTGAGCGTTCCAGGGAATGGAGAATACTCCATGCCAATTCGCGCGCCTTGTCCTGCAGTCTCCTTCGCTCGAACAGCCACTCGACCACGGCTACCGTGACCAGGATTCCGAAGACCTCGGTCCCGAGATTGGTGAGGAGTCCCCCGGTAGGAGTGGTGGCTCCCAACCAGAAGCCTCCCCCGATGAAAGCGACCGATACGAACAGGAACGAGGTGGCGACGATGAGCCGAATCAAGAGTTGCTACTCACTCACCTGAGGGGGTGTGCAGGGGCCGGAAGGCGATGACTGAGCAAGTTGAGGTGGCAGGGGGGTCGGCACAAGCGCCGGCGAGCGCGGAGTAGGGACTTGAGCGCGGCGCGGCCGGATATCATGTTACCAAGGTACCAACAGCCTCTCCTGGGGGATCGGACATTCCATGAACCTGTCGCATTCAGAGCCTGTGATCGTCTTCAGTAATGGGGAGGCGGCGGAGGTGTCGGCCTCGGCCTGGGCCCGTGAGGTGCTCGGCGGCCCGGCTCGCATGAGCGAACGACTGGAATTCATGTCGGAGGCCCACCACGCCGTTCGTCTGTCCGCCGTACGTGAACTCCTAGAGACCGGCCGACCGGTGACGCCCCAGGTGATCGCTGCTCGCACCGCTCTCGACCGCGTCCGGATCTCGGAGGTGCTGGCAGAGCTCGAGGAGAGGCTCTTCTTTCTGGTGAGAAACCACGACGGGGATGTCACCTGGGCGTTTCCTGTTACCGTTGACCGCACCCCGCATCGGCTGACGTTCAGTACTGGAGAGCGCCTTTACGGCGCGTGAGCGGAGGACGCCTTGGCGGCGCCCTTCGTGAAAGGGCGACTCGAAGGAACGACAGTCTCCGCAGTCGTAGAAACCGTCTGTGCGCAGAGCGGCCGGCCGCTCGTCTTCGAGTTGGATAGCCGAATGGCTTGGTGGGCGGTGGGTGAGGCGGTGCGGCCGATGGTGTTCGAGCCGCGAGTAGACTGGAGCACGTTCGACGATCTCACCATTCTTCATGGCTACTGAAGGAAGAGTCTCTTCTTCTGGTCAGAAGAACATGCGCGGCGTTTCGCCCGCGATGGGCATCTCGTGGACGGAACGCTGCTCACGTTGGATCACACCGCATACTCGACGCCGATCACGCAAGGAGCCCTGTTCGGCTTCGAGCCCTCCTGACCGGACACGACCGCCCTATCGGTCAAGCCCCTTGATCCTCACGTTACGTGAGGTCTTATCCTTGTTGTCACGACGCGACCGAGAACCGGGGAGGAGCGGGATGGAGCCGGGAACGCTGAAAGTCGGAGAGCTTGCGAGCCGTACTGGCCTTACAGTGCGTACGTTGCATCACTACGACGAGATTGGTCTTCTCGCCCCCTCGGGTCGCACCCCATCCGGCCATCGACTGTACGAGATGGCCGAGGTGCTGAGGCTTCAGAAGATCCGATCGCTGTGCCACCTAGGCCTGACGCTGGACGAGATCCGGGACTGCCTGGGCCACCCGAGTCTGTCCCTTGAGCGAATCTTCGAGATGCATCTCGCACGGTTGGACGAAGAGATCTCCCGCCGGAGTCGGGTGCGTCATCGTCTGGAGGCTGCCCTCGAGGGCTTACGCTCGAACGGGTCGGTTTCCTTGGATGAGTTGCTCGAAACGATCGAGGTGACGACGATGTTCGACAAGTACTACACGCCGGAGCAGCTCCGGACACTTGAGGAGCGAAAGGACGATGTGGGGCAGGAGCGTATGCAGCAGGCCCAAGCCGAATGGATGGACGTCTTCGCCGGCTACCGCGCCGCAATGGAAGAGGGGTTGGATCCTGGTAGTGAAACGGTGCAGGTCCTCGCTCGCAAGGCGCAGAGCTTGATCTTGGAGTTTACGGGAGGAGATCCGGGCATCGCTCAGTCGCTCAAGAACATGTACCAGGCCGAGGGACCCCAGAACGTGCTGAGTGGACACGCCATCGACGCTGATGCCGGACTCTGGGGCTACATGCAACGGGCCTCGCAGGAACTGCGTGGCCCGGCCGATTCGGAATAGCCGGCGACACGATTCCCGCTAGTCCTCCGCCCAAGTATCGGCCTCGAACCCGAACAGCAGTGGGTCGGGAGTTGCGGTCCACGCGTCGGGCGCGAGGCCAGCCTTCTCGCAAAGCCGCGCCAGAAACTCCTCGCGGTCCCATCCGAAGGCACTCGGAACGTGAGGAAGAAGAAGCGCCGAGCCGCTGGCTCCGGTGATAAGAAGTCCGTGGCGGCCCACCTCGATCTCGTTGGCTTCGATTGGCAGAAGCGGGCCCAGGGCGCTGATCGTTATGGTCAACGACGAGAGTTCGCCGAAAGTGACGGGGGCGAAGCGGGGATCGGCGGTTGCCGCCGACACCGAGGCGCGGCCGATCGATTGGACCAGTGGCGATCTCGGCTTGGACTCGCCGATGCAACCCCTCAGGTCTCCGGTAGCACGCACCCGCAGGGTCACGAAAGACGCGCGGACGTCCATCATCGCGAGTGAGCCGGTGGGATCGGGCGGGGGCGGTTCACCACCGAGATGAGCCTCTAGCACCCGCCGCGCGTATTCGAGCAGCGCCTCGCGGTCGGCCGGGGTCAGGGTGTGCAGGGCTTGGCCTAGAATCCGATGTTCAGTGCAATGCGGATGCCGAAGACTCGGCCCGAACTGTCCGAGTTCGGCCGCTCCACGCCGTCGACTTCCACGTCACCGAACGACACGCCGTAAAACGGTGCCACCAACTCGACAGATAGCCGGCTAGCCACCGGAACACGCAATCCAACGAACCCTCCGAATCCCACGCCATTCCCGGTGCGGCGGCCCGAGGACGTGGTGATCGACTGTCTCAGCCACCCGACCCGGCCCGCTAAGAACGGCTCGACTGCAGCGCCGGTGGCGAGCACCAGGCTGGGCTCGAAGAAGATAGCCACCACGTTCCAGTCGTCGTCCGTGAACTCCACTCCATTCGAATTCCACTGTCTGCCGAACGCTAGATACAGGCGTTGACCCACCGCGAACCGCACCGCGACGTCCAGTCCGGGGCCCGAATCGGTTTCCCCGAAATCGCCGCCGCCCGGGTTGTACCAACCGGCTCCGACGCTGAGGTGGTGCTGTTGGGCGGAGGCATTTCCGGCGAAAAGTGAGATGCCGAGCGCGGCGCCCATCGTGAGTAGTGCCAGGCGGCTTCCGTTGGCGACACCCCGAAGGGAGACTGCCGGATGGTCATGCATGGGTGCCTCTCCTACTCTTCGGGGGCTCCCGCACGGGCACTCCGAGGCATGAAGCGACACCGTACGGAAGCACGATACTCAGAGTGTGATCACGGGTCGAGGGTCCTGGTCGCCGAGCCGGTCGGCAAGAACACACTTGCCTCGGTCCGGCGCACACGCACATCTTGAGTTTTGTCATCCCCAGCAACTGCTCCAACTGATGTGAGGACGTCTTCCTTCTGGGACCACTACCCCCGAGAGCTGAGGTAACGAGCGATGCGTATCACCGGCACTGTCAAATGG
>BTRA01000061.1:0-17845 GCA_036986155.1 Gemmatimonadota bacterium | reverse complement strand
CGCTCGTGATCGAGCGGCGCCTGCCGAGGGCTGTCACCGTTGGAAAGCCTGTCCGAATAGGGTATCACGTGCTCAACCACAAGCGACGATTTCCCACCATCACGGTGCACCTGTTCGAGCCCGGTCTGCGCCACGGTGCATTCATCGCGCGGCTGGACGCCGGCGAGTCCGTCACAGTGCGCTCCGAGAACGTGTTCATCCGGCGAGGGGTCCACCGCCTCGAGGCCCTCACGCTTTCGACGACATTTCCCTTCGGCCTTTTCAGAAAGGAGCGCGATGTGCCGCTGGTGGGCGAGCTGGTCATCTGGCCAAGGACGAACCAGCCCGTCCGCATCCCGTCTCCACCGGGCGGGTGCCGCCAGCCCCAGGTGGAGACGGCCCTCGCGAGCGCCGCTGGCACACGGGGTGAGTACCGTGGGTTGCGCGAGTACAGAGTCGGAGACGACCCGCGCGACATTCACTGGCGCTTGAGCGCCCACAGAGGTAAGCCGCTCGTGCGTGAGTACGAGCAGGACGCGGCCGAGGCGCTCTGGATCTGCCTCGAGACCTGCGGAGCGCCGGGCGAGCGAGCCGAGGCGGCTGTCGAGACGGCAGCTTCCCTCGCGAGCAAGGCCTACCATTTGGGCAAGCGATTCGGCTTGGCGACCCCATACGGGATCGTGGACGCCGGTGCCGGCTCAGGCCAGTTGGAGCGCGTGCTCGACGCGTTGGCCAGGGTGGACTTCTCGCCCGACGAGCGCCGCGTTCAGCCGCCCGATGATCCGGCTCGCTGCGTATTGGTATCGCTCAACGGCAGCCAGCGCGACGGATTCGTAGAGTGTCTCGAGCCCGGTCGCTGGACCGAACCTCTCGACGGGGTCGGGGAGCTCGCCGACATCGAGCCGCTCCCATGAACCTTCAACGCCTGCATAGACGCCTGTCCGTTTCCATGGGCATCGCGGCCCTTGTGGCGTTCGCGGGCGGGGCGGGCTTCGAGCCGGTATCAGCCAGCTTGGCGGCCGTCGCGTTATTCCTTGCCCTTTTTTGGCAGCCAGATCGTGGCCTGTCGCTCAAGCTGGAGCAGGTGTGGCTGCCCCTTGCAATCCTCCTCGTATTGCGGTCCCTGTGGCACATCTTCCTGATCGGGGACGACGTTGTCATCCCGGTAGTCGACCTCCTGCTCCTGCTCCTGTGTGCGGAGGCACTCCGATCACTGGACGCACACAACGACGCCCGCCTGTACGCGCTGTCGTTCGCTCTACTGTTAGCGTCCACTGCCTACCGGCCGGGCATACTATTCGCCGTCGCGTTCGTGACCTACGTGGTGCTGGCCACCGTGACGCTGATGGTCGGACACGCCCGTCGTCAGGCAGAGGCAAACGGGGTGATGGACGCGCGCCTGGGATCACGGTTCCTGTTCGCCATGACGGGCCTTTCGGTGGTCTCTCTGGTAGGCAGTGCGGTGGTCTTCCTATCCTTCCCCAGGGTGTCACAGGGGTGGGTCGGACGTGGAGAAACTCTGACCCGGTCGATCGTCGGATTTGCGGACCAGGTCTCCATCGGGGAGCACGGGTCACGGATCTTCCCCAACCCGCAGGTCGTGCTGCGCGTGGAATTCCCAGACAGCCCTCCACCCTCCGTGCAAGACCTATATTGGCGCGGCCGCTCCTACGACCGTTTCGACGGCGTTCGGTGGAGTCGCTCGCCGCGCCTGACCCCGTCATTGGGGCTCGATCGATGGTACGAGGGATGGGGGCCCGATCGACTCAGCTATCGAATCTACGCCACTCCGCTCGACGTGAAGGTCCTGTTCACGCTCCATCCGACCCTCACGGTCAAGGCCACCGAGCCGCGTATTCAGCCCCTCTTCGACAACTCGGGCGACCGCATCTATTGGGGGTCCGGCTCGCCGGTTTACGACGCCGTCTCGGTGACGGCGCGTCCCGATGCGGCACGACTGAGAGCGGCTCGTCGTGGCTACTCTCCCGCCCGCCAACACTACACGCAGTTGCCGCGCCTCCCTCAGAGGGTGCCCGACCTCGCTCAACGCCTGACTCAGGACCTCACCAACACCTACGACCGGGCCGTGGCGATCGAGCGGTTCCTGCAATCCGAGTTCGAATACACCCTCGAACTGCCGCGGTCAGCGCGCGAGGCCACACTCGACTACTTCCTGTTCGACCGCAGGGCTGGACACTGCGAGTATTTCTCCACGGCCATGGTGGTCCTGCTGCGCACGCTAGGCATCCATGCGCGCGAGGTGAACGGCTTCCGAGGGGGGGTGTGGAACAACTTCGGCGGATTCTTAGCCGTCACACAGAACCAGGCACACTCATGGGTCGAGGTCTGGTTTCCCGAATTCGGCTGGGTGGCGTTCGATCCTACGCCTGCAGGAAGCGGAGCGGGAGCGCTCGCTACATCGTGGCTGTGGCCTGGCAGACTCTGGCTCGAAGGACTCCAGCACAACTGGAATAAGTGGATTCTGGACTTCAGTCTCCAGGCCCAGTCGAACCTGCTCGGCCGTGCCGCGGATCTGTTCAGCGGGGAGGATAGCGCCGCAGACACGGCGGCCCCCATCGGGCGATTCGGCCGCGGCTTGTGGTCGCTCGCGCTCCTCTTGACCCTCGTGGCCGGCTTCGTGTGGGCCAGCCGGGGAGGCCAGCGCCACTCACCCGAAACAAAGATGTATCTGAGTTTGCGCAACAACGCCGAGCGCTCCGGACTGGAAGTCGGCCGCGGCGGGACGCCGAGAGCATTGGTCGAGGAGTTTCGACGACGGCGGCACCCCGGGGCGGGTGCGGCGGGACGGGTGGTCGACCTCTACCTGAGAGCCCGGTTCGCCGGGAATACGCTGTCTGACGCGGAGCGCTACGATATGGTCGCGGCCCTTAGGGCCGCGAAGAAGTCCCTGCGTTGACACTCGGGCCCTCGGGCCGCCCGCAGGAGCCTTGGAGATCCGTGGCGCAGGGTGATACTCTAGGTGCAATGAGTGACCCAGCCCAACCCTCCCGAAACCCACGCCCATCCCCTGGACAGCACGTTGCCAGCATCAGCCACCAGGGTCGTTTCTGGGATGTCTACTTGGAGTTTGCCGACGATCCGCGCCGGGTCGACTCCTTCGGTGGTGTGCTGTGCTTCTCGCCCGCTGACGTGGATACCGAGGAGCTTCCGGTGCGCACCGCCACGATCTTGATCGAGCGCACCTTCGACGAAGTGGTGCGGAAAGCGCATGCCCTGGAAGAGCACCAACTCCAGGGCCTGCTTCGGTCGGCGCTCCCGGACGACGACTGACCGAGTAACGCGGCCTCAGGCCTCCTTCACCCAACGCCACAGCTCGGGTAACGTAGGCCGCTTACCCTGCATGAGGATCCCCACCCGGTAGATCCTGCCCGCCACCCAGGCGACGCCGACAGTGGTGACCGCGATCAACACCAACGACAGACCTGCCTGCCAGAGTGGGGCTCCCCCGAGATACCGCGGAAGCATGAGAATCGGGCTGAAGAACGGCACCAACGACAGCACCGTCGACAGAGTGGAGTTGGGGTCCTCCATGATGCTCGAGATGAAGAAAATGGGAAGCACGACCAGCATCGTCACGGGAAGCTGCGTCTGCTGCGCCTCCTCCATGGTCGAACACATGGCCGCGACCGCGGCGTAGAGTGACGAGAACAGCAAGTAACCCAGAATGAAGAAAGCCAAAAACAGCACCAGGCCGCCGACGGCAGGCAGATACTGAAGCAGCTCACGCACGTTGGCGAGTTCGGGCCTGAAGGCGATCAGAAAAGGCAGTCCGACCGTCAGTCCCAGGGCGGCCGTGAGCGCCCAGATGGCGATCTGCGTCAGGCCCACGGCCCCAACGCCCAGAATCTTTCCGAGCATGAGTTCCCACGGGCGTAGTGAAGACAGGACGACCTCTACGACCCGGCTGGTCTTTTCCTCGAGCACAGAGCGCATCACCATCGCTCCGTAGAGGAGGATCACAAAGTAGAGGATCATGGCCGCCGCGAACCCGGCTGCGACGCCGGCCTCCCGAGCACCTTCTTCGGGGGCCTCGTCAGACACGGTCTCGAAGTCGATGGCGCCGCCCGACAGGAGATCCTCCACCTCGGCGCCAGAACCAGCCGCCCTGAGCCGCACTTCGAGGGCGGAACGGACCACCGCCTGCTGCATGCGAATCCTGCTGAGCGCTCTCGGGGCTGTCTTCCCGTGGAACGTGGCTCTGCCGCTGGCCAGAGTCTCGTCGTCCAACACCAGGTAGCCCGAGATGCTCCCCTCTCGGGCGCGCCCAGCGACCTCTTCGAGCGCCTCTGCGGTAGCCGCTACGCGTTCCGGCTCGAAGCCCGAGTCTAGCCGCCCGGCCACGAGGTCGTAGAGCACATTCGTCTGATCGACGATCGGAATCTCCCGATCGCGGTTGGCTCGCCTACCCTCCGCAATCGCCGTGATCGCAATGAAACCGACGAAGAAAGCCGGCAATGCGAAGGTGCCGATGATGAACCACCGGTTGCGGACGCGGTAGAGGTACTCGCGCCGGAGAACCACGTACACGCTTCTCATGACACCTCCTCCTCCATCCGGTAGTCCTGGGGAAGGCCGGCGTCCCCGACTGCTTCCTCACCCGCATGCCGGACGAAGATCTCGTGTAGGCTCGGCTCCACGAGTTCGAAGCGGGTGATCACCGCCCCTGAAGCAACGCCTCTCCGCAGAATGGCCTGATGGTCTCCACCCTCCTGCAGGAGTACGTGTACGCCCCCGTCCGCCCTCTCGATGGCGGCCACCTCCGGACCCTCGAGCCACCTGGCGGGGCCGTCGAACGTCACAGCGACCACCCCTTCCCGATCCCGGGCCTTGAGATCCTTGAGCGTTCCGTCCAGCACCTTTTCGGCCTTGGAGATCAGGCAAACGCGCTCACAGAGTTGCTCCGCCTGAGCCATGAGGTGGGTGGAAAAGAGAATCGTCGTCCCGTGTCGATGGAACTCCCGTACGATGTCTTCGAGGACGTCCTGGTTGATGGGGTCGAGACCGCTGAAAGGCTCGTCGAGGATGAGCAGGTCCGGCTCGTGGATGACGGTCGCGATGAATTGGACCTTCTGCTGCATCCCCTTCGAGAGATCTTCGACCTTCTTCGCCTTCCAGTCCCCCAGCCCGAGGCGGTCGAGCCACTCGCCGGCGCGGCGGGCGGCGTCCTTCCGCTCCAAGCCGCGAATCTCACCCAGGAATTCGAGTTGCTCGAGAACCTTCATCTTACGATACACTCCGCGCTCTTCCGGCAGGTATCCAACACGCCGGCGGCGCACTTCGTCCGGATCGCCGCCGAGAAGGCTGACGGTGCCTTCATCGGGGTGGAGAATTCCCATGATCATGCGCAGGGTGGTTGTCTTGCCCGAGCCGTTCGGTCCCAGCAACCCGTAGATACAGCCGCGCGGAATATGCATATGCAGGTCGTGGACAGCCGTATGCTCACCGAATCGTTTGGTCACGCCTTCGAGGTGAATGGCAGCGTCTGAGGTCATGTGTATCGCCGTCCGCTCATGGGTGGACTTCGTCGTCATTCTTCAAGCTACGGGCTCAAAACGGCTCACCACGCGTACGTGCGGGAGCCTTCACTCCTTCAGCCTCCATGCACGCCTCGCCCGCGAATGTCGAAACTCGACCTCGAACGGCTTGCTGCCTGGTGGAAAGCCTTTAGATTCGAGGCCCGCGCAGGATCAAACATGAGGAGGCTGGATGGCCATCTACCGGACACTGTACTATACCGACGTTTCCGTCGGTGTTGGTGGCCGAATCACGATTCCCCAGGACATGCGGGACGACTTGAGGATCGCTGAGGGTGATTCGTTGACGGTCCGCGTAGAAGAAACCTCCGATGGAAACCGGCAGATGGTGGTTTGGCGTGCCGACGAGCAGGTGGCGGAGGAATAACCTTCCCAGGCCTGATCGTTGATCGCCTGATACTGCTCACCCCTCGGCGTCGATCCATCGTACGAGGGTCGTAAGCGGTCCCATACCATCATGATGCCACCAGGGCGGTGGCCACGGAGCATCGTCGAAGCCGGTGATACGTAGGACCCCAGCCCGGGCCAGGGCTTCGTGGAGTTCGGCCTGCTGCTCTCCGGCACCCAGGACCGCCACTGTCTGCAGGTGCCGACGCACGCTCGCCAAATGCGGCACGACCTCCATCAGGCTGCGAATGGGCGCCACGCGCACCACTCGATTGAGGCAGGACGGCTTGAAGTCGGGCTCGGGTTCGTAGATGACGGTCCACTGCGCTTCGCCACCGCTGTACATGGCCACGTCTTCCCTTGCCGCAATGCGCAACTCGGTCGCACCGCGAACCTGGTGGATGGCCGACGCCTCTTCGGGCGTGGTAGATCCGCTCGGCAACTCCCGCTCCAATGCCTCGAGGGCCTCGGCCAACAGTCCCGCCAGCCCAGCCGGAGAGACCACTCCGCCCTGTTCGACGTATACCAGGTGCGGCGAGACACATCCACGCTGATCGAAGGTCGCAACGGCCCGTGCGACGGAAGACACGGTCTCCCGTGCCATCACCTCGCACACGAGCGCCTCCACACCGACCAGGCCGAGACTCAACCGGTGGTGATAAACCACGATGCGGGCGCTCGCCGGCGTCCTGCTCCTCACATCGCAGATCGTGTCGTCACCTCCGTAAACGATGACCGCATCGGCCTCGGCCAACGCCGCCGCTTCCCCATCGGATGTGGAGCTCCCGCCCCCCGGCCAATAGAGCGCGGCAGCAGCAGCAGCGATCTCCGGGTCGTGCTCCTGCAGACCTCGCAAGTACAAATTCGGCAGAACCACGTCGCCAAGCCCCGGCTTCACGAGCACGGCCGACTTCACGAGCAGGGCACGAATGAGCGACGTGACCGAAACGCCAGGTACGGTGCCAGCGCCGATGTGCAGCGTGAGCGGCGGCCCGAGTGCCCGAAAGCTTCCTTTGGCGCCGGCCTGAAACGTGTCGAGCACACATGGGTCGGCGAACTCTGCCTCGAGCACCTCGAGTAAGCGGGGCACAGTCCAGTCTCGGGCCATGCCGTCCAGCACCAATTCCGCCATGGGGGGAGACACGCCGGCCGTGCGGGGAAGCAGAGAAAGCGCTTCCTCACGGAGCGGATCGCCTGCCGACCCGAAACGGGCCCCTACCGCTCCCAGGCTCGCCGCGATATCACGAACGGCGCGGGATACGAGGGCTTCGCGGGAGCTTCGCAAGCACTCGCACAACCCACGCATCCCGTCCGACGACAGCACCGGGTAGGAAACGGCACCGCCCGCCGACTCGGCGCGTTCCTCGCCAAGCAGAGCACCTGCATCCACCGGTACAGTCCAGCCGTCGAACGGCGTCACGGGCGGACTTCGTGGTTCAACGACGTAGCTGACATGAGCTCATCCATCGCAAGCGAGCAGCCTCGCGGCTCCGCCGTGGTCGATCGGCCGAGCACCCGGAAGCCGTCATCGACGATCACCCCCATGTCCTCGGTCAACACGCCGCACACCGACCCCAGGTTCGCCAGATCCAGGTGACACAGGAGGCCCGGCGATCCGTCTGGAAGTGGACTCAGCGTCACCGGATCGAGTACGCGAGTCCGGACCCAGGGTGGCCCGACGAGTCTCCGCTCGGTGAGCCCGGGGTCGGACCCTTCTCGGATGACCGGCTCGTAGAACTGTGAGAGCAGTTCCGTCATGCCGTACTCATTCACGATCATTCCTGTTGGCACGCCCAGACGCTGCGTCAGCGCCGCGTAGAGTTCCTTACGGGAGAGCGTGCGTGAGCGGCCCTTGAAGCCACCGGTCTCCATGAGGCGAGACCCAGCGGGTAGTCTGAACGCCCAGGCCCCATCGTCCATCGCATCCATCCAGTGAACCAATGCGAATGCGGTTCCCACCAGCAAGACGGGCTCCTCAGAAGCCTCCGCACGGGCCAGCGCATTCCGAAGCGCAAGGTGATCGATTCGCCCTCCAGCGTCCACAAAAAACTCAGCCCGCCCGAAGGCATCATGATTCGCTACGCAGCCGATCATGTAGCTGAGGGACGAGTCCGGGAGCTCGGCGGGAGTCGGAATCAGTGACAGCAACCTCACGTCGGCATCGCCGAGCACGAGGTTAGCCGAGAAGTTGGGCAAGAGCGAAGCCCGGTAGAGCTCGAGATCCAGGACGTGGTGCTCGCCGCGCTCGGTGCCGACCGTGGTACCACTCGTACGGAACACCCTCTCGACACTCCCCGGGTCGCCGGAAACGAGGCGGACCGCCTTGAAACCGGATGCCGGAACCGCCGGGATGTCCTGCCAACTGCCTACGGCCTCGGGCGAAACGCCCCTCCCACGAGCGAAGCCCTGGTACACCGGATTGGTGGAGAACTGATAGGCGAAGGAGCGCAGAGCCAGATCGTCGAAGGCCATCTCGGGCCATGAGGCGTCGACGCCCTTCGAGAACACCCCAGCGAGTTCCCCCGACAGGTCCGCGAACTCCGCTGCCTGGCTCACTCGCCCGATCCGAAGATGGGCCGGCCCGCGAGCGCTCCGGTCTGCTCGCCGTCCCTGATGGTGATTTGGCCATTCACGATGACCAGGGGGATTCCGAGCGGGTATTGATGTGGCGAGGAGAACGTCGCCGTGTCGGCCACAGCACTAGGGTCGAAGGCCACCAGGTCGGCAAAGGCCCCAACGCGCACCACGCCCCGGTCGCGCAATTTCAGCTTGGCTGCCGGCATTCCAGTGACCTTGTGGATCGCCATCTCCAGAGGCATGTCGCCACGCTCGCGGACATAGCGTCCCAGCAGCCTCGGGAAGGTCCCATAGGCCCTGGGGTGAGGCGATCCTCCTGAGAGCGGCCCGTACGTGGCGTAGGACCCCCCGTCCGAGCAGATCATGGCCAGTGGGTGGGAGAGAATCGCCGCCGTGTTCTCCTCGGACATCCCGAAGCCGATCATGCCAACGCTATTCGACTCCTCGACGATCAGGCGCTTCGTCAGCTCGAACGGTTCCTCTCCCAAGTCCTTCGCGAGCTCGCCCAAGCGTCGTCCGCGGGCGCCCGCGTTTCCGGCGGTTCGAGTCGAAGTGATCTGCACGGCGTCCCACGACCCGAGAAGGGCCACCTTGGCCCGCGTGAACGCCACAATGCGTGGGAGCGTCTCCGGATCTTCGAGCCGTCGCAATAGGGCCGTCGTCCCGCCGGCCCGCGCCCATGGCGGAAACAGGCTGGAAAGGCCCGTGCTGTACGCCACGTACGGATACCGATCGAAGTGCACGTCCACGCCCGAGTCCCGGGCCTCCTCGATGGTCCGAAGCACCGCACCGGCCTTCCACCAGTTGCGCTGCCCCTGTGCCTTGAGGTGGGAGATCTGCACCGGCACACCGGCCATGAGTCCGACATGCAAAACCTCTTCGACAGCCGCCAGGAGCCGATCGTCCTCATTGCGTACATGCGAGGCGTACGGGTAACCCGTCCCGTCCAGCTCACGGGCCAGCTCGACGACTTCACCCGTCGAAGCGAAGGAGCCTGGCGTGTATTCCAGACCAGACGAGAGGCCGACCGCTCCCTGTTGCAGCGCCGATCGAATCGTGGCCCGCATGCGCCGGATTTCTTCGGGGCTCGCACCGCGGTCCGCACCACCCACCACGAATTCACGCACCGTGCCATGGCCCACCATGGAGGCCAGGTTTACCGCGGCGGGTGTCCGCCCTAGCCTCTGCAGGAAACCGCCGATGTCGCGGAAGTCGATGTCGACGCCGTATTGGCGGGCGTAACGCTCCCTCGTCGCCCGGTAACCATCCTCGGACCACGGACCCACGGAACTGCCATCCTGCCCGACCACCTCGAGCGTGACCCCCTGCCGGATTCGGCTCTCGGCCCTTGGATTCACCAACAGCGAGAGGTCGGCGTGGGAATGGATATCGATGAACCCGGGAGCGAGCGCCAGGCCTGCCAGGTCGATCTCCTCCGCTCCAGTGCCCACCTGTGGACCCGCACCAGCGCCGATACCGGAGATTCGGTCGCCGGTGATCCCTACGTCGGCCTGGATGCCGGGAGCCCCTGTGCCGTCGAACAGAGTGGCCCTCCGTAGGACCAGGTCAGCCCTAGGCCCGGGCCTCAGCCCGAATCCGCCCGTTAGGCCAGCCCCACCTACCAGAACACCGTACTCGAGAAAGCTGCGCCGGTCCATCTACCTCAGCCTCGCCTGACGCGGCCCGGCTCCAGCCCACCGGCATGGAGGATCTTCTCCTGCAACCGAGAGGCCTCCTCGTCCATGAACACCTCTAGATCGCCCAGCTTCGAGCGCACAGAGTCATAGGCCTCCGCCGGGAAGTCTGTACCCTCGGCGCTGCGCAGCGCGCCTTCGAGTACTTCGAACTCGCGGTGGGCTTTCTCGACCGACCGGCGAAGGCGGCTGAGAGCCCGCCGGGCCTCGTGTTCCGCGCTGACAATGGCCATTTCACCTCCGTGTGCGGCGAGATTGTCGACGGATCAAGGTAGGCGCCGACAGCGGACACAGTCCAGGCGGGCGAGGTGCGCTCAGCCCTTGGGGAGGCACTCCTCTTTCGGTACCTTGGTCGATCGCGCTTCGGAGCCCGCCCACCTGGGATTCACACCCTTGATTCTATGACGGAAGCACTCGATCTGATCATCGTTGGGGCCGGCCCCTGCGGCATCGCCGTGGGTGCCGCGGCCCGCAGCGGTGGGCTCTCGGCCAAGTTGATCGATGAAGGCTGCGTTACTAGCTCGCTCGTCAACTACCCCTACTACATGACGTTCTTCAGCACTGCCGAAAAGCTGGAGATCGACGGTGTTCCGTTCACGATCGCCGAGTCCAAGCCCACCCGGCGCGAGGCGCTGGCATACTACAGGCGAGTGGTCCGCCACTACGATCTCGATATCCACCAGTACGAGGAGGTCATCGGGATCACGGGGGAGGCCGGGGACTTTACTGTCCTCACGCGAAAGCGGGACGGAGATGAGCATCGATACTCCGCCAGTGCGGTGGTGGTGGCGACCGGTTCGTTCCATCAGCCCAACTACCTTGGCGTTCCGGGCGAAAATCTGCCCAAGGTACTCCACTACTATCGCGAGCCGTACCCGTTTTTCGATCAAGACGTAGTCGTCGTCGGAGGTGGCAATTCGGCGGTCGAGTCGGCGCTCGAGACATTTCGGGGGAACGCCCGTGTAACGCTCGTGCACTTCACTGAAAAGTTGGACCGAGGTGTGAAGCCTTGGGTCGTTCCGGACATCGAGAACCGGTTGGAGAAGGGCGAGATTCCAGTATTTTGGCGGCACCGAGTCGCCGAGATCCTCCCGGGTTCAGTCGTCCTCCGGGATGACGACACCGGCAAGACCACCGAGATCAAGAACGACTGGGTGCTCGCGATGACAGGCTGGCAGGCGGATCCGGGGTTCCTGGGAGGGCTTGGTGTGGGGATCGACCCCGAAACGGGGATCCCCCGTCACGACCCCACGTCGATGGAGACCAACGTTTCAGGCGTCTACATCGCGGGCGTACTGGCCGCTGGCCACAACGCCAACAAGATCTTCATCGAGAATGGCAAACTGCACGGGGGCCTCATCGTACAGCACCTGTGCAGTTCAGCGGGACCCTAGCGCGCCCCGTCGGTCAATCCTCGGGGAGGCAGTCCTGGGCTTCGGCGGAACTGCACCTCAACCGCTAGCCCGCTCGACCTCGACGTCTTGCGCCTCGAGCAGGGCGATCACCTTCTCGGGACTCAAGGGATGGGAGTAAAAGAACCCTTGGCCGTGGTCGCACTGAAGCTCCTTGAGGAGGGTTGACTGCTCATCGGTCTCCACACCCTCCGCGGCGACACTCAGGCCCAGGCCTCGGGCGAGAGTAATGACGGCCTCCACGACAGCCGATTCGGATCCCTTCACGCCCATCTTATTGATGAAGGTCCGGTCGATCTTCACCGATGAAACTCGGAAATCACTTAGATAGCTCAGCGACGAGTATCCGGTTCCGAAGTCGTCGATCTCAACCTGAACACCAAGATCTCGTAGGCGATGGACCACCCGTACGTTGTGTGCAGGGTCCGCTAGGAGGGCTATTTCGGAGATCTCAAGAGTCAGCCGGGCCGGGTCGAGTCCCACGTCCTGCAGGGTCGTCATGACACGATCCACGAGATCTGGCTGCTGGATCTGCTTCCCGGCGAGATTGACGTTCATCGTCGCCTCGGCCAGCTCGGGGAAGCGCTCCACCCATTCCGCCATCTGGGCACTCGCCTCACGAATAACCCACCAACCCATGGGCACGATCAGGCCGGTCTCCTCGGCGAGCGGCACGAACAGCTCGGGCGATACGAGCCCCTGCTCGGGATGATCCCAGCGGATGAGTGCCTCGAACCCGCGGATGTGCCCGTCGCCCAGGGACACGATCGGCTGGTAGTCCAATCGGAGCTGTCTCGATTGTAACGCCGTCTTCAGATCCGCCTCGATCTTCAGTAGCGTCACCGCCCGCTCGTGAACTCGCCGGTCGAAGACCTCGTAGCGGCCCGATCCGCTCGCCTTCACCCTGTACATGGCCGCATCCGCGTTTCGTAGGAGCTGATCGGGGTCGGTCATGCCGGGCTCGCTCACAGCGATCCCTATGCTCACTGCGGGAAAGATCTCCCTGCCCTCGAGATCAACGGGATCGCGCAGGGCGTCGAGAATCCGCTCGGAGACTCGGGTCGAGTCGCGGCTATCCTTGATGCCGTCGAGCAGAATGCAAAACTCGTCACCGCCGATCCGAGCAACGACGTCGCCAGGACGGACAGCGGCCACGAAGCGCCTACTGAGCTCCACGAGCAGCTCGTCTCCAGCTGCGTGCCCCAGCGTGTCGTTGATTATCTTGAATCGGTCGAGGTCGACGAACAGGATTGCAAACTGGTACGAATCGGTGTGCTGTGCCCTGCGCTTCATCAGGTTGAAGCTTCGGTCGAGCAGTTCGATGAGGAACGCCCTGTTCGGCAGGCCGGTCAGCGAGTCGTAGAGCGCGCCCTTGGTGAGTTGGGCCTCGACGCTCTTCCGCTCGGTGAAGTCCGTTATCGAGCCGACCATCCGGACCGCTCGATCGTGCTCATTCCTCTCGGCGATGCCACGGGCGACGATCCACTTGTACGAGCCGTCCCTGTGTCGCAGCCGGTGCTCGCTCTGGAATCGCGGGGACCCGCCTTTCCGATGAAGAGCGAGTTCGTCCCTCACCCGGCCGACATCCTCCTCGTGGATACGCGAAAGCCACTCGTCAGGAGAGTCGCTGATCTCGTACGGACCGTAGCCCAAGTACTCTACCCAGTTCTCCGAATAGTGCACCGTGTTTGCCTCCAGATCCCAATCCCAGAGCCCGTCGTTGCCGCCCTGAACGGCTAGGGCGTACCGCGCCTCGCTCTCCTTTAGCTCCTGCTCGGCCAGTCTTCGTACGGTAATGTCCTCGCACGTGGTCACCATGCCGATGGGATCCCCGGCCGAGTTCTTCACCACATCCGACATGAGGTGGACCGGAAACTCGGAGCCGTCCTTTCGGACGTTCAGCCCCTCACGGCGCCAGGTCGTCATCCCCTGGAGTTCGCTAGGTGTCATTCCCGTGGTGTGCGACTCTTTTGGGGGAACTTCTTCTGAGGGTCCCAGTGCGAAGATCCGAGCGTGCCGGCCGATGAGTTCATCGGAGGAGTACCCATGCATGGCAGCGTCGGCAGGGTTGCAGTAGACGATACGCCCGTCGAGATCCGTGACGGTCACACCGATCTGCATGGTTTCCACCGCCTTCTCGAGACGCAGGAAAGCGGTCTCCACAGTTAGCTGCCGCGTAATGTCGCGGTAGATCACGAAGGCCACGGCATCCGCATCGCTGAACGTGATCGGTGCGCTGATGATGGCCACGGACAACAGAACGCCGTCCTTGCGGCGACGAATCGACTCCAGGCGCACCGGCTCACCGCCCATCAGCCTGGCCGTCGCGGCTTTGGCCTCGGTCATCTCTCGAGGCGGCGCTAGGAGTTCGTCGATGTGAACTCCCTCTATCTCACTTCGGCTGTATCCGAACAGCTCCGAAAAAGCGTAGCTCCCCCACCTCACCAGGCCTTCCCTATCAATGAGGACCACGGCGTGGGCGGAGCCTTCGAAGAGTTCACCGATGTGCTCGCGGGATAGCGCGAGCCGTTCGTTGAACCGGCGGTGGCGGACGCTCAGTATCATCGCCCACGCCGCAGTGGCCGTGAAAGCCATCGCCGTAAGCACGATCGCCGAGGACATGGACGAGTGATCTCTCCGCCAGAAGGGGGGCAGCCCGACGGGGCCAACATCATGCACAGAACGCGCTTACATATACATCACGGGACCCGCCGCCGGCGGAGGTCCCAACTCCAACTCCGCACCGGAAACATGCGGGTGTCAAGGATGGCGCACGCAACCAGGCGCTGTGAGGCCCTCCTTCCCCCCCGGAGCCTTCGGCAACCCGAGGCTCTGTTTATGCAGCAGTTTTTCTCATTCGGGTCCTGGAAGCTAACAAACCGACGATTCGGCGAGTCTTACAGGATGAGTTCATTCAAAGCTTGGAGCAGTAACATGAAACACCTGAATCTATGCACCGCCGTCCTGACCCTCTTGTTGCTGACGGCCACACAGGTGGACGCACAGCGGCGGCGCACAGAAGGTGCCCGGGCCACGTCGACCCTCTCGGCCAGGCAGGTTCTTCGCAGTTACGACCGCCTAGAACTGTCCGCCGAGCAGATCGCGGCCCTGGAAGCAATACAGGAGGACGCTATCCAGCGGCGGCGGCAAGGAGAAGACCGGTTGCGGGAGCTACTGTCCCAATTGAGGGCCGACGAGATCACCCGGGAGTCCGTCCGGGAGGAACTCCGGGGTGCCGCGGAGGCCAGGCGCCGATCGCTCGAGGGGCAGCAGGCCCGCGTGCGCGAAGTGTTGACCGAGGAGCAACTGGACCAAGTGACCCGAGACCGGCGCCACAGCGCTCGCGGTGGAGTGCGGTCTGGCCGCGGAAGACTCCGGGCTCGCATTCGTGGTGAAAGAGCCGGATCCGCCCGCGCCCGATTCCGGCGGCCCGGCTCACTCCAGCGACACCGCCGCTTCATGCGTCGGCGCTTCGGCCGAGACTCCGGGTAGAGCCGCAGGCCTACGCCCAGCGGGTCAGCGCTCGCCGACGCCCGTCGCGGTGTCGAGGCGGGCGATGATCTCGTCGGTGAGATCCACGGCGGGATCCCAATAAGCCAGTCCGCTTTGGACGTTGTTGAAGATCACGGTGAAGGCTCGCTCGGCACCGATGGTATTGATGATGGCGGCGATCTTCCGGGTGATCTCCTCGGTGAGCGCAGCCTGACGAGCGCCTAGCTCATTCTGCACGTCCTCGTTGAGGCGCTGCAGCTGAAGGCTCTTGTCCTCCACTTGACGCTGGAGGGAGACCGCCTCGGGGCTGCCGGGGACCGCCTGGAGCCCCTGCTGGCGAAGCGTGTTGAACTCGATCTGCTGCGCCTGGACCTCCCCGCTCCTTTGATCACGGAGCTGGTTGAAGAGGGCGAGCGCCTGCTTCCCAGCCAAGGACTCGGCTAGGATCCGGTCCGCGTTGAACACGCCGACCGTCACAGGTGCGGTCTGGGCTAACGCCGGAGTCTGGGAAACCGCCAGTGCCATCGCAAGCAGGCCGAACGTACGGGTCACGTCACCATCTATTCTGCCCCAAACCATCCAGAAGCTCCCTTCAATCGTCATACAGGAAAACGGCCGGGACCCGGTCGTCGCCATCAAAGCCAGGCGAACATCCGTGGCCCCGAAACCGAACACACGTCATCAGCAAAGCAGAAGAAGATAGCCGCTAGGTGCGTCTCCTTCCACCCATCGGGATCGCATCGCTCAGGCTGCCGTGTCAACGGTCGCCGCTCAACAAACCGCCGACGATGTCACCCCCGATGCCTCCCAATCCCTTGGATTCCCCCTGCGAGCCGAATCTCGAAGCGGACACGATCCGATCGGCCAGCCGCGAGAAGGGAAGACTCTGTAGATATACCGTGCCAGGCCCCGAAAGGGTCGCGAGAAAAAGTCCCTCTCCTCCGAACAGAGCGTTCTTGAAGCCACCCGCGAACTGGATGTCGTAGTCCACCCCCCTCGACATTCCCACCAAGCAGCCCGTGTCGATGCGTAGCGTTTCACCTGGCATGAGGCGCTTCTCGATGAGGGCGCCACCCGCGTGGACGAACGCCATGCCATCCCCCTCGAGTCGTTGAAGAATGAAGCCTTCACCGCCGAATAGGCCCGTGCCGAGCTTTCGCGTGAACGCGACCTCGATCTCCACTCCTTGCGCAGAACACAGGAACGAGTCCTTCTGGCAGGTGAATTGTCCGTCGAAGGATCTCAAATCGATTGGCACGACCTTGCCGGGGAAGGGTGCTCCGAACGCCACGTGCCCCTTGGACGGGCCCTGATACGTGAAGTTCGTGATGAAGAAGGACTCGCCCGTGATCATTCGCTTGAAACCCTTGAAGACACCGCCACCGGAAGACGTCTGCATCTCGACGCCGGCCTCCATATACATCATGGCGCCCGCCTCTGCCCTCACCCCTTCGCCGGGATCGAGCCCGATTTCGACGATTTGCATGTCATCCCCGAAGATCTGATAATCGACTTCGTCAGCCATGAAAGCCTCCGCTTAGCGTGCCAGTCACCTCATTCGCCTCCATGTTACGTCCGGGCTTCGGTGGAATCCAACACCGATGGGTCGATGACGTTGCCCGCTCCGCCCTGAGGCGCGAGAATGGGCCCGAGCACCACGCACCAACCCCAAGCCGGCAATGCGTACGATGAAGAGGGTTCTATACGTGTGCACCGAGAACTCCAACCGGAGCCAGATGGCCGAAGCGTTCACGAGAATCCACGGCGGCGACGTCCTCGAAGCGTTCAGCGCCGGCTCGTCACCGTCGGGCGCGGTGAATCCCAGGGCAATACGGGCCATGGGCGAGTTGTCATACGACCTCACGTCGCACCGGTCGAAGGGAGTGGATGAGGTCCCGGAAGGGCCTTACGACTTCGTCATCACGATGGGCTGCGGTGATGATTGTCCGCACATCGCCGCCGACGAGAGAGACGACTGGGCATTGCCCGACCCTAAGGCCATGCCACCCGAGGGGTTCAGCGAAGTCCGCAACGAGATCGAGCGGAGGGTTAGGCGGTTGATCGCCCAGGTCAGAGTCGATTAGAGGGTCCTCGGTAACCATTCCTCCGTTGTCAACTCACGCACTTCAGCACTCGGGCCGCCCACCCCGACCCGCACCAAGGTCCGGGGCTCCACCTCTCGCCGAACGTAGGCTAGCGCGATCGCCTCACCGAAGTGGGGCGAGCTCACCGCGCTGGTAATCCGTCCAACTGTCTTTTCGTCGTCGCCTTGGAACAGTTCGATACCCACCCCCGGCGTGGGTACGTCACCCAGGAGGAGGCCACGCAGTGACCGATTCACATGCCCCCGATCGCGAATCCGCACGATGACCTCCTGCCCCGTATAGCAGCCCTTGGTGTGGTCAACCGCGCGATCCACGATTCCAGCCTCGTACGGGATGGTCGTCTCGTCCATGTCTTGCCCGTACGCAGGCCTGCCTCCCTCGACGCGCAGCGTCTGCCAAACACCCTGGCCGACCGGCGCGGCTCCGGCCGCCACCGCTCGTTCCCAGAGCGTCCGCACCGCCTCCCGCCCCGCGAACACGTCATACGCCGTGCCCCGCACTGCTCTAGTGCCCACGACGCGCACCCCCTCCGAGCCCTGGGCTGAAATGGCCTCATCCTCGCCCAACCCGTCCAGATCGTGCGCCGTAGCCCCGTCGAGCAGGCGGAGTGCGACGATGAAGGCGGTCGAACCCGGGCCGACCAG
>BTRA01000060.1:0-18036 GCA_036986155.1 Gemmatimonadota bacterium | reverse complement strand
CGGACGTCGCTCCCGTCCGGCTTCATAGTGTAGATCTCGAGGTCACCGTCCCGCATGCTGGTGAAGACGATCAAGTCCCCCAGGGGAGAGAACGTCGCTTCGGCGTCGTATCCGAACGAGTACGTGAGTTGCTGGAGGTCCGATCCGTCTGCGTTGGACACGAAGATGTCGTAGGAAGGGTAGATGGCCCACACGTAGCCCCTCGAGAAGTCCGGCGGACTCGGGCAGGCGGCGCTGAAGTGTTGGGTCGACGAATACAGAATCTTGTCACCCGATGGGTAGTAGTACGAGCATGTGGTCCGCCCCTCACCGGAGCTGACCTGGCGCACATCGCTGCCGTCGAGCTTCATCGTGAAGATCTGGTCACAGCCGGCACCTCTGGGTGTGGCCTGGAAGATCAGGCGATCCCCATCGAACGCGAAGTAGGCCTCCGCGTTTTCACCACCGAAGGTGAGCTGTCTGATGTTTGTGAGGTGCGGCTCGTCGGCTGCCGGAACGGAAAGGCGCATCCCTATGCCGGTGCCCATGGCGGGTCCACCTGCCGACTTGAGCCCCATGAGCGCCAGCACGACTGCGCCCGTGGCCAACTTGGTGTATGACAACATCGAGGAGTCCCTCCTGGGGATTCAACTCATAGAGCTAGATCGCTTTGAGCCGCTCCGATCACGGACCGGCACCCTTCGCCTGTTGGGAATCTTAGCCGCTCTGCCCGTAGAAGTGGAAGGCTTGCCGCCGGCGCACCGCAGCACACTCGCGGCAACCGTCTGCCCCGACGCTCGGCGCGTCTTGCGTGGTACCGACGGCGCGGCCCGGCCTATATCCGTTACGGTGCCGACGATACGCGGGAAGGACGTCAGGTGTCGCTGCGCTCTACGAGCACGCCGCGGGCTGCCAGTTCGGCCAGGTAAGCGCCCGCCGGCACGCATTCGTCCGGGGTGAGAACACCTGTGGCTGCGATGCGCCCATCGGTCTGCATGACGCTCGTGATGGCCAGCGAGAATCCCGTGGTGCGCATCATCGCCGTGAGGCCGGTGTCGGCGTCATAGCGATCCAGGAGTTCATAACGGATCGTTTTCTGTGCGCCGTCCTTCACGCCACCGACCTCTACCCTGAGGGCGACCAGGTCGTCCCCCTCCGGGTTTCTCAGTCGGGGAGACACCACCTCGATGAACACGTCGCGAGGGACCACCGTGGCGTCACCGACCCGAACCGGATCCAGGCCGATCAGCCCCAGGTCCCGCACCGCCTTCATGATCTCGGCGTGGCCCGGGTAACGCAGGGTCTTGTAGGACATATGCCCGATCTTGCCCTCGTAGCGGAAGGGCAGCGTCGAGATGCCGCCGGCGGTGTAGAAGGCCTCCAACTCCCCGACCGGCTCCGGAAATGTGAGCGTCTCCAGGCCCGTGAGGGACTCCTTCGTCACCGGAGCCCCATCCTCCAGCACCAGAGCATCCGTGGCGTAATAGTCGAGCACTCCCTGTAGGGAGTACACGATCTGATAGTTGAGCGGGGGTTTGGGGTGCTGAGGCAGGCCGCCGACCCAAATGCGCGCCGAAGATGCCTCGTCCAGGTCTTCGATGCCCGCCTGCACCAGGATATTCACCATTCCGGGGGCCAGCCCGGAGTCGGGCACGACACTCACTCCGGCTGCCTGTGCGTCACGACTCAGTTCCCTCTGGGCCGCCACGATGTCCGTGTTGCCTCCGAGGTCGCAATAGTGCGCCCCGCTCTCGATCGCGAGCTTGGTCATCTCCAGGTTGAAGAAATAGGGCAAAGCGCACATCACCGCGTCTCGTCCCTCCATGACCGACCGAACGCTCGTATGATCCGCCGCGTCCACGGTGACGAATGACAGTTTCTTCCCGACATGACCGGCCAGAAACCGAGGGACCTCCGAAGTGTCCGCATCGGCTACGACCACACTTTCGACATCGTCGCGAAGCACAAGATCGAAAGCCGCGGCCTTGCCTTGAGCGCCCCCACCAAGCACGAGCATCTTCATGTATCGACTACCTCTTCCTGTCCAAGTAAATCCAGTTGACCGGTGGACCCTGCCGGTCCGTGGTCTGGGTCCTTCTCGATGGCCTCGGCCTCGGGAGACCGGCTCGGCTCGCCGTGCGCGCGCGTCACCTCGACCACGCGGTCGCCCTTCTCCAGGTCGACCACGGGGCTGCCCTTCATGCGGCGTCCCCGAGCCGGAATCTCAGTTGCCGACACGCGGCTCACTCGCCCGCTCGCCGCCACGATCATGACCGCGTCGCCCTCGAGCACCTCGAGCGCGGACACCAAAGAACCCCCAACCTGTTGAGGAGTGGCCAGCGTACCTCGGCCTCCACGCTTTTGCAGAGGAAACTCACCCACGTCGGTCCGCCTCCCCATCCCCCCGTCGGTCACCGTGAGGACCCATGCCTCCCGACGGATGAGAAGCATACCGACCACTACGTCCCCCTTCTGCAGATCGATGCCTTTGACGCCCCTAGCCGTGCGGCCCATGACGGTCAGGTCGGTCTCCGCAAAGCGAATGGCCCTCCCCTCCCGGGTGATCAACATGACCTCGCTGTCACCCTCCGAGAACGCCACGTCGAGAATCCGGTCTCCGTCCTTGAGGCCCGAAGCGATGATGCCGCCCACGCGCGGGTTGGCGAAGTCGGCGAGCTTGGAGCGCTTCATCACTCCCCTCTCCGACAGAAATACCAGGAACCGTTCGCCAGACAAATCGTCCACCGGCAGCATGGCGACTACTGGGTCTCCGCGGTCAGCTGCGGTGAGGCTGTAGACCGACTGCCCCCTGGACGCGCGGGATCCTTCCGGCACATCGAGAACCGGAAGAAAGTAGACATGCCCGCGTTCGGTGAAAGTCAGAATCCACCCCTGGGTCTTCGCGACGAAGACCTTCTCGAGGTAGTCGTCGTCGTACTTGTCCATCCCGGCAAGCGCCTTCCCGCTGGAGATGCGCCGCTGGTATAGGTGCATGGGTACGCGTTTTACGAACCCCTCATGACTCACCGTTACAACCACATCTTCGGCGGCGATCTGAGCCTCCACCTCGATCTCACCCCGATCCTTCCCATCGAGAATCACGGTGCGGCGATCATCGCCATACTTCTCGACGATCTCATCCAATTCCTCCAGCATGACCTCGAGCTGCGCAGCCTCGCTCTTCAGGATCGCCTTGAGATGCTTGATGCTGGCGTTGAGCGCCTTCAGCCGGTCCTTCAACCCACCGTGCTCCAGGCTCGTCAGCCTCGCCAGACGCATGTTCAGGATGGCGTCGGCCTGGACCTCGCTCAGGCCGAGGCGCTCCTGGAGGGTCTGTGACGCCCCGGTCCGGTCGGCCGAGTTGCGGATTATCACCACGACCTCGTCGATCGCGTCGAGCGCGGCCAGGAGCCCCTCTGTCACATGCCTCTCGCTCTGCGCCTTTTCCAATTCATAGCGACTGCGCTTCTGGATGACCTCCAGGCGATGGTCGCGGTAGCGCTCGAGTAGCGTCAGCAGGTCGAACTCGCGGGGCTCGCCTTGGTCGAGCGCCAAGACGATGCCTCCGAACGTGGTCTCCAGGCTGGTCTTCTTGAAGAGGCGCGCCAGCACCTTGGCGGCCTTCACGCCTCGCTTGAGTTCCACCACGAGGCGGAGCCCGTCACGATCGGATTCGTCCCGCATGTCGGTGATCTCATCGAGCTTGCCCTTCCGGGCGAGGTTGGCGATCTGCTCGATGATGCGCGTCTTCGAGACGGCGTACGGAAGCTCGCTTACGACCAACTGCTTCTTTCCACCTCTGAGGGACTCCTGTACGATGCGGGCACGGACTCGCATGCGGCCCCGCCCCGTCTCGTACATCGAACGGATGCCCTCGGTGCCCACCACGAAACCTCCGGTGGGAAAGTCCGGCCCGGGGATGTGCTTCATGAGTGAGTCGACGGTCGGCTCCGGCTCCTCAACAAGCGCATGTAAGGCCGCAGCCACCTCACGTAGATTGTGGGGAGGCACATTGGTGCTCATGCCGACGGCGATCCCCGAACTCCCGTTCACCAGGAGGTTGGGTAACCGAGCTGGTAGAACGGTGGGCTCTTGGAGCCGCTCGTCGAAGTTGGGCGTGAAGTCGACGGTCTCGCGGTCGATGTCTGCGAGCAACTCCTGGGCCACCGCGGCCAGCCGCGCTTCGGTGTACCGATACGCGGCTGCCGAGTCACCATCGATCGAGCCGAAGTTGCCCTGACCATCGATGAGGGGATACCGCAGCGAGAAGTCCTGCACCATGCGCACCATCGCGTCGTACACCGCGCTGTCACCGTGCGGGTGGTACTTCCCGAGTACATCGCCGACCACGGCCGCACTCTTCTTGTGCGGGCGGTCGGGCGTCAGGCCCAACTCGTGCATGGCAAAGAGGATGCGCCGGTGCACCGGCTTGAGTCCGTCGCGGACGTCGGGAAGAGCGCGCTGCACGATCACGCTCATCGAGTAGTCGAGGAACGACTCCCGCATTTCTTCCTCGATGAGCCGGGGAACGATTCGCTCCCGGGATTGGGCCGTCATACCGTCTCCTCACATCGGTCATTTGCTGCGTTCACGGGTCGGCGGACCCCGCGACGCCGGTACTCTCTAACGAAGCGTTGCCCTTCGCAAGGCAGCGAAGAAAAAGGGCCACGGATCACGCAGATCCATGGCCCGATGACCGTCGACGAACAAACAGCGGCCTACGAGGAGTCGTTCGCCGACTCCTCCGCCAGCACTTTCAGGATGCGGTCCTTGAGTTCGGGCGAAGCGGTACCGCGTTCTTCGGCGGCCTGTAGCGCATCCAAAAAATGGCGCTCGAACTGGAAGCGGGGATAGCACGCCCTGCAACGCTCGAGGTGGCGCTCCACCTCCTCGTGGGAGATCGGGCCCAACTCACCGTCAAGGTACTCGAACAGGCGCGTCTTGGCCTCGTCGCACGAGATCGCACCACCGCCGTCGCCGCCGGGGGCCACGCCACTACCGATGGACCCGAACAGCTTCCGTAGGCTTTCGAACGGCTTCACCTATTGATCTCCCGACGTACCGGAAATGTACCCCATCTCGACCGCATACCCGTGCAATCTCTTCTGTAACTGCCTGCGCCCCCGGAAAAGCCGGCTTTTCACCGTGCCTACGGGGATCTCCATGATCTCGGCGATCTCGTTGTACGAAAGATCCTCCAAGTCCGAGAGAACCACCGCCATCCTGTACTCGTGCGGCAAATCGTCGATCGCCTGCAGGATCTCCTCGTCGACGATCGACTTGAAGAAGTCCCCCTCCGGGTCGGAGTGCTTGGAGGCGGCGAATACCGGCGCCTCGCGGCTGAGGGACGCGGCATCCTCATGGGCCGTCTCCTGAACAATCTCGTCGTGCCTCTGCTGCCGCTCACGCTGCCTGAGGAAGACGTTCCTGCAGATCGTAAATAGCCAACTCTTACAACGGGTTCCCGGCGTGTACTGATCCCACGCCCGGTAGGCACGAAAGAAGGTGTCCTGAACGAGGTCCTCAGCGCCGTCCTGCGTACCGGTCAACCGAAGCGCGAATCGATAGACGGCATCCATGTGCGGGATGGCTTCCTCGAGGAAGCTGACCCGGTTGGTGCTATCACCGCCGGTACCGGCGGGCGTGCCCCCATTTTCGCTGGTCACGTGGTCTGATTCTCGGAGTTCGATGCATTACCGGTGTCACCGCCACCGCGCGCCTCTTGGGGCCTGGCGCGAACGATGTGGGACAGTAACAGGAATCCAGCCCATCAGGGAGGGTCGGAGTCGACCGAACGGTGCTTGTCTGGAGGATCAGTCAGGGAACACGAAGGTCCGCGCGATGTCGTCGGACGCCGAGGCTCCAGTCACCAATTCGATCAGGGCCTCCATCTCGAGGCCGATATCATCGAGCCGCGAAAGCACGGAGTAGGCGTGGGCGAAGTCGAAGTAAGCGGTGACTGCCCCTTCGTCGGCCGGGTGGGTCGCGGCGACCGTCACCTCCATCTCGACCCTGAGGCGTTCTACGATCGCCATCACCGCCTTCTGTAGCCCCCGTTGTTCGCGGAGCGTGCCGATCGAGAGGTCACCCTCGAGTCTCGGGAGCACCCTGGCGACTTGCTCCAGGTCCTCCGGTGGAGCGGCGACCACTGCCTCTTCCGGCGAGTACTCATCGAGGACAGCCCGTGCCCCGTGCCTCAGGGCGCTCAGTTCCTCGAAGTTGCATCGGAAGATCACCGTTCTGCTCCTGCCTGACGCTCGTGGGCCGGGCAACCAGACCCGTCCCCCTATATCTACTTATTCCCCCGGCGGTTTGTTTCTGCAAGAAGATTCGACACGAAAGCATCGTCCCTACGTTACCCCAACCGGCAAACCCCGACTCGGCGTTCCAATCCGACGACGCCGAGAGCCGGCCTCAGGCCTGAGCAGCACCTCCCAGGGGGCCGACCACCGTGAGCGGAACAGCCACGTGGTGCTCCCCATCGACACGTACATCGAATGTGTACACGCCCGACGTCTCAAAAACCAATCCGTCGAGGTTGATCACATGCGGAACGAGGATCGGGCCAGACGGAACGTGCGCTCCCGGCCCGAGTTGCATCTCCCCATCGATGTTCAGGATCTCGGCCGCGTCGGGCCCCGACAGTGTAATCTGGAGGCGATGGCTTCCGGCATCCTGCAGGCTGGCGGTGAAGCGGAGGATGAGGGAGAGGCGACCGTGCTTCGCTGGAAGATGCTGCGCGTGCACGCGATCGAATATGCCGAGGATGTTGAGCTTTCCGGCGGCGTCTACCGTAGCCGCATCCGCGAGAAGGGCCAGATCGATCTCCACGTATCTCTCCTTTAGGGGCTGACTTGATGGTCTAGTTCAGAAACCGGTCGCCGATGACGAGTCCAGCCCACAGGTCGAGCGATGCGTGCACCGCGATCGGTGGCCAGATGCTGCCCGAAATGAGGAAGGCCGCCGCTAAGATCGCGCCGAGGAGCCCCGTGCGCACGATGCCGAACCACCCTTGGTAGGCGTGGAGCATGCCGAAGGCGGCCGAGCTCACGACTACAGCCACGGGAACCGACCCGGTAACCAGGGTGAGCGCCGTGATCGAATAGCCCCGATAGGCTACCTCCTCGCCAAAACCCGCGATCAGGGACAAAAGAGCGAAGGCGGCCTTCTCCATCCGAGACCTGGGCAGGACTTGCTTGAGGAACGGGGTTTCCTCGACGCCGAGACCGTGCCGCATCCGTACGCCGAGAGGCTCCAGTGCGAGAGAGATTATCGAGATGGCGACGACCCAACCTACTACCGACCACCAGGGCACAGGCCCGAAGCCCAACTCCCCCCACCCCCCCCGCGCCAGGCCCGCCGCCAGTGCCACTCCTCCAAGCACGGCGATCACCACGGCCGACGAGAGGTACACTGAGATGCGAGGGACCTCGCCTACCGGAAGGCGGCGAAGCTGAGCAACCGCGAGGACGGGGATGAGCTGGAGCAGCGCCGCCAGAACGAAGGCGTCGAATACGCCGAGAGGAGTCCAAACCCATAGCGCGCCGACGACCAGCGGGTAGCCGACCAATCCCACCGTCGCGATCAACGGACCCTCACCTCGCGGCCGACATCCAGCACACGCTGAAGCGTACCCTGCACATCCGCCCAGGTCGACGTGAAGTTCATGATGCAGAGGCGAAGTGAATACCGGCCGTGCAGGCGCGTGGAGGAGATCATCGCGTATCCAGATTCGACTATGGTGGCCTGGATTGCCGTGTTCAAGCACTCGAGTTCCTCTTCGTCGAGAGTGCCGTCCGCAGGGTTGAACCGATAGCAGACCACCCCCATCGCTGCGGGAGAGAGGATCTCGAGGTCAGGGGAGTCGGACACGAAGCGCTCCGCACCCAGCGCCAGGTCGAACGCCTCGTCGATGGCGGCCCGGAACGCCGCGAGTCCATGGGTTTCAACGGACATCCAGATCTTGAGCGCGCGAAACCGTCGCGTGAGCTGAACACCACGATCGGCGAAGTTCACGTGTTCGCCCCCCCAGTCGACATCCTGGAGGTAGTCGGCCTCGACACCGAAGGCAGCCTCCAGGGCTCCCGCGTCCTTCATGAGCAGGCACCCAACCTCGAAAGGCTGAAACAGCCACTTGTGCGGATCCAACGTCACCGAGTCGGCGAGCCTGATTCCGTCGAGCGCGTCCTTGCCACGAGTCGTGAGAACCGCGAATCCTCCGTACGCGCCATCGACGTGAAACCACAAACCCTCGCGCCGGCAAATCGCCGAGAGCTCGGCCAGCGGATCCACGGCGCCCGTATTGGTAGCCCCCGCATTGGCGCACATCATGAACGGCGAGAGGCCCTTCGCCCGATCCTCCTGAATCGCTCGCTCAAGAGTGGCGGCGTCGACGGCGAAATCGTCTCCGGTCGGGACCTTCCGCACGTGAGCGATGCCGCAGATTCTGGTCGCCCGCTCCAGGGAGCCATGCCCTTGATCCCCCAGGTAGACGACCCCCTGGGATGGGTTGCCCGCACGTTCACGGGCGGCCACGACAGCCCCCAGATTCGCGGCCGACCCACCGCTCGTCAGCAGCCCTCCACCCCCCTCGGGCATCCCCAGCCACTCACGGAACCAGTCCAGCACGACCAATTCGATCTGACTCGGACCGGCCGACGCGAGCCATGTGCCTTGGAAGATGTTGAATCCGGCCGTGAGGAATTCAGCGAGTATGGACGACCATGTGGGCGACGAGGGAACGAACCCGAAGAATCGCGGGTGATCGATGCGGCCCGCACGTGGAAGAATCTCACCTATCGCACGCTCCAAGACCTCGTCGGCAGACCGGCCCGCCTCGGGTGCCGGCTCCCGGAAGAGCTTCTCCATCTCTTCGCGGCGACCACCCACCCAGGCCACGTCGTCCGGCAGTTCCGTCACGCGGGCCACAAGTGCGTCGACCACCCGATACCCGAGGCGGCGCATTTCGTCGCGCGGCATGCTCAGCGACGCGTCTGTGCTATGACCCCCGGCCCCAAGCCCGGATACGTCCGTTTCGCTCATGACTCCATCCGTTGAATTCACTAGCTGCCATTCACGGCCTTCGGTACCTTCGAACCGTCCACTGACCGACAGTCCTAGGCACGAGATCATATGGCCATGCACACCACCCACCACAAGGCCGTCTTTCGGGTGCTCGACGTCATAGACGGTCCCTACGAGGGCCGGATCCTCAAACTCCGGCTACACGGGGGAGAGGCGCCCACAATAAGAGAACTCAAAGGCGCCCGAGTGAAAGCTACCTCACCCGACGGTGGCGCAGAGTGCGAGCTACGGATCGTGGGCTTCGCACTTTTCGGTGGGCGGCCCTCCGACGAGCGGCTCGCTCGAACAGGGCGAATCGACATCAGCGTCGAGGCCGCCGACGGTGCCGCGGAGCAGGTAACGGCTCGCTGGGAGGTAGTGGGGCCGATCTAGACGCCTTACCTGAGCCCCTTGGGATCCCTCTCGAAGATTCTGCGGAACCACGCACGGTACTCCTGCGTGGCATTCGGATTCTCGTCTAGCCACCTCCGCCGTTCCGCACGAAACTCGGCCGCCCGCGCTGTCAGGATGAACGCGTCGAGGTAGCCGTTCTCGTTGGCGAAGATGAGTTCATCCAAGGGTGCGTACGGGGCAAGATCGAAGAGAGTCCGCCCATAGAGCCAGGCATCGGAGACCCGCGCCAGGATGGCGCGCTCGAGTTCGTAGCCCTCCAGGCCTACGGCGTCGGGCAGCCACTCGTCCAGCCGATTCATCTTCTTCATCAGGTGCAGGTGAGCGTAGACCTCGTAGGGTTGCCTGGCATCGGGGGCGGAGCCTTGCAGTCTCACGGTGGCCGTGTCCCCAGCGATTGTGAACCCCTCCCACGGGTACACCGGATCCTTGACCGCTCGCGTAGCGATGAAGAACGAGGGATCCTCGACGATGTTGTCCAATTCCTCCAGTAACCAATCGTTGACGGCAGCCATGCGAGGGAGATCAGCGGTGAGCCTGGCACCCGATCTCACCACGAGCGAACGCGGCTTGGGCAGACCGGTGGTGGCGGCACAACCGGCCACGAGCGGAAGGAAGAGCAACGCCTGAAACAACACGGGGCGCGTTCGGGTTCTTCTGTCAGAGATCATTAAGGTAGCTCGCTCGAAAGACTTGACACACGAAAGTACCACGGCGGAATTGTGGTACGTCAAATAGCCTCGCGAGATCCGTACGGTGCAAGGTTGGAGATATGACCGAGTCGACGCAGGAGTTCCACGCACCTGAGAACATTACACCCGAAGACCTTGCAGACGACCTTGCCCGCCTCGTCTGGGAGAGCTTTTCGGATTTTGTGACAGCCGGCGAGACCGAGTCGGCCCTCGCGGACCTGGGCCTCATCGACGAAGGCGGAAACCCGGATCAGCGGGCGGTCGAAGAGGCGCTCATCTTCCTGATGTGGGCGCACACGCGCGGCGCCCAAATGGCTTTCGTGGGCCGCGAGCCGGATGAACTGGTCAAGCGCGCATTGGACGGCCTCCACTCGGCAGTCTTCGAGGACATGGTCGAGAACGGTACGCCCGAAACGCAACTCCCCGTGTTCGAGCAGCGTGTCGGAGCCCGCTACCGGGAGTACCACACCGCCTCAGCCGAATCCGACGGGCGCTTGGGCAAGGTCGCCGTGCAGCATCTGACGGGAGGCGAGGCGGTTTCCGACGTGCTCACCTGGGCGGTTACGGAGCGGGCGCTGGCTGTGGCGGGCCCGCTGAAGGACTACCTGGAGGACGTGCAACTCATTCCGTAGAGGCGTCCGTCTCCGCGTTCAGTTCATTCGAGCACCTCCCGCCCCCGCCTCGCCATTTCATCAGCTCGAAAGGGCTGCGGCACTCTTTGCACCAATACGTGGACACGGAGAGCTGTGAGCCGAATGCGTTCATCAATTCGGTGCTGCTCCCGTCGCAAAAAGGACACGGCGGGGCCTCCGGAAGCCCGCCAGGAAGGCGCTCGCGCTCGGAACCAACCGGGTCTCTCATTCGACGAAGAGCATTCTGTTGCGATCCCCCCGAGCCCGCTCGATCGCCTCGTCGTCGGGGCCACCCGGCCCCCGGCCGCGGGATTCATCCCAGCCCTCACTCCGCGACTCGGCAGTGGACAGATCGATTTCCAACTCGGCGACGACCGGCCCGACCACGGCCTCGAAGCTCGAGCGTATCGCTCCCGGGGCATCTGCCAGCCCGGCGTCGGACAGCACCTTCGCCGCGGCGTCGTCGGGCGCCATCCACGCCAGTGTGCTCGGCAACATCTCGAGAGTGGAATCTCGCAACCGCGCGCGCGCCTCGTCGGAGGCGTTGGCCAACCGATGGTACCAAGCACCCGCCATGTCCCAGTGGAACTCCTCCTCGGCCAGCATCTTGGGAACGCGTGACCGAGCCGGCTCGTACGAGCCGGCTGCAAAGGAGCGCAGACAGGTCGAGATCGCTCCGTCGATCACCACGCCCCCGGCCACCACGTCGGCCCAGTCCCCGAAGGGACGGTCCAGCGCATCGGGCGAGCAGTACTCGTCGGAGGCACGCTCGTGCTCTACTCGAACCGGATCCATGTCGAAGGACTTCAACATCGCGTAGAGTAGCCGCGCGTGACCCCACTCGTCCTGAGCCATCGACGATGCCGCGATGCCCGTCTCGATGGAGGGAGCGCCCAAAAGCCAATCGCTGTACCGAAGGCCCATGAGGCGTTTGGCGTCGGCAAGTGCGATGACCAACCGACGAAGCCCTTCCCGAGCCTCAGGGGCGAGATCGCCGGCGGTCTCGACGCCCCCGCCACTCACTGCCCGCCCCCCCGCAGCGCCGCAGCGGCGAACGGGCCGTCCGTGCGATTGACGGGGATGATCGAGCTCCGGGGCACCACGCACATCTCGAACCAGCGCTCCTCGTCATAGGTCTTCCACGCATACACGCGCGCGAGCGCATCATCCATTGCGTCGACGTACCCGATGTGCCTTAGAGGTTCGCCACGCTCTTTCCGAGCAAACACTTCGTAAACCGCTTCGTGCATATCGGACTCTACTTCCTTGTCAACCAGTCCTGGTCATCCATTATCGGTCACTAGCCCGCGACCCCCACTCCCAGGCGCCTGAGAGCCTTCCGGCCGCGCTCGCTGATGCGGTCGTTCGTCCACGGTGGATCCCATACCTCCTCGATCTCGACCCGATCGATCCAACTCTCGCTGAGCAGCCGGTCTTCGATATCTTCGCGAATGAAGGCCATGCATGGGCAGGCAGTCGCCGTGAACGTGAGGCGCACGTTCACGTGCGTGTCCGCGAGTCCCACGTCGTAAATCAGGCCCAGATCCACCAGGCTGATCGGGATTTCCGGATCGAGCACTTCGTGAAGAAGCTCCCACACGCCAGATAGTCGGTCCTCCGGCGGCACCGCGAGCGGCTCGGACCACATGTCCCGTCCACCGCTGACTTGAGATGCCGGCATGTGAGCCACTCCCTTCATGACAGGGGGACCGGTCATGCCGCCGTGAGCCATTTCGACACCTGCCCTCGCGAGCGGCGGATCGACTCGACATAGCGCTGGTTCATCGGGCCCCGCGCCTTCCACCGCTCGAAGACCGTATCCCAGCTGATCTCACCGTCTTCGAAGAACCAATGCTTCTCAACTGCGTCGTACTGGCATGGGAACGGATAGTCCATGACGTACTGCTTCGTGCTCTCGTCATAATGCGCCGGGACATTCAAACCCAACCCTTCGCACAGGGGTACGGTGGCAGACATCCATACCTGGCGAAGCTGGTCGTTGGTCAAGCCCTTCAGCTTGTAGTCGAGCTGGCCCGAATGGCGCTTCATTTCGTCCGGGAGTCCGAACCACTCGAGCGTCATCGGGAACATCCAGTCCACCGAACGCTGGAGGATCTCCCGCACCTCGCCACCCGCGTTGGAGAGCCGCTTCATCCAGACCTCGCCGTGCCGCAGGTGGAAGGTCTCCTCCATCCCGATCTTGATGAGTGCTCGCTTAAGAGGTCCGTACGACGTGTTCTCGTGCACGTCGGTCAGCAGCGTGATCCCGGCCCGGTCGAAGAAGCCGGTGGCGACCACCAGGTCGGCCCAGTTGTCCAGGGGTTGATCGAAGCCGTAGGGATGCTTGAACTCATGGGGCTCCCGTCCGTATACGAGCTTCTCCTTGGACTCGCCAATGTCCTCGAGCAGCCGGTATGCGATGTTCGCATGGGCCAACTCGTCCTGAATGATGGCGTGCGCGCTGACCTGAGTATTGGTCGATGGCGCGTACCTGGCCGCCATCCAGTAGGCGGGAGCACTCATCAACTCCGTGTCGGCCTGTACCGTGAGTTGGACCACCAGGGACTTGCGGTAGCCCTCGGTCATCTCCTCGACCGACTCGACGATGTACCCCTCCTGGACCTTTGCCTTGATTTCGTCTTCTGTGAACGGCGCCATCCTGCTCCCTATTCTCCCTTTTTTCGTTCGAACGATCGTTCGAAACGGTCATCAACCCTAGATAGCCGCTCAAATCATGTCAATTGGGCTCCGCCGGGAGGCCTACAGGCCTCCAGCCTTGGTTAGATACCCAGAGACGCCCTGATCAGAGGACTGATACGCTCCGGAGTCCATGGCGGGTCGAAGGTCAACTCGACCTCCGCGCTGTCGACGCCTTCCACCGCGAGGACCGCGTTCTTCGCGTCCTCGACGATCTGGCCCGCAACCGGGCACATGGGCGAGGTCAACGTGATCATGACGTGCACGTCACCCTCAGACACCTCGATATCGTATACCAGTCCTAACACCACGAGATCGAGATCCAGTTCCGGATCCTTCACACCCCTAAGAGCCTTGGTTACTTCTTTTTCGGTGACCATGGCTAGTGCTTTCGAATGAAGAGTATCGTTGTCTCGGGCGCTTCGTCGCCCTGCGCTCGTCGAAGGGCCGTGTGTACGGTGGAGACCACTTCGCCAGCGGGTTTCTGCTGTAAGTTCGACACGAGATCGGCCGCCCCCCGGAACATGCCGGTGGAACCTTGTGAAAGCACGACCACCATGTCGCCCGCCCCCACCCTTACAACCTGTGTGGCGTATGCGAAGCCGTCCAGCATACCCAACGGCGGACCGTGCGACGGAAACTCGTCGAATGTCCCATCTCTTCTGATCACCGCTCCGGGTATGCCGCCCCCACTGCTCCACGTAACGCCGCCCTCGCCAGGCACGAGCACGGCGCAGGCCATATACTGCGACGACCCAGGCACGGCGTTCCGCGCAAGCATGCCGTTCACCTCGGACAGAAGCCGCTCCGCCGAACTCTCACGAGCCGCGGTTTCTCTCAGGAAAGCTCGGCCAAGAGCCAATTGGTAGGCCGAAAGCGGGCCGTCGCCTTGGATGGCCATACACGCCAGCCCGGTCTGACCATCCGAGAAGGTGAGATCGATCCACGACGTGTTACCGAGTCCGGCGTCCTGCAGCATAGTCCCTGCGGCGAGATCGTATCCCTCGGCCCGTGGCGTATTCTTGGGCATGAGGGACCGCTGAAGCGCGCGGCTGACAGCCAGGGCGGACTCGTCCCTGGCCTGTTCGCTCCCTTCCTGGTCGTTGCCGGGGGTGGCGAACCGAACCCCCAGGGACCTGAGGGCCTTCGAGAGCGTTTGCATCACCCGTACCGCGAGGGTATCCCCCCCGAGCAGCCCGAGAAAGGCGTCCCGTGGTAGAACCATCAACCGGGTGTCCTCCACGGCGCGTGCCGTGGCCGAGCGAGGTGCGTCGTTGAGAAGCGCCATCTCCCCGAAGGCCTCACCGCCACGTCGCACGGCGAGTTTCTCTTGGTTCCCTCCGGAGACCTGTTTGGCGATCTCGATGGCCCCATCCACTACCACATAAAACGCCTCGCCAGGGTCGCCTTCGACGAAGAGGACCTCGCCCGCCTTGGCGGTCGCTCCATCGACGATGCCCGCGATACGTTCGACATCGGCGTTGGGAAGCCCTTCGAAAAGGTCGACCTTGGCCAGCACATCCGCCACCTGGTCCGTCGTGTATACCTGCCCATCTGAAGTCAAGAACCCGCCTCCAATAACGGTTTTCGTAGAGATCCCAATCTATCCCCGGGCTAGGGGATGGGAAAAGGCCTCGGGCGGCGTAACCCGAGGCGAAGAAAGTGCTTGCAGTAATGCGGAGGGTGCTCCCAGATTTGAGGAGAGGAAGAATCCCCACGAGCAGCCGTGGCAAGAAGTTCCCCCGATGCCCCACCGAGTGGTATGAACAATTACAGAATGGTTCGGATCGTTGTTTCCGCCCTCCTCGCTCTGACATTCGTCACATGCACGGATGCGCCGGTCGCCCCGCCGGGAGGCGGAGACGGTCCGATCGTACTGCAGCCGATGTTCTCCTACGCCGGCGTACAGCAGGGCACGCCGCAAGCGGAGGCGCTGAATGCGGCGTTCGACCGAGTAAACGCCGTGCGCGTGCTCGTGTTCACCGACAACCCGAGGACACTGCTGCTCGACGTGGTGATCGCTGCCCAGGCGGACGCCGATGGGATCGAAGTGGAGGTAGAGGTCCCGGGCGCGGAGCCGGGCCAGCAACTCATCGTAGTGATCCTGGGACTCGAGATCGTGGACGGCGTGACGACGGAGTTGTTCACGACGGGTGAGCTGTCGGTAACGGCTCTGGACGTGGGCGACAGCAGTCCCCCGCAGCAGATCGAGGCGGAGCTGACTTACACGGGTCCGGGTGCAGCGGCTTCTGCGGTGGAGATCGTAGGCGGCGACCTGGTGCTTTCGCCCGAGGCGAGCGGAGCGCTGGGCGTGGTGGTGCTGGATCCCGCCGGCGGCGAGATCGCAAACGTGCCCGTGGTGTGGACGTCGGGCGATGGCTCGGTGGCGTCGGTGAACGACGAGGGTGTCGTGACGGGTGTCTCCGACGGGAAGACCGAGGTGACGGTCACTACGCCGAACGGCCGAGCGGCGGGGGCGCTGGTATACGTTGTCGACGGCATGCTTGCATTCGTGCAGGGCGGCCAGGTAATGACGGCGAGCGCGGGCACGGAGGCGACGGCTCGCGGAGGGTCGGGAGCGCGAGGTCCGGCGTGGAGCCCCGACGGCGCGCGGCTGTTCTACGCAGCGGGCGGCCAGGTGCACGAGACGGGTGGGGGCGCGGTGACGGACGGCTCGTGGCCGTCGGTGAGCCTGGACGGGACGAAGTTGGCAGTCGAGGTAGGTGGCCGAGTGGGGTTCACCAACATCGACGGCAGCCAGCCGACGGAGGGTCCGGAAGGCACGACGCCATCGTGGCTGAACGGTTCGACGCTGGTGGTCGACGGTGGCTCGGTGGATCAGGTACGTGCGGACGGAGCCGAGCGCACCACGCTGGACGGCAACCTGCTGGCTCGTATGCCGGCGGTGTCGGGCGGCCAGGTCCTGTACGTGGGCTCCGACGACAAGGTGCGTCGGGTAGGGGGCAGCGTGATCCTAGACCTCGCGGTCAACTCGCGGCCGGCGCTGAGCCCGAATGGGCTGTGGGTGGTGGGCTCGACGGCCGACGGGCTGCATGTGGGTCCGGCAGACGGAAGCGGACCGATCTTGCCGATGGGCTTCCCCGGTGCCCTGGATCCCGTGTTCCAGCTAATGGGTGCGTTCCAGGAGCCCGCGGTGCTGACGCTGAGCGGGTTCGTGCCGGCGGATCCCATTCCGGGCCAGCCGGTCGAGATCCTGGGCTCGGGCTTCGACTGGATCATCGCGGCGAACACGGGTGTGGAGTTCCCGACGGCAGCGGGTCCGGTGCCCGCGGCGGACGTGGAGGTCTTGGTGGACCGGCTCCGCACGACGGTGCCCAGAGATCTCGTGGCCGGGCAGGTGACGGTACACACGCTCACAGGCGAGGCGAGCCTGAGTGTCGAAGCTCCGCGCTTCGGCAGCGTGGAGTTCTGGGCGAGGACGCCTTGGGAGGCACCCGTGGCGGGTGTCCAGATTTCGGTACTGCAGGGTGGCGTGGTGGCCGGCTCGGCCACCACCGGACCGGACGGTATGGCCGCGGTCGATGGGCTGTTGTTCGGTGACTTCACGTTGGACGTCACTCCGCCGGGCGGGTTTATACACACGGGCGGTGATGCGGCCGTGACCGTTGGTCCGACGGTCGCGCACGCCGACATCGAAATCACGCCCCTGGTCGACAGGATCGAGACCATACCAGCGGAGTTGATCGTCGAGGTCGACGAGGTGATCGACGTGGAGTTGATACCACTCGACCTCAACGGCGTTGTGATCCCACAGGTCGTCGTGAGGCCCTGGGCCGGTGTCACTGCGTCCATCAGCTGGACCGGCAGAGATCTCGTGGGCATCATCCGTGGGATCGCTCCCTCCCCGCCCGGCGGGGCCCACATCCCGATCTTCATCAACGGTCAAAACTTCGAAATCCAGGTCACCGTGCCGGGGGAGTTGGTGAATTTCGAAACGGCTATCGGCACTGGCCTGAACCAATCGGATGACGACTGTGACCTCATCCCCCTTGGGTTCACCTTCGAGTTTTATGGTGTCGCATACACGCAAGTGTGGGTCAACGCGAACGGGAACTTGACGTTCAACGGATGCAATACGGAGTGGTGGCATCCGGATATCCCCGACGGCACGAACGCTCTCATTGGCCCGCTATATGGCGACTTCAATCCCGGGACTGCGGGCGACGTGTATTTCAACACACTGGGCACGGCCCCGAATAGGCGGTTCGTCGTAACGTGGTCTGTCGTGCCGGAGTTCGCGTCGGTCGGCACGGAAATCAACACGTTCCAGGCACAGCTGTTCGAGGGGTCCAACGGCATCGGCTTCGCCTACGACGGCTTGGCGACGGACGGAATCAACTGGTCCTTCTCGTCCCCGTCTCTCGATGCGAATATGGATGTCGGTATCACGTCGGGTACCGGATCGTTCATCAACTCCGCTTCGGGATCCTCAATTCCACTCTTGGATGGCACTACGCTGTTCTATAGCCCCATCGCTGGACCGGGGTATACAGTGACGACCGGCGGCGGCGTGGCGGCCCCTGCGCCGCCCCTGTTGGCGG
>BTRA01000059.1:0-18052 GCA_036986155.1 Gemmatimonadota bacterium | reverse complement strand
CAAGCGCAGCCAGGAGGGTTTCATCGATCTCTATTTCGATGTGCTGCGGGGCGAGGCCGGGTACGGTGAACTGTGGCGCACACTCAGGAAGGGAGCAGCAGGCAATCTCGCACGTACGTTGTGGCCCGCCAAGCGGGGCACCCGGACAGTTGAGGAGCATTACGATCGGCTCGCGCGACACTACGACGCGGCGCTCCCCCTCTGGCGCTCGCTGGTGGCCGGTCCGGCGTGGGAGGCCGTGGGGGACCTCCTTGCAGAGCACGTGGGGCCGGGAGCAACGGTATTAGACGCCGGAACGGGGACCGGGGCGGCGGTACGCCTGCTTCTAGAGCGGGCAAACCCGGGTGAGGTGACGGCGGTGGACCTCTCGAAGGGGATGCTCCGAACCGGAAGGAAGAGCATCGCCGATGGGCGGGTGCTGTGGGAACAACAGGATATCTCGGCGCTCCCGTACGCGGACCGCACGTTCGACGTCGTCGTCAGTACTTGGGTGCTGGAGACGCTCGACGACCCGCGGGCGACCGTCAGAGAATTCTTGCGCGTGATCAAGGACGACGGGATCGTGATCTACGTGTTCTCAAGCCGTCCCGAGTCGAACGTGGCCAGGCGATTGTACGGGCGGCTGATCGAAGAATGGTCCGCAGGCACCTTGCATGGCCACTTCGTCGCGCCGGCGGAGCAACCGTTTCACAACTGCCCGCACTCCCGGTTGGAGACCTTCGCGGGGGGGCTCGCCACGCTGGTGGTGCTGAGAAAATGCTGCCGGGTGGACGACCCCGCCGCGCCCTGTCTGCCGTCGAACAACGGTGCGGGACACGAAGGGATCGGGGGCGACTGAGGGCGAGACTGATTCTACGCCGCCGCGGTACTCCGTCCTCTCATCCACCACCGTACCGCCACGAAGACGGCCAAGGTTTCTCCTGCGATCCATCCCCACCACGGGTAGCTCAGCGCCGGCAGTGAGACGTCCTCCCCCAAATGTGTCACCCCGGCCAGCATAGCGGGCACGATGAACGTCGCAACCAATATGCCGCCCGCCGCCACCACCAGAGCCCACTCCCAAGCGAGCGGCGCGATGACTCCGTAATCCATCGGCCAGAACACCCAGGCCGCCGCCGCCAGGGTAAGCGCGATCAGCGACGGGGCCCAAACCGGCCCGACCCAAACGGCGGGGATGAGGAAGAGCAGATCCGGCTCGAAGAGAGACGCCGGCCAGGCCAGCAGAACCCACAGTGCGGCGTAATACGCGATGTCCCACACGCCGAAGATGAGCGCGAACCCGGTCAGCGTCTGCCAGCCGGAGCGCGCCGCGGCCCACGCAACGGCGAAGATCATGACGACGGTCGCGACCTCCCGTCCTATCTCCACGGCCAGGATGCCCGGGTCCATGGGCTTCAGAGGGAAGGCGAATCCCTCGGGGTAGTAGATCGCGCGAAGATAGACGACGACCGCGGCTTCCAGATAGCCCATCGCGACGGCGTAGAGGACCATCGCGGTGCGAGGGCGGCCTAACATCGGGGAGTGCCTCGGGTCACGGGGCTCACGGGTCCGCGTTGGCAGTGGGGTGCCCAAACTGGCAACGTCCCTCCGGAAAGTCAGCCACGCGCGACCTCGAAGCCCTCCTCCGCCCACGCCGTGGTTCCGCCATTGATGCTGCGCACATTCCGATAACCCAAGGAAGCCAGGAACAACGCACCGGACAGAGACCGTACTCCCGTGGCGCAGACCACGAGGATGGGGGCCTCGCGATCCTCGGGCAGCAGGTCGACGTACTCACTCATCTCCTGCAGCGGCATCAGAACCCCACCCGGAATCCGCACGTCTATGTATTCATCGGGCTCGCGTACGTCGACCACCACAGGGTTCGAGGTCTCGATGAGCTCGTGCGCGGGTCCGACCTCGATGGTGAAGCCCGGCGTGTCCCTCGCGTTCTCGACCAACGCCTCCATCATGCGCTCACGTTGACTGGGGGCCGCGGTCGAGCCCACCTGGGGAAGATGCTTGACCACGGACGAAGCGTACTTGAAGGCATTGTCCGGAAACATCACCACGGCGAGCACACCTGGTTCGTCCGGCACCAGGTCGAAGGCACCGGAGAGGGCCATGGCGGAGCTCGGACCGGCAATGATGCTCTCCTCACGGTTGAGCCGGAGGCAGAGGTCGAAGGCCGCCTGGTTGGTCACCTCGATCAGGGCGTCATACTCGTCGGGCCGGAACAGCTCGGTCTGCTGGAGCTGGCGAATGCTCCGCACCCCCGGGATGTCGTGTCCCTCTTCCGGGTGCACGCCGTGAACCTTGATGGCGGGGTTCTTCTCCTTCAAGAACCGTCCCGTCCCCGTGATCGTCCCGCAGGTGCCCAACCCTGCCACGAAGTGCGTTACCGCGCCGTCGGACTGAAGCCAGATCTCCGGGCCCGTGGTCATGTAGTGCGCCTCGGGATTGGCGTCGTTCCGATACTGATTGAGCATGTGGAACCCGGGAGCTTCGGCCAACTCGTTGGCCTTGGCGATTGCGCCCTCGGGAGCGCCGGGCGCGGGGCAAAGGGTGTCCTCGAGCTCGATGACGTCCGCGCCGAAGAACCGCAGCATCGTGCGCTTCTCGAGTGGGATCGCCGATGACAACGGCGTGGTGAGCGAGTACCTCTTTGCATTGGACATCATGGCCAAGCCCATCCCGGTGTTCCCCGACGTGGGCTCGACCAGCTTCTGCTCCGGGTCCAGCACCTCCCGCTTCTCGGCATCGACGATCATGTTGGCGGCGATGCGATCCTTGACGGAGCCGAACGGGTTATACCACTCGAGCTTCGCGTACACCTGGGCGTGCTCGAACGGAACCACGCGATTGAGCCGTACGAGAGGAGTGGGGTTTTCCGCGTCGCAGAGCAGGCCGAGTACCGAGTCGTAAACGCGTCTTCGGTGATCTCGCATGAGTCGTCCTCCGCCAGACTCCCAGCCGTTCCTCGATCTGGCTTATCAGTACGTCGGGCTCCACGGGCTTGGCAAGATAGGCATGAGCACCGCCACCGATCGCCCGTTCCGCCTCGGCGACCCGGTGCCCGGTATTCAGCCGACGCCCGAATACCTCGACCGGAGGAAGCTGACGGTGTACAGAGCCGCGTTGGAAGGTGCCTACGAGGACGGAGAGATTACCTCGAAGGAACGGTCGATCCGCAGAACTCTTCGCGAGCAGTTGGGAATCGACGAGACGGTAGCGGGAGTGTTCCTTGCTCTCGTTGGAGCCAAGATCCAACTTCGTTCGGGCGGCCCGCTGAGGACGAGAGGCTGCTGCCGAGAACCGAGAACACGAGGAGTGGACGAAATGGACGACGAGACCGCAGGGACCGACCGTCAGATCGAGGGCGAGGCAGGAGGCAAGACCCGCGAGGCGCATAGGGTCAGCGGCGACAAGGTGATCGGCAAGATCAAGGAGCTGATCCACCAGGGGAACGTTCGGCGGATCATCATCAAGAACGAGGAGGGAAGGTCACTCATCGAAGTGCCCCTCTCCGTGGGAGTCGTAGGTGCCGTGCTGGCTCCCATGTGGGCCGCAATCGGCGCGGTTGCAGCGCTCGTCACGAGCTGCTCCATCGAGGTAGAGCGGGAGCCGGACTCCGAGGAGGCCGAGGATTAAGGTCGTCGTCGTCACCCGGTACGAGGCCATGGTGCCGGAAACAGGAAACGCACAAGGAATCCATCGCAGCTCGGGAAGCGGGGAGATCAGCCGGATTTTGGCAGCGGGCGGCAAGTCAGATGAACAACTCCTCCCCGTTCAGCGACACGCCGATCTCGGATCGGTAAGTCCCGCCCATCGCCGCGTGCAAGAAACACGTGCGAGCGCCGGTGCGGACGAAGTCTCGGGCCAGAACGTCGCTCTCGCACGAGTGCAGGAAGACGTGCGTGTCAACGGGATCCGCGGTAGCCTCGAGCGTGCCGGCGGAGGTCTCGGCGCCCAGGCGAAACGCCATGTCTTGCACGAGACTGTAGCCGGCTAGCTTCTTGCCGAGGATGTGCGCGTAGCGCCCTAGCTGCGTCATGTAGCAGAAACCGATACCCGCCGCGGTGAACGCGAGAGGGGGCGGGGCGGTCTCGTCACCACCCAACCCCGCGACCTCATCGCAGCGGAACTGAAAGCTGCTCCCGATCGGCTTGAAGAGCCGAACGCCGGTCTCCATGGCCATCCCTCGGAGCACACCGGCGTCGCCGTGGACGTGGAGCGTCCGCTTTTGCTCGGCCTGAAGGCTGCTCCCCGCCCCACCCTCCACCCCATGCACCGATTCGGCCTCGCTCACCTTGGTGATGATGTGGTCCGATCCGGGCCACTCGGCCTCCGGCCTTATCCCCTCGAACCGCGGCTCGTCGTGTCGAGGAGCGGATGAGGCCACCACCCCCTCGACTGTGCAAGCCCTTCCATTGTGTGTGAGCGAGAACACGTTGGTCATGGGAGCGCGCAGGAGCGCCTGCGCGCCGGACTTCGCTTCGGCCATGCGGACCAGCCGTTTGATTGCCTCGGGGTCGGCGGCCGACTCCAGGGTTACCTCCAAGCGGGAGGGGAGGGCTCCTCCAACTGCGTCGCCCCGCAGAAACGACCCCTCCATCGTGTAGAAATTGTCCTGAGCCAACCCGATCCGGCCCAGATCGATGGATTGCGCACGAGCCCCCTGAAGAAGCTGTGAGAGGAACGAGAACTGCATACCCGCCGTAAAGAACGCCAGCGGAAACGGGGCCAGATCCGTACCGTTCAGATAGGGCCCCTCGTCCGATACCATGCGCCAGCGTGCGCCGGAATCCAGCGTGACGACGGCCTCCTTCTGCATCCCCTCGAACGCGCGAACCTCGGTGCGGAGCGAGATCGCCCCTGCGGGCGGGCCGGGCGGGCGAGCCGAGACCGGAACAGGGGCGTCCGCGACACGGAAGACCAGGGGAAAACCGGAGCTCTCGATCGACGGCACGGAGCTGTCAGACCTTTCCGGTCGTGCGATCGTCGGTAATCCCATGGAATCGCTTCGACTTGAGCTCGTAGCGAGGCAGACTTCCGTTCGACACCACTTCGACACTGGGCCGAAGTCGTAACCTACCGTGGACATCCGCTTCGAGGGCCTTCGCGACTGCGGCCGGATCAGGATCAGTGACTTCCACGAGCAGCACCAGATCGGCCATCTCCCGCTCCGTCCGCACGTGGGCCTCGTATTCGTCGATCGCCCCGTGTGCCCTCACGATGTTCTCGATAGCGCTGGGGTAGACGTTGATGCCGCGGACGGTCACCATATGGTCGATCCTGCCGAGCACGCCACCGCGCAGCCAGGCCGTTGGACGCCCACACGGGCAAAGCTCCGTGGACATCTCGACCAGATCGCCCGTCCGGTAGCGGATCACAGGACTGCCCACACGCCCGAGGTTCGTGAGGACCAGCTCACCTTCCTGCCTACCGCCGGGACCTGCCGGAGCAGGCTCCAGCGAATCCGGGTCGATGACCTCGGCTATGAACGCCGACTCGTTGATGTGCATATGGTCGGCGTGGCCACACCCGTAGCCCCAGGCACCCACTTCGGTCGCGCCTGCGTGGTCCACACAGCGCGCTCCCCAGGACTCCTCGATGCGGGCCTTCACATTGGGAAGGCTGGCCCCGGGCTCGCCGGCGTGAATCGTGACCCGCACCGAGCTCGCAGCCAGATCTCTACCCGCATCACGCGCGATCTGAGCCAGGCGGAGTGCGTACGTAGGCGTACAAACCACCACTGTCGCATCATACTCGAGCAGTTTTTCGATGCGCTGCTCCGAGGTCAAGCCGCCGGCCGGGATCGTGATGGCTCCGACCTGGGGTCCAGCCTCGAACGCGGTCCAGAACCCGATGAACGGACCGAACGAGAACGGGATGAAGATGCGATCGGCCGGTCCGACCCCGGCCGCTTCGTAAACTTCAGCCCAGCAATCCAGCCACCACTGCCAACTCTCGGGAGTATCGAGCCAGCGCAGTGGAGTGCCGGTCGTGCCGGAGGTTTGGTGGACCCGCGTATACGCCGCGAAGGGCCGGGTCAGGTTGGTGCCGTAGGGTGGATTCGATTCCTGGTCGGACGCCAGCTCGGCCTTGTCCGTGAGGGGCAGGGCCTCCAGATCGCGAAGGGTCAGCCCCCCGTCCGGGATCAGGAGGTCGCTGTATTTGTGCTTGTAGAAGCGATTGTCGCGCAGGACACACTCGAGCATGTGCTCGAACAGTTCCTCCTGCCGAGCCCGGATGGCCGTTCTGTCGTTAGGAGTGCTCAGGTGGTCCCCCGCCGCACGGGTTGCGGGTCACATCGCGTGATTCGGGACGAGGCGCTCCCGTTCCAGTCCTGCGATCTCGCGTAGCGCCGCCTCGACGTAATGAACTACCATCTTCGAGCGCCACTGCAAGGTGAAGTCCGTGTTGTCCAGAGGGGTGGCGACCTTGCGTGTGGCCATGGCAGCCTCGGCGATGATCTCGGCGGTCAACGAGTTACCCACGAGCACCGCCTCGGCCGCTCCGGACCGGACCGGCGCAGATGCCACCGCCCCCAACCAGACCGCAGCCTCTGAGACCACGCCGTCGTCCTTTCGGCGCACAGCAACCGCCGCCGTGAGCACGGCGAAGTCGATGGAGCCTCGGCGACGGAGTTTCCAGAAGGACATCCGGAGGCCGTCCGAGGGTGGAAGCACCACCTCGGTGAGCACCTCGTCGGGCTGCTTGGTGAGGAAGTCGATACCGTCGTCGCGGTAGAGCTCCGCCACGGACATCTCGCGCTCACCCGCCGGTGACACCAGCCGGACACGCGCGCCGAGGGCGCACAATACCGGAGCGGCATCACTGGACGACACCGCCCAGCAGCGCGGCGATTGCGGTGCCACCCAGCAGGTGCTGCCGCCTTCCTTCAGGCAGAAGTCGATCGACGTGCGCCACTCCTCGGTCTGGTTGTAATAGGTGCAACGCGTGTCCAGGCAGAGGTTGCCGCCCAGGGTGGCCATGTTCCGAATTGCCGGCGACGAGATCGACTCCACCGCGCGGGCGAGCGCCGGATACGCCGCCCGCACGATCGGACTCGAGGCTACCGCGGCCAGGGTGGTCATCGCGCCGATGCGCACCTCCTCGCCCACCTCCCCCCGGATCCCGGACAGCTTCGCGACGCGCTTCAGGCTCACGACCACATCGGCCGACTGGTGCCGTCGCTTCATGTTGGGCCACAGGTCGGTACCTCCGGCCACCAGGCGGGTCTCGCCGTCCGACGATGCCACGAGAGCCATCGCATCCGCCAAGCTCTCAGGCTGGTGAAGGCGAAAGACCGGGAGGCGCATCATGGCTTGGAGTCCTTCCCAACACCGTCGGTCATCGTGCCGGATCCCTTCCGAACGCCCGCCTCTTCGGTGTTGGTGGCCCTCCCGTCCCCACCCTCGTCCGGAGTCGGCACCATGAGCGGCACACCGAAGTCGACGTCCGGGAATGTCTTGGGCCCGTAGCGGCCCTCCCCGCCCGCAGCCTTGTCTTCCAGCGCCTTCCGGATCATGTGAGGCCCGATGGGCACTTGATCGATGCGCACGCCCACCGCGTCGAAGACCGCGTTGGCCAGCGCCGGGATGACCGGGAGGAGAGGACCCTGGCCCACTTCTTTGGCCCCGAATGGCCCCTCGGGATCGGGGTCCTCGATCAAGTAGGTGGTCACCGGCGGCATCTCGTGGAATGTGGGACTCTTGTACTCCAGGATCGACGGCACCTTGTGCACGAGCGCATTGGAGCGGCTCTTGGGAAGACGTCGAAACACCTGCTCCTCCATCATGGCCTCGCCGAGCCCCATGTACACGCCGCCCTCCACCTGGCCCATGGTCAGCACCGGGTTGATCGCTCGGCCGATGTCGTGCGCGATCCAAACGTGCTCGACCCGGTACAAGCCCGTCACGGGATCGACCTCCACCTCCATTACGCACGCCGAGTAGGAGTAGGTGGGTGACGGCCCGACGCCACTGCCCCGATAACGGCCGGGAGCGCGCGGCGGAGCATACGAACCGGTGGTGGCCAGCGCCCCGAACTTCTCCTCGGCCCGCTGCACGGCCTGCGCGAACGGCAGTCCGTCATCGGGACTCGCCGAATCGAACACCCGGCCTTCTGCGAAGACCAACCGCCCCGCGGGCACGTCGAGCTTCTCCGCGACCGCCTCGGCCAAGCGGTCGCGGGCGCGCTCAGCCGCCTGGATGGCCGCCCGGCCGACCATGAGCGTTACCCTCGAGGAGTAACTGCCGAGATCCACGGGAGTGAGGCCGGTGTCACCCACGCACAGGAGCACGTCGTCGAGCCCGATGCCCAGGACTTCGGCCACGCAAGCCGCCAGCACGGAGTCGGAGCCCTGGCCGATCTCGGCCTCCCCGCAGTACGCGGCGACCGTGCCCGTGCGATCCAGCTTGAGCTGCACTGCGGACTGTGGCAGGTGGTTCCAATGGATCGGAAGGCCCGCTCCGGTCAGATACGACCCACACGCCAGGCCCAGTCCGCGGCCGTGCGGAAGTGCCTGGAAGCGGTCTCGCCACCCACTCCCATCCACCACAGCTCGGATGCACGCGCCCAGCCCTATGCTCCCCACCTTCAGGTAGTTGGCGGTAATCGAATCGGGCGGGAGCAGGTTGTTCAGTCGAAGATCCGCCGGGTCGATACCCAACCGTTCCGCCGCCTTGTCCAGGTGCACCTCCAGCGCGAAGCGCGGCTGCACCGTGGCGTGACCCCGTTTGGGACCGCAGGGCGGCTTGTTCGTGAACGCGCGGATGGAGTCGAATCGATAGCGGGGCAGCCCATAGGTCACGGTCTGCAATGCGCCCGTGTAGTACGTGCTCGCGACGCCGTAACTCCCGTACGCTCCGCCGTCCAGAGCGGTCTTCAGGTGCTGGGCGACCATGGCACCGTCCTTGGTGAAGCCGGTGCGAAGATGCATGAGCACCGGGTGCCGACCCCGGTGGCAGTAGAATACCTCTTCCCGGTTCAGGCACACCTTCACCGGCCGCCCGGTGACCAGGGCCATCTTGGCCGCGGCGATCTCGTGGTTGAAGATGTCGCTCTTGCCCCCGAACCCTCCGCCCACCGAACAAGCGATCACGCGCACGCGGGAGGCCGGCATCTCCAGCACCTTGGCGAGCACCTTGTGCACGTAGTGCGGGGTCTGCGTGGAGGAGTAGAGCGTGATGCGCCCGCCACCCTCGGGCACGGCGACCGCCGCGTGCTGCTCCATGGGGAGGTGGGTGTTGCCCTCGTAGAACATCACGTCCTCGAAGATCTCGTCGGCTTCGGCGAAACCGTCCTCCACGGCCCCGAACTGCAACGAGATCTTCTTGTGGAGGTTGCCCTCGTCGCCATAGTCGTGGATGAGCGGCTCGGGTGTCTCGAGAGCCTCGTCCACGGAAGCGATCGTGGTCAGTGGCTCGTACTCGATCTTCACCGCCGAGCAGGCGTCGGCCGCCTGGTCCTCCGTCAGTGCGGCGACGGCCACCACAGGATCACCCACGAAGCGCACCTTCTCCAGACAGAGCGCGTGCTCGTCCTGGGAGACGGGCAGGATTCCGAAGGGCTCGGGCATGTCCTTGCCCGTAAGCACGCCGACCACCCCGGGCATCGCCTCAGCCTTGGACGTGTCGATGCTCTGGATCAAGGCATGGGGTAGGGTGCTGCGCACGAGCCTCATGTGGACCGTACGTGGAAACGTGATATCGTCGGCGAAACGCGTCTGGCCAGTGACCTTGGCCCAGCCATCCACACGCCTGAAAGGAGTGCCGACGACGCGCAGGTCGTCTTCGGGCCTGGAGCCGGGCGCGCTGTCCGGTGGCGCCTGTTCCGGCGCGATCACTCGACCCGAGCTAGGGGGGGTCATGAGCCCTCTCCCGGGACGCTGGACCCGAAAAGCGCTTCCCTGGCGGGCCCCGCCCCGGCATCGCCGCGGGCCACACCTGCCGCCCACTCCACGGCCTGGACGATCTTATGGTAGCCGGTGCACCGGCACAGGTTGCCGGCCAAGGCCGTACGGATCTCGTCCGCGCTGGGATCGTCGTTCTCCTCGAGCAGCGCCTTGGCGGTCATGAGCATACCGGGCGTGCAGTAGCCGCACTGGGCCGCGCCGAGGTCGGCGAAAGCAGCCTGCAGGGGATGAAGCTCGTTCCCGTCCTGTAACCCCTCCACGGTCTCGATGGAGTGGCCCTCCATCTCCACCGCGAGCGCCAGGCAACTCAACACGGGCTCGCCGTCCACCAGGACCGTGCACGTTCCGCACTCACCGAGCTCGCAGCCGTGCTTGGTGCCGGTGAGGCCGCACTCCTCGCGTAGCACCTCCAGCAACGTGTGATGGGTTGGGAAGACCACGTGCACATCCTGCCCGTTCACGCGCAAGGTCGCAGTCCTGTATCCATCCATGACTAGAGTCCCCCGAACACGGGCACGTGGATATTCGGCGGGTCGAAGCAGACGCCGGCACCGAGCAGGCCTCTCACGAGTTGTGAAGCGAAGTCCCCACCCACCGCGCGAGCGCAGAGGTCTCCCTCCTCTCGGAACCACTTCGCCGTCCAGTTCACGGCACCCAGAATGGCGAGCGCGGCGACCTTGGCATTGGTCTTCGCGAACACGCCGCCACACATCCCCTCCTCGATCAGCGTGCGCAGAACCAGCTCGTACCGCCGGCGCTTTCTGACGATCTTCGACCGCCATGGATCGTCGAGCGCCTCGACATCGTGGTGGGCCAAGGACCCGGGCACACCCTCGTTGATGCAGATCACGTGTCCGACGATGAGCAGATAGAGTCGCCCGGCGGCGCCGTCCGCATGCTCGCCGACCCAAGCGGCCAGATCCAGGAGCCCATTCAGGGTCTCGTCCTGACAGAAATAGAGCAGCGCCTGCTTGCTCTCGAAGTAGTAATAGAGGTTGCCGACCGTCATGCCGAGGTCGGAGGCGATATCCCGCATCCCGGTCTCGTGGTAGCCACGTTCGCCGAATGCGTACGATGCCGAGCGAAGGATCTCCAGCTTCCGGGCTAGTGCCTTCGGGCCAGAGGGACCTGTCACAATTTGAACCATGGTTCAAATTCTATCTAACCGCGGCAGCCCGGGCAAGGTCTCAGTGGCTGGCCTACTGCTCGACAAGAGCTCCTCGAGCGCCTGCGGCTCGGCGGGAATCCGCTGCACGACCGCCTCCTCATTCAGGCGCTCGGCCAAGCGGGCGGGCACCGTCACCGCTCCGCCGATCGCCAGCTCGACTACCTCCGGAAACTTGGCGGGATGCGCAGTGGCGAGAACGATCGGCGAACCCTGCGGCCAACGCCGGCGACCGGCTTGCAGCCCCAAATAGCCGACCGCCGAGTGGGGGTCGAGCACATAGCCCGCACGGTCGACCACATCCGCGATGCAGCGTCGGGTCTCGTCGTCGGTGTGGGCGCTTCCCACGACTTCGGATCGAAGCCGGCCGAGGTCGTCTCCGCAAAGCGCCCGGATGCGCTCGAAATTGCTCGGATTCCCGACGTCCATCGCGTTGGAGATGGTTTGGCGCGATGGCCGCGGCCGCAGCGCCCCGCTCTCCAGGTATTCGGGCACGACGTCATTCACGTTGGTCGCCGCGACGAACCCGGCGGCCGGAACACCCATGCGCCGGGCCATCAACGCCGCCGCGAGATTGCCGAAGTTTCCCGAGGGGATGGAAAAGAGCGGCGGGCCCGTGCCCGGAGGCAGTTGAGCCCAGGCGTGCGCATAGTAGAACATCTGCGGGATCAGCCGGCCCACGTTGATGGAGTTGGCCGATGTCAGGCGCACCGAAGCCCTGAGTGATTCATTCGCGAAAGCCGCCTTCACCATCGACTGGCAATCGTCGAACGTGCCGTCGACCGCCACCGCGCTCGCGTTCCCACCCAACGTCGTGAACTGCCTTTGTTGTAAGTGGCTCACCCCCCCACCGGGAAAGAGAACCACCGTGCGCACGCCCTCGGCGCCGAGGAACGCGTGAGCCACCGCACCTCCGGTGTCACCCGACGTGGCTACCAGCACGGTGAGGGGTGCCGTACCCGGCTCCAGGTACCCAGCGATCAGGCCCGCCATGAACCGTGCCCCCACGTCCTTGAACGCGAGGGTCGGCCCGTGGAACAGCTCGAGCACGCGGACGCCGTCAGCCAACTCGACCAACGGCACCGGAAAGTCGAGCGCGTCAGTGAGTCGGTCCATCGCCGAATCGGCCAGATCGTCGCCGAACAGATTCCCGACCAGCACCTCGGCGACATCCGAGAATGCGGCGCCCCGGAGCCCCTCCAGCACCTCGGGAGCAAGCGGATCGAGGCGCTCCGGCATGTAGAGTCCGCCATCCGGTGCCAAGCCCTCGAACAAGGCCGTACGAAGATCCACGGGGGGTGAGCGTCCCCGCGTGCTGACCAGTCTCACTGCACGGGCTCGGTGTCCGAGAGGATTCGAGCGCCTTCCATCGCTACCTCGGACACGTGGCGGTCGGCTCCCTCGACGCCGGCGCCGGCAAAGGCCTCGGCCATGGCGTCGGCGACCGAACGTGTATCGGCCAGGCTTCGGCACAGAGCGAACATCGACGGGCCGGCCCCCGAGATCCCCGCACCCAGGGCGCCGGCCGCGAGGGCCGCGGCGCGCACGGAGTCGAAACCCGGCACGAGAGATCTGCGCACTGGTTCGGCGATCCGGTCGGACAAGGCTCGGCCGAGAAGGTCCATGTCACCCGAGTGAAGCGCGGACACGAACGCGGAGACGTCCGCCATCTGTGCCACCACCGCGCCGAGTGGCAGCCTTTCGGGAAGCACGGAGCGGCCCTGCTCGGTCAGGATCTCGTGAGGAGGGCGTACCAGCGCGACCGAGAGGCCCGCCGGAACCGGCAGCGCTACCACGTCGACTGGATCGCCGTGCCGGCAGAGTGCTATCCCACCGTAGAGACAGGGTGCCGCGTTGTCCGCGTGACCAGCCCCCGCCGCCACCCGCTCCCCCTCGAGCGCACACGCCAGCAGCGCGGGCCGGTCCAGCCGGGAGCCGAGGAGCGCATCGGTGGCGACGGCGGCCGCCACGGCGCTCGCCGCGCTTCCGCCCATTCCGGAAGCGATCGGAAGTCCCTTCCACAGCTCCAGCTCGATACCCTGCGGCCCGCCGCTCACGGCGATGACGGCCGAAGCGGCGACGCCGGCCACGTTCTCGCCGGCGTCGAGCGGCAACCGGCCGCCGTCACCGTGGATCGAGGTGATTGTCACGCCTGCATCCCCCGAGCGGCGAACGATGACCTCGTCCCCAGGAGCCCTCAACGCAAGCCCGAGGACGTCGAACCCACAGATCACGTTGCCCACGGTCGCGGGCGCGAAAGCGCGTACGATCTCCATGGCGGTCACGTTCGGTGCGGGCCGCCTCAGCGTCAACCCGGTGGGGGCCAGCTTGCCTCACGCCGTCGCGCTTCTGCACATTTCGACATCATCTGGCGACAAACGGGGACCGATGACCACGAGCGCGCCGCATCACCCGACCAGCCACTGGCACACCCTCGACGACGGGCGGGTCCAGTGCGATATCTGCCCGCGTGCGTGCAAGTTGCGAGACGGGCAGCGCGGCCTCTGCTTCGTGCGAGCCCGAGCGGGGGACGAAATCGTCCTGACCACGTACGGTCGGTCGAGTGGCTACTGCATCGACCCCATCGAGAAGAAGCCTCTCAGCCACTTCCTTCCGGGCACTCCCGTCCTCTCGTTCGGCACGGCGGGCTGCAATCTGGCCTGCAAGTTCTGCCAGAATTGGGACATCAGTAAGTCCCGGGAGATGGACACGCTCATGGACCAGGCCTCACCCGAGGCCATCGCCGAAGCGGCGGTGACGTTGGGCTGCCGGAGCGTCGCGTTCACGTATAACGACCCGACCGTCTTTCACGAGTATGCCATCGACGTGGCGCAAGCATGCCGAGAGAAGGGGATCCACAGCGTGGCCGTGACCGCCGGCTATGTGTGTCCGGAACCGCGCGCCGAGTTCTACCGGCACATGGACGCCGCCAACGTAGACCTCAAGGCGTTCTCGGAACGCTTCTACCACGAGGTCTGCGCCGCTCACCTCGAGCCCGTGCTCGACACGCTCGTCTACCTCAAGCACGAGACCGACGTGTGGTTCGAGTTGACGACCCTGATGATCCCGGGAGAGAACGACTCGGACCAGGAGATCGAGGCCATGACAGAGTGGGTCGTCGCGAGCCTGGGCCCCGACGTGCCCATGCACTTCACGGCCTTCCATCCAGACTGGAAGATGATGGACAAGCCGCCCACTCCGCCGGCCACGCTGGCCCGAGCGCGGGAGATCGCTCTCAGGAACGGCGTCCGCTACGCCTACACGGGCAATGTGCACGACGAGGCCGGGGGTAGTACCTACTGCCACGCCTGCGGAGAGATGCTCATCGGGCGGGATTGGTACGTGCTCACGGCCTGGAACCTGACCGAGGACGGGGCCTGTCGTTTCTGTGGTGCAGGCTGCCCCGGCGTCCTGGAAGCCCAGCCCGGCACCTGGGGAGCGAAGCGCCAGCCGGTGCGCCTGGGCGGCGTTGGCCCGTGAGGTGGGCGTACTGCGGGCCCCCCCCCGGGTATGCCCTACTCGGTGAACGCCCAGGCGCCGTAGCCAACGACCCGGTCCCGGGGGCCGGCGGTGTCACCCGAGTTCCTGAGATCCTCCCTGTGAGCTCGCAGGCCGCGTTCGGCCGCGACCATGAGGAGTCCGCCCAGCGGGATGCGCCCGCAGGCCTGGTGGTTTCCGATCTTGTCAGGGGTGAGCGCCTCGATCGCGGCGGCCGTGCTGCCGTCGATCTCGAGCGCCTCGTCGTACGACAGGAAATGGCTCAGGTCCGAACTGACGATGACAATCGTATCGGACCCACCCCAGAGCAGCCGAAGCACCTCGGCCACGTCACCCGCGGTCGCATCACCGACCACGAGCGGGACCAGGGTGAACTCCCCCAGGGTGATCTGTAGGAAGGGGAGATGGACCTCCAAGGAGTGCTCTCCGTGGTGTGCTTCGTCGAGCACTCGCACGTGCCGTGACCCGAGCGCGGCGGCGACGCCCGTGGCGTCCAGCGCAACCTCACCCAGCGGCGTGGCGAAGGCTTCCACGTCGGGGAGCGCGAGGCCGTGGAACGGCCACCGGTGCGCCGGGCCCAGAAGCACGACCCGCCGTATGTCGGCGCCAGCAACACCCTCGAGCCTGGCGTAGGAACTGGCCGCCACGGGCCCGGAGTAGGCGTAGCCCGCGTGGGGGGCCACCAACGCCTTCGGCGGAGTCTGTTGGCGCTCCGCCCGAGGACTTCCAGCCTCTCCAGCGCCGGCCTCGGCGAGCAGACTCTCGACCGTTGCGCGAAGCTCGTCCGAATCCGCCGGGTAGAAAGTGCCGGCCACCGCGGGCGCTCGCACACGCGTGATCATATCAATCCTCCAGGTTCATCTTCTTCAGCAACGCTCGGAACCCGGGGTGGGGGCGGAGCGGCGTGAATAGGAATGAGCCCTTGATCCCGTAGACCCCACCGGCTCGATCCTCATATGCCTGCTCGAGAGCATCGACCGCCTTGTCGTGTTCGCCAAGGCCTGTGTAGACGTACGCCAGGTGATAGGGCGGAACGTGCCACTGTAGCGATCGCTCCTCGAGCTGCCGCAACACCTCCCGGCCTCTTTCGGGCTTACCGGCGATTCCATAGGCCTGCCCGAGTTGCGCCAAGAGCATGGTGCTGTGTGGGCTGAGCGCGACGGCTTTCTCCAACGCGGCAAGACCTTCGTCGACCATCCCCTTCTTCACGTAGGCCCATCCAAGGGCAGCGTGACCCAATGGCCAATCGGGTTCGAGCTCCGTCAACCGGCTCGCCTCCTCCAAGGCCTCGTCGTACCGACCCGCGCGCAGGAGCGCCGTCGCCAGATCGGATGAGTGGACGGCCGTCAGCGGGTCGAGCTCTATGGCGCGCCTCCGAGCCGCGATGGATTCCTCGTGCCTTTCCTGGGCGGCCAACAGAAGCCCGTAGAAGTCCTGGGTCATGGCACCGTTGGGATTCAGTTCAACCGCTCGTCGGAGATCTTGCTCCGCACCCGTCCAGTCGAATTCGTACATGAACTTGACGACTCCGAGCATGAGGTACGCCTCGTCGAGCGAGTCGTCGAGATCGAACGCGGTCGCGGCCGCCTGCTTCGCTTTGGAATAAGACTCTTCAGGTCGGAGGCTGCCTTCCCCATAGCCCAAGCCGAGTTGCACATACGCGAACGCCATGGCTGTATAGGCCTGCGCGTAGTCTGTATCCGCTGCAATCGCTTGCTCGAGAAAATCGATCCCCTGCCGAATGCCATCGAGTGTGTACTTGAGCAGACAGTGCCGACCTTGGAGGTAAAGATTGTACGCTTTCGGATCCCCCGTGGCTTCCTTCCCGATTCGGACTCTTTCGTCGGCGGACAGCTCAGCCTTGAGGGCGTCGGCAATGTGGAAAGCCACGTCGCTCTGAATCGCAAAGACATCGGTGAGCTCACGATCATAGGTTTCCGTCCAGAGGTGCCCGTCCGTCTCGGCATCGATCAATTGCGCCACGATCCGGACCCGATCGCCCACCCGACGCACGCTGCCCTCGAGGACCGTACCGACGCCGAGCGCCGCTCCGATCTGCTTGAGGCTCTGCTCTCGTGCCTTGAACTGCATCACCGACGTCCTTGATATCACCTTCAAGGCGCCGATCTTCGACAGTTGAGCGATGATGTCTTCGGTGATCCCGTCACTGAAGAACTCGTTTTCGGGATCGGTGCCGATGTTGAGGAAGGGAAGTACCGCGACTGACTTAGGGCTCGCCCGAGCAGCGACCGCGGTGGTGAGTGCATCGGCGAATGCCGCGACGGAGTCGAACCGATCGGCCGCAACCCTCGCAAGCGCTCTCATGACGGCTTGCTCAACGACCTCTGGGACCGTGTCGCGGAGACGCCGGACGGACGGCACCGGCTCCGTGAGCCGCTTGGCGAACACGGCTAGTGCCGTGGGTCCTGTGTACGGTGGCTCGCCAACTAGCATCTCATACAGCACGCACCCTAGACTATACGTATCGCTGCGCCCATCCGGAGCCCACTCCGCGCTCGCCTGCTCCGGGCTCATGTACTCTGGCGTCCCAAACGCCATTCCGGCTTGTGTCAGTCGTTCCCCATCGCCTTGGTTCACCGCCAACGCGATCCCGAAGTCCGCCACCATCGGACGCCCATCGTGCAGCAGGATGTTCTCGGGCTTGATGTCTCGGTGAATCACGTTGTGGCGGTGGGCGTAGTCGAGTGCTTCGGCGATGTCCGAGGCGATCCGCACCGCCTCATCGATCGGAAGCTGATGTTCCCGGTCCAGCTTCTGCCGCAGGCTCTCGCCCTCCACGCACGGCATCACGAAATACAGGAAGTTGTCGGCTTCGCCGGAGTCGAAGAGCGGGAGGATGTGGGGGTGCTGGAGATTCGCTGTCGTCTTGATCTCCGCTAGGAACCGCTCGGCACCGACGACCGCGGCCAATTCGGGCTTCAGAACCTTGAGCGCGACCTGCCGCTCGTGTTTGAGATCGTTCGCGAGGTAGACCGTGGCCATCCCTCCCTCGCCAAGCACGCGCTCAATGCTGTAGCGGCTCTCCAATGCTGCCTTCAGGCGGGAGACCCGATCGGACATGCTCGCAAGATGTGTCTAACTTGTGCTTGGCGACAAGAACGAATCCTCCGCTCGGCGCGCCTAACCTCGTTCCGGGAGAAGACGACGGACCTCGGCGGGGAGGATAGGAACTCCAACCGCTGATCTCTGAGACAACGTCACGTCCGGCTGCGTCACGGGCCACTACCACGCCTCGCGCACGGTCGAGTCCCGCTCCCTCGATCCCGATGGTGACCCGCTCGCCGCGCGTCAACTCTACGGCGGTCTCGCTCGCAAACTCGATCCTGATTTGGCTGATGGCGCCTGTCGGTAGCAAGGCGATGACGACGGCGAGAAGGATGGGTATGCAGGTCCGGTGTGAGAACATGGTGGCCATCCGATCCAGGTCATCGTGCGGCACTCGATGCACGACCCGTGGACCGGGGTGG
>BTRA01000058.1:0-18243 GCA_036986155.1 Gemmatimonadota bacterium | reverse complement strand
CCAACGCACTCAGGACCCCGCGGCCGACCAGCGATGCGACCGGGTCGTAGCCGAACAGCGACAGGTGGCCCGGACCACTTCCGGCAGTAATGCCCGGCCCGACGGGGTCCAACATGCCCAACGAACTGCCGGCGGCGAGCGCATCGAGATTCGGTGTCGAAGCGCGCTCCAACTCGGTGCGGCCGGAGTCCGGGTGTGGAAGACCTCCGAGGCCGTCCAAAACGACCAACACGATGCTGTCCGCCCCGGGACCCGTCGTGGCCAGGCTGTCCGGCAATCGGTCTACTGTCATGTCACCTCTACTGGAGGAGGTCTCAGGATTACCCATTATACCGGGATCCCCTCCCTCGTTGCCACGGTGGTTCCATCGCAGATACGATACTCAGCCTCAGGACGCTCGCACCGAGCGGGGCTCCGCTCAAGGGGCCACATACACGGAGACTGACACCTGGCCGAGGAATGACCGTGAAGTTCAATCCGTTCGTCATGGAGCGGTGGCAGTCGACATACGAGCACCGCGTTCGATTCAACCTCTCCGAGAGTGGGGTGCATCCGCTCTCGGTGAGGGGTCTCCTGTCGTTGGCCGGCGTCGACGGAGAAGCTCTCGCCGATGTGCGCCTCGGCTATGGCCAATCGAACGGAAGTGACGCGCTCCGCGAGCGTGTTTCGGCGCTTTATGCCGGTGCCCACGAGGGCAACGTCCTGGTTACCGTGGGTGGAGCCGAGGCCAATTTCACCGCGTTCTGGCATCTCATGGAACCGGGAGAGGCAGCCGCGGTCATGCTCCCCAACTACATGCAGGTCCCCGGCCTGCTGTCGAGCTTCGGGGCGCGGGTGCTGCCATTCCGCCTGAGGGAGGAGGAAGGCTGGCAACCCGATGTCGACGAGCTGAGGGCGGCTTTGGAAGACGGAGCACGCTTCATCCTGGTCACGAATCCGAACAACCCGACCGGGTCCGTGCTCACCGCCGAGTCCATGCTGGGCATCGTCGACGCGGCGGACCAATACGGAGCGTGGATCCTCAGCGACGAGGTCTACCAGGGCGCCGAGGTCAACGGCATGGAGACGGCCACCTTCTGGGGGCGATACGACCGCGTGCTCATCACAAACTCGCTGTCGAAGGCATATGGCCTTCCGGGCCTCAGGCTGGGTTGGGTGCTCGGACCCTCCGACCTGATCGGGGAGATTTGGGGCCGAACGGACTACACGACCATTGCGCCGGCGAGCCTCTCGGACGACCTCGCGGTCCTCGCACTCGAGCCGGGAACCCGTGCCAAGATCCTGAAGCGGACACGTTCCATCATCCAGGCCAACCTCGCGACGCTGACTTCATGGCTTACCGAGCAACCGGGGCGCTTCAGCTACCGTGAACCCGACGCGGGCGCCATCTGCTACGTTCGCTACCACGCCGAGGTGAACTCGTCCGAGTTCGCAGAGAGCCTCCGCACCCAGAAAGACCTGCTCGTGGTGCCGGGAGACCACTTCGGGATGGACGGGTACCTGCGCCTGGGCTTCGGTCCACCGGCCGCGGAACTCGTCGATGCACTGGGGCGACTGAGGGAGGCCTTCGATGAGTTGGACCGTTAGAGGTCGCTCATGGCACGGACCTCAGAAGCGCTGGAACTCCGCCGACGCCCGGGTGTCCCGCTAACTCGGCTGGTCGGTCCGAGGGGAGACCGGGCGCGTTTCTCGCCTATAGGAGGGGGACCCTGTGATCAAATCTCGTGGAAATGCACATCTCGTGCTGGTGAGTCTTTTTGCTGCACTGCTCACGGTCGGACCGCTTTCGGGACAGTCGGTCCTCGACCGGACACCGAACCTGGCGGGTGGCTGGACGGGAGAGGCAGGCACGGTCTACTTCAACTTCCTGCACCGGTTTTGGAAGATCGACGCCGGCGACGAGAAAAAAATCTTCAACTCGCCGACGTTCCTGCTCGGGGTGTCTCTTCCCGGCCGTGTGCTTCTTGGATGGAACTACGCGAGCAACTCCCTCGTCGACGGCGAAGAGTTCAACGAGACAGAGCTCTACGGGCGATGGGCATTCTTGGCCACGTCGACCGGAGCGCCGGTCGACGTGGCGGTCACCGCCGCCTTCAATGAAGCCGCTTCCTCTGGGGACTTCGAGCTTTCGGTGGCCATTCCGCTGGGATCGGTCACCCTGCATGGCGTCGGACGGCTCCTAGGCCAGGTCGCAGAACTCGATGATGAGACCGGATGGGCCGTCGGTGGTGGAGCGGTCATTCGCCTCACGGACGGCATCGCCCTCGCAGGCGATGTCGTGACCCTTACGGATCGTGATATCCTCGTACAGGGTGGGACAGATGAGTTGGACGTCGCGTGGGGTTTGGGTCTCCAACTCGCCATTCCGGCTACACCGCATACGGTTTCCCTGCAACTGAGCAATGCGCGTACGGCCACCCTACAGGGCAGCTCCTTCGGGGACGGCCAGGTCCGTTACGGCTTCGAGTTCACCATTCCGTTCACGTTGTCGCGTTACTTCGGAAAGCGGCGTAGCCGCTCCACCGGCGAGGTCGGTGGCAACGTGGCGGCCGAAGTAGCCATGAACGACCAACTCCGGTACACGAGCGAGACGGTGCGGATCAGAACCGGCCAGGCGGTGCGATGGACCAATACGTCGAGGTTGATTCACACCGTGACGGCCGATCCATCCATGGCCACCAACGCGAACAGTGTGGCCCTCCCGTCCGGCGCCCAGCCGTTCGACTCCGGCGACCTGCGGCCGGGCGAGGTGTTCACGCACAGTTTCACCGAGCCCGGCACGTACCGATACTTCTGCATCCCGCACGAAGGCGCAGGGATGGTGGCAACAGTGATCGTGAGCGGCTAGTGTCCTGGCTGGCGACCTCAAAAGGGAACTCGCAAGGCTGACGACCCATGCCCTCGGACTCTCTAACAGATCTGGAACTCCTCATCCGGTCTCGGCACGGTCTCATCCACCTCGCCACGGACGAAGAGGAGAGGGCTTCTACGCTACTCCACCATGTGGCCGACCGACTCGGAACCCCCTTGTTCACATGGACGCGTATCCGAGGGCTCGGCAGGATCGATCTCGAGAGCACGGCGTACGACACAGAGGTGCCCACCAAAGCATTCCGCCACATCGCAGCGGCCGCGAAGTCGGCGATCTACCACTTCCGGGACCTAGGTCCACACCTTGGCCAAGACCCCGTGTTGGCCGCGTACATGAAGGAAGCCGTCGAGGCGCTCTCCGAGCCGTGCGGCGCGATTCTGGTGACCGGCACCGCAGTGGAGTTTCCCGAGACGCTCCGCCATCTGGTCACGACCGTCGAGCTCCCGGAGCCGGGGGCGGACGAGTACCGCGCCCTTATCTCCCAGATCATCCGTGACATCTCGCGGAAGCAACATGTCGAGGTGGCTCTCAGCCAGGACGAGCTGGAGATCCTCGTGCGTCATATGATGGGCCTCACGCTGCTCGAAGCGAAGAAGATCCTGACCAAGGCGATCATCGAGGACGGACGGCTTGCCGTCGAGGACATCCGGCACGTGATCGACGCGAAGACGTCCGTGGTCGCGCGCGAGGGCCTCCTGGAGTACTACCCCGTCGAGGCCACGCTGGACAGTATCGCGGATCTCGCCACCCTCAAGGCCTGGCTCGCCAAGCGCCGCGAGGTGGTGGCGCGGCCCGAGAAAGCCGAGGAGTTCGGGCTCGATTTCCCGCGAGGTGTGCTGCTTCTGGGGGTTCCGGGGTGCGGGAAGAGCCTCTCCGCCAAAGCGGTCGCGGCCGAGTGGCGGCTGCCGCTGCTCAAGCTCGATCCCTCGAACCTCTACAACAAGTACATCGGCGAGAGCGAGCGGAACTTCAAACGGGCGATGGCGGCCGCCGAGCGCATGGCCCCTGTGGTTCTCTGGATCGACGAGCTCGAAAAAGCCTTTGCGACGGGCGGCTCGGAAGACGGTGGGGTTTCCCAGCGGATCTTGGGCAGCTTCTTGAGCTGGATGCAGGATCGTACCGGGGACGTGTTCATCGTGGCCACGGCCAACGACATCAGTCGCCTACCTCCCGAGTTCCTCCGCAAGGGCAGGTTCGACGAGATCTTCTTCGTAGATCTTCCGGACGAGCAGACGCGCAGCGAAATCTTCAAGATCCACCTGAGCAATCGCGGCAAGGCTGCCGAGCGCTTCGACCTCGACGCGCTGGGCGCCGCCTCATCGGGATTCAGCGGTTCCGAGATCGAAGAGGTCGTGGTCTCGGGCCTCTACGGAGCATTCTCCGCGAGCGGCACGGTAACCACGGAAGCGCTCCTCGCGGAGATCAGCCAGACACGCCCACTCTCCGTCACGATGGCCGAAAAGGTGGAACGCCTGCGCTCCTGGGCTCGTGACCGGGCGGTCCTGGCCAACTGAAGGACGAGACGAGGAGGCGAGAAGTCAGGGGCCGGCACACCCTGGCATCAGCGGTCTCGAACAGCTCCTGCCGCGCCGGAGCGGCGAGGATCAGCGCCCGCAATGGCCACTCCGTCGTCGACCACGACGGCAGCGCCGAACCCCATTCGGACCTCACCCCGAAGGGAGATCCGGCGCAGGGTGTGCCCCATGGCTTCGAGCGCTCGGACAACACTCGGAGCGAAGCCGTCTTCGTATTGAACTGTACGAGATCCCCCTCGACCACCTACCAGGAATCGGGGTAGTTCCAGGGCGCGCTGGGGGCCCAACCCGTCGTCGATGACAGCGGTGATCACCGCATACACCGCCGAAGCTATCCAGGCGTTCCCGGCCGCGCCGACGGCCATCAGTGGCTCACGCTCCCTACCCGTTCCGCGAAAAACCAAGGTGGGCGAGATCGATGTGACGTTTCGGGCGAACGGGATGCGCGCATTGTACCGATCCGGATCACTGCCATAGGACCGGAGCCTGTCGTTGTACGGAAACCCCAGTCCCGGTGTCACGTAGAAATTGCCTCCCCAGGTCCCAAGGGTCTGCGTGACAGTTACCATGTTACCTTGGGCGTCGGCGACTGCGAAGGCCGTCGTGCCGGCGGCTCGACACAGGCCTTCGACCAGTGCGGGCTCGACATCACACAACTCGCCCGGATCCGTGCCCGGATCCTGGTGGCCGAGCTGCACGACCCCGGGGAACTCCTGCGGCAGGGCACTCCCCGCTTCCGGGTCCACGCAGTCGGCGACCCGCCGGGGAAGCGCCATGGTCAGGGCACGATCCGCCCGAAAGCACCGCCACCGAGCGAGTGCAGTGTCCTTGCTCTCGAAGGGCACGATATCGACCGGCCAGATCCGCGGGTCGGCCACCCGGCCCTGTGTGGAAGGCGCGAGCTTCCAGGCCTCGATCATCGCGTGCAACTTCGCGTAATCCTCAGTGAAGCGGCCCCCGGCCTCCGCCAAGTCGAGCAGATTCAACTTCCCGACAAGGCTGGCACCGCCGCTGGCCGGGGGCGCCGACCCGAAGATCGTGTGCCCCCGGTAGCTCCCGGTCACTGGCCGTCGCTCCACGGCGTAGTAGTGGGCCAGGTCACGGAGCGTCATTACGTTGCCCTGGCCCTGCAGGTCCTCGACCATGCGGCGCGCGATGTCTCCCTCGTAGAACACGCGTGCGCCTCCTTCGGCGATCTGCCGCAGCGTCCATGCCAGATCCGGATTGAAAAGCGAGTCGCCCGCCATCAACGGCTCGCCGTCGCGGTAGAAGAGTTCGCTGGTCCCGCGGTAGGTGAGGTAACGGGCCCGCTCGCTCGACAGCGTCGTAGTGAACGCGTCATCGAGCACGAAGCCGTTTTCAGCCAACCGGATGGCGGGCTCGACCAGGTCTCTCCACGCCACGACCCCACTACCGAAGCGCTCGAAAGCCAATCCCATGCCATCTACCGTGCCCGGCACGTTCGCGAGCACCGGTCCGTATTCTGGTAGCTCCCCGTCGGCGTCCAAGAGGGCGCCGTTGTCCATCGTCGCCGCCTCGGGCAGACGAGTCAGAAAGTCGATTACGACGGGCTCGGGCATCCCGACCAAGTAGATGAGCATTTGTCCATAACCCCCCAAGCCGCTCGCATCGGGCTCGACCACACCCAGAGCGAATGAGACGGCGACCGCGGCGTCCACCACGTTCCCGCCCCGGCGAAGTGCCTCCAGACCGGCGGCCGTAGCCAACGGGTGGGCCGACGAAACGGCGACCTTCCCGCGGGCCTCGGCCCGCAAGGTCGGGCGTAACTCCAACAACCGGTGGATCTCTTCCTCCAGCATGGACTCCGAATCGGCGCCCAGAATCCGCGGCCGCGCCTCCTCCACCACCCGTTTCCAACGTCGCCGTGCGTAGGCGCGATCCTCACCGCGGAAGTAGAGGGCCGCCGTACGCTCGGCGAGACGGTCGAGCACCCACCCCGAGTGGCGAGGCCCGTCGACCGCGAATCGGGCGTCTACCTCCACACCGCGGTTGGGGGTGTCCAATTCGGCGAGCAGCCTCAGGCCGCCGGTGGCGGGGAAGAGCCGTTGAGGCTCGCGCGCACCCAAGCGGTCTGGATCACCATTGTACTCAGGGCCGCTCGGCGGTACGTCGGCCACCAGCAAGCGGCCGTCGGGCGTCCATGCGGGCTCCCCACCGCCCCGGCTCGCAAGGTTGGCGTAGCTTCCGTCGGCATCGGTGATCCACACGCCCCCACCCTCGTCGTCACTCGCGAACGCGATACGCTCCCCGTCGAACGCCCATGCAGGATGTGACCCCTCCCGGTCCGGCAGGAGGAGCCGATCCTCGCCGCTTTCCAGATCGAGCACGCGGAGTTCTGGCGAGCCCTCTGATCCCGTCGTGTACACGACCCGGCGCCCGTCCGGTGAGGCGGCCGGATCCCGGGCCGAGGCACCGGTGTTGGTGAGACGCCGTTCGACTCCTTCTTTATCGATCATCCAGAGGTCCGCGGCCTGCCCGGCGCCGCGCACAAAAAGGATTTCTCCCTCCGGAAGGACCGAGGGCTCACTCTCGACCTCGGAGGACTCCAGCAGCCTGACGGGTCCGCCCAACGCCCCCCCGGGGCCGACGGCCAACCTCCACAGGTCCTGACCCGACTCGTCGACTGCCGCATAGACCACGGCGGAGCCATCGGGGGTCCACGCGGCATCGCGCTCCCAACCATTGGTATCGGTCAGCCGCACGGTTACGGCATCGTCCAGTCCAACTAGCCACAGATCTCCTCGTACCTCTACCACCACCCGCCCGTCCCTGGATACGGAGGGCCCACGAACCCCACCCGTGATCACAATGCTATCGGCAGCCGGGAGCCCCAACACGACCACGACCAAAAAAGCGTTGAGTGGGATCAGGGGGCACACCCCTCTATTGGGTCCCGGCACTCCGGCACGTCGTTGGCAGGCGAGTTCACGATCTTCGAGACCTCATGGGCCATCAACTCACCCTCGAATGGCACCAACAACTCCACCGCTTCCTCCCCGGGCCGGTCGCGGTCCAGCCAGCGCGTGCGTGCGTCACCCTCAAGAATGGCCGGCATACGGTGGTGAATCCCGGAAACGGCTGGACTCGCCTCCGTCGTGATGATCGTGAATGTGAACAGGGGCTCCCCCTCCCCGCCATCCCACCGCTCCCAAAGGCCGGCAAATGCGATGGGGATACGCCCCGGACTGTGGATCCAGAAAGGGGATTTACCATACTCCCCCGCATACCACTCATAGAACCCGTCCGCGGGAACCAGGCAACGGCGGGCGTGGATGGCTCGCTTGAAGGCTGGTTTCTCGAGAAGAGTCTCCGCGCGGGCGTTGATCATCCGACTCCCGATTCCCACGTCCTTGGCCCAGAACGGCACCAACCCCCATCGTAGCAACCCCATTCTGGTGCCGCGCTCGCCCGCTGCGACCACAGGGGCTGCCTGAGTCGGGGCGACGTTATACCTGGGACGATACGCGAAGTCGATCGGCGGGACGTCGAAGACCTCGATCAGGTCATCGAGGGGAGTGGCGAGAGAGTATCGGCCGCACATTACGAGTTCACCTCCGCGATACGACCGTCCACCTGCGACACCCGGCTATTCGTTCTCCGTCAGCTTGTCGTCGAGGAGTTGGTAGGCGATGGACATGAAGTCACGCTCTGTCACCAGGCCAACCAGCTTGTCGTTCTTCACGACGGGGAGGCAAGAGATCTTGTGCGTTCGCATGAGGTCGATGGCCTCCAACGTGGCGGTCTCGGGTGCCACGAAGAGCGGGGCGGGCTCCATGATGGTGCGTACCGGAAGGTGGAGCCGGGATTCGGAGCGTTCGCCCTCGGACGCCATTCTCAGGATCGACCGGTACGAGACCAGGCCGACTAGCCGGTGCTCGCCATCCTCGACCGGAACGTGCCGAATCTGATTCCGGTCCATGAGGAACGCCACCATCTCCACGAGTTCGTCTTCGTGGACCGTAAACAGTTGCGTGGCCATGTACTGCTCTACCCTCATGTAGTTCGGCTTCAAGAGACCGGCATCCGACAGGCCGGCCGGCTCCCAGGTATGGACGGGCTCGCCCTCCCACTGGAGCCGCACCGTGGCAGCAGTGAGCGCGGACAGCCGCTCGGCCCGGGTACCCTGCCCCTTCATGGACCTGAGTGAGCGCGCCACCCATGCCGAGCCCGTGGCGCCGAGCTTTACGCGCTCCTCGATCACGCCCAGATAGAGGTCGATGTCAGTGGATTCCACCCGGCCCTCGAGCCCATCCCGTGCCATCGGAAGAAGTGTATCCAAAATGAGCTCCCTCGCCGGAACGGAGCGCTGGCCGACCCAGCGAAGGCCTGCGTTCAATCCCCGACGCGAGGCAGCGAGGAAGTTCGACTTCACGTCTTCGAATTCGATACTCTCTGTGATGTCGCCGTAGCGCCTTGCCGCTCCGATGGCGAGGCCGATCCAGAAGGCCGCGTTCGCGACCTCGTCCCTCACCGTGGGTCCGGCTGGCAACGCACGGCACTCGATGCGCAGGTGGGCATTGCCATCACTGATCCCATAGCACGGTCGGTTCCAACGGTAGACCGTGCTGTTGTGGAGTTTGAGCGCGTCGAGCCTGGGAATCCGTCCCGCGGCCAGGCACTCGAAGGGATCCTGTTCGATTTCTTGAGTCAGAAGCACCCGGAAGTCGGCGATGTCTTCTTCGAACAACTCGGTGACCGAGCTCTCCACCCAACGGCTTCCAAAACGCACCCGTGGACTCAGCTCGCGAAGGTGGACGCGCGAGCTGCGGGTGTCCAGGGACTGCTGGAAGAGTGCGATTCGCGTCTCCGCCCACAGGCGCTTCCCGAACAGAAGTGGCGAGTTGACGCACGCGGCGAGCACCGGCCCGGTGATCGCTTGGGCGGTGTTGTACATACGCGCGAACTCGTCGGGCGACACCTGCAGGTGTATCTGGCAACTCGTGTTGCATGCCTCGAGCATCACCGAATCGTGTTCGATGTGTAGTTCGTCGGTGCCCTCGATGCGGAGCCGGTAGGCGCCCCCCCGAAGCCGGGTGAGGGCGTCGTTCAACGCGTAGTAGCGTTCCTTGGGCGAGATGTTGTCCAGCGAAAGATCCGACTTGGCCAACGTCGGCAGAATACCCGCGAGGCATACCTCGGCGTCGAGTTCGGCTGCCGCCTCCCTCACCCGCGTGAGAATCTCGTTCAGCCGCCCCTCCAACCAGCTGAAGCACGCTCCCTCGATGCGCCGCGGCTCTACATTCACCTCGAGATTGAAGCGGGCCAGCTCCATGGTGAACGGCCCGTCACCCAGACGGTCGAGCACCTCCACCGCCACAGGTGCCGGGGTCCAAGCCCGGTTGACGAGGAACATCTCCTGCTCACAGCCGAAACGGCCGACTCCCGACTCGATCATTCCATCGCGCAGCATTTTCTCGAGGGCCTGGAGATCGGTGAGCAGCGCCTTGGTGAAGACCCTATTGGCCGCGGCTGCCAGCCGTACCGCATCGTCGAGCGCCAAGAAGCGATCTCCCCTTCGGGGTTTAACCGTGGACTCGGCGGGATTCGACGAACGTCGCGATCTCGCCGAGAGACTTCTTGGTAATGTCGGGAACCTCCGCATCCTCCTCGGGATACCCGACCACGAGGATCAAGAACGGACGCTCGTTCTTGGGCCGGCCGAGGATTTCGTTCAGAAAGGCCATGGGCGACGGTGTGTGTGTGAGCGATACCAATCCTGCGCGGTGGATGGCCGTGATGAGCATTCCGGTGGCGATCCCCACGGATTCGGTAACGTAGTAGTTCTTGGTGTGGTCACCCTCCTCTCCTACCGCATAGCTTTCGGCAAAGATCACGATCAGGTAGGGAGCCCGCTCTAGGAACGGCTTGCGCGCGTCGGTCCCCAACGGCGCCAGGACTTCGACCCATTCGTCGGGAGCACGTCCACTGTAAAACGCCTCCTCTTCTTCCTCGGCGGCCAACCGGATGCGCCGCTTCACACCCGCATCGCTGACGACCACGAAGTGCCACGGTTGCCTGTTCGCACCATTGGGCGCAGTCCCCGCGGTGAGCAGGCAACTCTCGATGATGTCGCGTGGGACGGTTCGGTCAGAGAAGTGCCGGACGGTGCGACGGTTCCGCATCTCGTCGTAGAAAGCCCGTGCCCGGTCCCTCATCTCGTCAACAGGGCGCTCTTCGTATGCCGGAAGGGGGATGAATCGGCCTTCAGACGTCATGCGCCTCCTAGGTCCCGGTGCGCCCCGACGAAGGTTTTGGTCCGGCCCAAGGCCTCGAGGACCCGTTCCGGAGGCACCCTCATCTGCGCCGCCAGGAATTGGATGTTCACGAGCGCGATGATCTCCTGATCCCTGAGCCGCAGGCCATCCCACTCGCTTTGGGGCCGATTACCGAATTCTTCGTAGGCCCGGGCCAATATGCCCTGTGAGACACCCTCGGCGAAGGGGACATAAAGGTCAACCGGCCGCAGGCCGAATCTGCGAATCACCGCGTCCCACGACTGTCCGTCACCTCTGAGAGTGGCGACGGCGTCGGGCGACACGCCGGCGCGCGCCGCCACGAACAGCACAACCGGGATCTCTTCCGGCGAGAGCCGCCACTCTCCGAGGATCCGCACCTCTTCGAGCGAAACGTGGAAATGCTCGCTCACGGCACCGAAGTACCCCTCCGTGGCCGGCGAAATCTGGCCGCCGGCCAGCGTGGGCCACCCCACCAAGGTCACCGTCACGGCGATCGCTATCATCCTCACAAAGAACACTCCCCTCCCACCGGGCAGCCGCAGCACGGCCGCGAAGTTCGTGGCCGTCTCCCGCACACGTCTTAATGTCCCACTACTTGGGCTGATCTGCCAGACATTGGGCCGCCTCGCCAGCCGTACAGCGACTATCAGCGCATGTTTCACGCCACCGGAACGTGGCACGACTCTTGATACTCCTAGGGGTTGCGGTACGTAGTTGAGATGATCGCCTCGGCATGGAAAGGGGGCCGACGATGCGTGAGCACGAGAGGATTCGCGAAATCGAAGAAGGCCAACGCCGGCTGGGACGGAGCCTTGCTCGGGTGCGCTCACACGGCGGACCGGTGCAAGAGCCGAAAACCGACCTGGTCTTTGACTTTACGGGACTTCAGGCGCCGGATGTAGTCACGTTGGCGCTTGTCATGACCGCTCGGCAGTTGGCTCATGACGAATGCCGAAAAGTGTGGGTCAAAGACCTTCCGGACCAGGTGTGGAATTTCCTATACGCCACGGGTTTGCAGAGCTTCTTCGAGTGCTTTCCGAACTCCGGGGATCTGGAAAACTGATCCAAGCCTCGGAATTTTTTGCCCCTCGCCGGCTAGTCCGGCGGGGGGCTGTCTTCTTTCACATGAAGAAAAAGTGTCCTCCAGGGAGGACATTTACGTCGCTGGCGCCGCCGGGAGCGAGCCTGAGACCTTGCTAGGCCTGCGCGGTCTGCGCTCGAGCGGCCATGAGTATCCGCTCAACCCTCCGACTCGCCGACACGAGCGGTGAGATGCCTTCTGAGGCAGACTCCTCGAAGATCTCGTCGAGCGAAGCCCCGATAGTGCTCACCCGACTCCTCAGCGTCTCATGCTCGGTCACACCCTGGAAGATGAGCCCGAACGCCATGGCGCCACCGCCGTTTGCGATGTAGTCCGGGGCGTAGAGGATGCCACGACCATGAAGAAGGTCTGCATCGTCGTCGTCGCGGAGTTGGTTGTTCGCAGATCCGGCCACGCCGCGACACTTGAGCAACGGGATCGTGTCCTCGCTCAGGATCGCGCCAATCGCGCAGGGCGCAAACACATCGCACTCCGTGCGGTAGAGGGCCTCGGCAGGCACGACGGTTCCGCCCAACTCTTCGGCCAAGGCGGCCACACGGGATGCGTCGACATCCGAGAGAATCACCTGGCCCCCCGCCGCGCTGATCGTGCGGGCCAGTGGACCACCTACACGACCGATCCCTTGGATCAGGATCCTCTTCCCAATCATGTCGTCATCACCCACGGTATGACGAAGCACCGACCGGATGGACTCGAACACCCCGAGCGCCGTGAAGGGACCGGGATCCATGACCTCCGTCGACCCGGAGGCGACGCCCATTACGTTCGAGGTCACCTGAGCTATCGAGAGTATGTCCTCGGGCGTCGTGCCCATGTCTTCGCCGGTGCCGTACGTGCCCTTCAACGTGTTGAGGAGTTCGCCGAACCGGTGGAGGAGTCCCGTGCGCTCGGCACCCTCGAGTTCGTGCGGGATGGCGAGTACCGACTTGCCGCCTCCGAACGGGAAGTCGATGGCCGCCCATTTGCTGGTCATGCCCTTCGCCAATCGGAGCGCATCGACGAGCGCGTCCTCGGGTCGCTCATAGACCTTCATCCTGCACCCGCCTACCGGCTGTCCGAGGGTGTCGTCGTGCAGCGCTATGAAGATCCAGGTCCCGGTAGGCGCATCGTGCCGCACGACGACGCCGATGCCGTCCCATTCTGCCATCAACTCGAACAACTCCCCCGTCATCGGACTAGCCAGCGCGCCACTCATCGGCCAACTCCTTCCACGATCTCGCGGTAGCTTTCGGGATTCCACACCGGACGCGCCGTTCGGTCTGCCACCTCGACCCCCAGGTAGAACATCAACTTTCCGATCCGCGATGCCTTCTCGGAGTCGATGCGATCGACTTCATCATTGCGGCCGTGGTAATCGTCATGGGTCCCGTTGAAGAAGAACAAGATCGGCACTCCCTTGCGTGCGAAGTTGTAGTGATCGGACCGACTGTAGAAGTTCTGCTCGGGCCAAATGTCGTCCGCCGTAACCATCCCGAGTTCGGGATGCTGGTCATTGACCCCCTTCAGCGTGGCGCCGAGATCGGAGTGCTCCTTACCGATCACCACGATCGAGTCGGGCCAGTTCCTGCCCACCATGTCGGCGTTGAGGTCCGCCACGATTCGGTCGATCGGCACCGGCGGATTGTCGACAAAGTACCGGCTGCCCCAAAGCCCCTTCTCCTCACCGCTGACCAGCAGGAAGATCGTCGACCGCCTTGGAGCCGAATCCATCGAGGCGAACGCCTCGGCCAACTCGACAATCGTGACCGTCCCCGATGCATCGTCATCGGCCCCGTTGAAGATGGAATCACCCGATTCATCCGGCGTGCCGGTGCCGATGTGATCCATATGTGCACTGAATACGACGAACTCGTCGCGCAGTTCGGGATCGCGGCCCTCCAACATGCCCACGACGTTGGGGGCGGTCTGCTCCTGGATCATCTCGGCCCGTAGGGTGAGCGATAGGCGCAGGCCCGGCACGACCTTGGCCGTGAGGCCGCCTGTCGCCGAGCGCAGTGAGTCGAGATTCAAACCGCGGGCAGACAAAATGGGGCGGAGCGCCGCGTCGCGGATGTTCACGCGGGGGGCGCGTGTGCTCGTGCCAAAGCGCACGCCCACGTTGGTGCGCTGCCGCTCTACGGCGCGGTCCCAAGCGGTATCGTCACTTGCGGAGGCCTGCACCACCGAGAGCGCCCCGGATGACTGGAACGAGCGGATCGTCCGGAATCCGGCCCGCCGCCCACCGCCGCCCTTCGCGATGATCAGCACGTGCTTCCCCACCGCCTGGGTGAGCTGTTGCTCGTCCGGCATCCCGCTTCCGCTGACGACCATCACATCCCCTTCCAGGTCGCCTTCGACCGCCCCGGACGGAAAGCTCAGGTCCTTGCCGAAGCTCAACTCCGTGCCGCCCATGGCGGCGGACGAGCCGCCAAAATCAGCCCGCACGGATGTGAGCGGGTAGCGCTGGAAATATGTGCCTTCTTCACCGGCTGGCTCGATACCAAACCGCTCGAACTCCGCAGCGATCCAGTTGGCGGTGGCCTCCAGACCGGGGCTGGGCGTGTCACGGCCCAGCATGGAGTCGTTTGCAATGACGCTGAGGCGTTGAAAGTAGTCTTCAGCGGTGATCGTGCCGGCCGCGCTGCTCAACGCCTCGGGAGTGACGTCCACAGCGGGCTCAGCGGAATCAGAACACGCCGCGAGTGACGCCATCAAGAGCACGCTGAGCGACGATCGCTTCATCAACCTTCCTCGGATGTAAGGGGGCGGGAAGCAAGCCGCCGCACACACGGCCGCGTTCCAGTTCTGGCCTCTGGGCACGAACCCGGAGAAAACAAACCTACCGATGGAGGGGGGTCAAACCAACCCAGGCTCTAGCGCACATTGACTGGCGTCATGCTACGCACGACCGGATATGGCGACCCCACCTCGACGAACCGATCGAGCATCGCCCAATCGAGGAACCCATCATCGGCTCGGGGCTCCAGGAGTTGAAAGGCCAGCAGCCCGAGCGGTTGTGCGACCGAGATCATGGTCGTCCCCGGAGCGAAGGTCCGCTCCATCTCGCGATAGGCGCCCCAAACCTCGCGCTCTTGCCGGCCCTGGAATGGCCTTACCGACACCTTGGTCGACTCCACCACGAACTCCTGCACCGTCAACGTCGTCTCGGTGCTTGTTTTTTTCGTCCGGATGCCATGGAGGTTGAGCACATCCACGATGTCGGACAACTCCGAAGTGAGGATGTATGTGGCGGGCGCGGTCACTCGTTCGGTCGCCGCGAACGTACCGTATTCGATCCTCTCGACCGGGTTGCTCACGTCGAGGCGTCGAAGCATCACCTCACCGGTCTCGGGATGTTCTTCTTCCTCCACAGCACCCATGAGGATCGTCACCGGCTCCTCCGCCGCAACCAACTGCGATCGCACCGAAAGCGACATCCCAACAACTGAGCGAGCATCGGCCTCGGCCGTGATTCGCCTGATCTCCGTGCCGTGCTCGTGCGCGTAATTCAGGATCTCCTCGACGAAGTAGAGCGAGGCCATGACCCGGTCTTCGAACGTCGCGTAGGCGTAGGCTTCGCTGAGGATCGCGAATCGGTTCCTGAGACCCACGTAGTTGTTGTTGAAGCGCGGACGGTGGTCGAATGTCGCCCACCTCGGGGCCTCTCCCTCGGGCACGGAGCGGCTGGAGTTCCCATAGTAGTAGTAGTCCCAGCCGTGTTTCTCCTTGATGGTTCGGGTGACGGACGGAAGCCAGTCGCCACGAAGCAGTTCGATGATGCCCGCGTCGGTGTCTGGATGCAGCGGCGGTGCGTACGTCAGATAATAGGCATGGTGCGTGCCATTCGTGGTGTGGAGATCGACCGCGACGTGTGGGTCGTAATCCCGCATCAGGCGCACCACGGCGCGCGCCTCGGGAGACGCCAGCTTCATGTGGTCACGGTTCAGGTCGAGGCCCTGGGCATTCGGTCGCTGCCCCATGCCACCAACCGGGCCGTTCTGCCGTGGCCGGTTCGTCAGTGCCATGCGCTCGTTGCCGTCAGCGTTGTAGATGGGAGCCACGAGCAGCACGGCGGACTCGGTCCAGTCGGGATACTCGCCCTTGACCCAGTCGCGGAGGAGCATGAGCAACGCTTCCTTCCCTGCGACCTCGCCGGCGTGGATGTTGCCCTGAAGGTAGATGCGCGTCTTCCCGGAGGCTCGCACCGCCTCTGGAGACGGGTCGTCGGAGCCGATGACCAGGAGTGGCATGGAACGACCCTCGAAGGTGGTACCGAACGACGTCAGATGGACCCGGTCGTCCGCTTCCGCCAGGGCGGTCGCAAAGTCCATCACGTCCTGATAGCTGCTGGTCTCGACGAAATCGGTGGCTTCGGCCCGCGTGACGAGATCGGACAGATCCGGGGGCGGCGTCTCGGGCGCACATGCCGCTGCCACGGTGGTCAGGGCGAGGAGCGAGCAGATGAGTGCTACCGTGCGCACGGGGCCTCCCTCGATGGGGTCGAGCCGGCCCCCTCGGGGCCCGGCGGACCGCAACTTATCGGGCGATCGAGGGGTCGGCCAAGGGTTGGAGGTCAGCCTCCGTCGAGCACACGCTCCATGAGGGCATCGAGTTCGTCCTGGGGCAACGGGCCACGCGCCACCAGATAGCCGCCCGAGCGCTCCTGCACGCTCATGCTCCAGCGGAGAGGCAAGGAGTTCCTGAAGTAGGCGGCGAGCTCCGCGACCCGCTGCTCCGGAGCGGTCCTCGGTGACGCCGCCGCGAGTTCGGAATTCGAGAGGGACCAAAGCTCGAGATCTCCGCCATCCGGGAGGACATGGACGATGAGCGTGGCCGGACCGATCCCCGGAAGCTCGACGGTTTCGATCCGCCTTATGTCGAGACCGGGCACATCGGCGGATCCGCGCTCGCCGCTGAGAAGAAGCAGGCCATCAACCGCCGTAGCCCCCTCTCGGGATAGTTCTTGCTCGAGGGTCTTCCGGGCATCGAGCACCCTGCCCGCAACCCCGCCGGTCTCGTTCGACGGAGCGGCGGCAAAATCCTCTCGGGAGGACGCGGGCGGCTGGTCTGCCGGCGCAACTTCCTTCCGCACCGCAGGGTCGATCGCGACGTCCTGATCCTCGACGACCTCGGCTGGCACGGCGGCCGGTGCGCCGGCTCGGCTCCGCACGGCCCGCTCAGAGGACACCAGCCCAGGGGCTTCGGTGACAGCCGCGGCTTCGACCTCCGAAGCTTGGGCTTGGTCGTTCTTCCGGTCCAGTTCCCCAGGCTGGTCGTCTGCCGCCGCGGCCTCCCGTGCACGCATCGGCTCCGACACCACAGGGGAGCGCCCGGACGGGTTGGGCGCGAAGTCCTTCACCGAATAGCCCGCCCAAAGTGCGAGCGCGATGGTGGCGGCCCAGCCCAGCCCGATGGCGTAAGGACTCCGCCACGAGAGGCGGAACTTGGAGGTACGATCGCTCGGGCCACCGGTAACCGCGGCCCGGGCCTTCAGTTCCTCGAATGACGCGAGCGGAACGGCCCCCGGGTCGGCATTCTCGAGGATTCCGGTAGCCCGCTCACGTAGTGCACGCTCCGCATCTAGGCGCTGAGCACAGGCCGCACAACCTTCCAGGTGGGCGCGAATCCGTTCGGCCTCGGCCGGCCCGTACGCGCCCGCATCCAGCGCCTTGTCCAGATAGGCGTGGAGATCTCCGTCAGTGATGTGCGACATTGCTTCCCTCTTCCTGCTCATGTGCCTCTACCAGCCGGCGGCGCGCTCGGGCCAGAGTTGTTCCCACAGCGCCCACGGCCAATCCGGTCTCTTCTGCGATCTCTCCGTAGTCCCAACCCGCATCCCAAAGCAGCAGCACCTCCCGGTCGCGCTCACCAAGCTCACGGAGCGCCCGGCGCACCGCCTCCCACCGCTCCTCCCGCTCGAGGTCGTCGGCCGGATCATCCGGGGATACGCGGCCGGCGCTTTCCGAGTGGAGGAGGGTGAGGTGTCGCTTGCGGCGGATCGCCGTGCGAGCCTCGTCACGGGCGAGGTTCGCGGCCACCGTGAATAACCACGCTCGTGGCTTATCGGGGCGCTCACGTAATGCGCGGACGAACGCCTCCTGGGCCAGATCCCTCGCCCGCTCAGGGTCCCACACCTTGCGATGCAGAAAGCGGACGAGGTCCGGCAGCGTCTCGCGATACAGTTCTGCCCAATCGATAGTCACAGACAATCGTACCCCAAACTCGAGTCGGGAGCCCTCTTCCTGCGCTCCAACCCATAATGACGTGCGAGTGCGATCTTCTTGCACAGGAGGTCCTCCACCAAGAAAAAAACGCCGGCCCCTACCTGGAGGCCGGCGCCCTCGCCCTGGACGAAACTGGGGGAGTGCAGATCACCGCATGTCGAAGCCGGACTCCTCGAGCTTGGACGCGTGCTCGGCACGCTTCACATCCTCTTCGTCGACCACCTGGCCGTCGAACAGGTGTACGGTACGATCCGCCACATGGGCGTACCGAGGA
>BTRA01000057.1:0-18320 GCA_036986155.1 Gemmatimonadota bacterium | reverse complement strand
TGCCGACGTGGTCCATGCGCAGGCGTTGCAGTCGGTGTTGCCGGGATACGTGGCCAAGAGGGCGGCCGACGCACCGCTGGTGGCCACATGGCATACTTCTCACTTCCTCAAGCGGGCCGAGAGCCCGTTCTGGCGGCCCATCTTTCGAAAACTCATCCAGTGGACGGACTACAATCTCGCAGCCAGCCGGGAGATCGCCGGCGTGGCGGAGGGCATCGCGCCAGGCGTCCGCGTTGAGGCTCTGCCCAACGGAGTGGAAACTTCGCTCTTCCGGCCTACCGCGCCGTCGATGGCCCGGGGGAATCGGATGCGCATCATCGTGCCGAGAAGGCTGTACGAGAAGAACGGAGTGGAGTTCTTTGTGCGCGCCATGCCGCTCATCGTTGAACAGGTCGACGCCGAGGCCGTGATTATCGGGGACGGGCCGGAACGCACCAAGTTGGAGGAGCTGTCCCGCGACCTCCGTATGGCCGACAGGATCCATTTCCTGGGGCCTCGCCCAAACGCGGAAATGCCGGGTTTGCTCTCGTCGGGGCGAGTGGCGGTTTTTCCGTCGCTCATGGAGGCTACCTCGATAGCGGCGCTGGAAGCCATGTCCTGCGAGCTTCCCGTGGCTGCCTCCAGGGTCGGCGGCCTTCCGGAAATCGTGGACGACACCGTGGGCGCGCTTTTTGAGCCCGGGAATCCCAGCGCACTGGCGCACGCCGTGATAGGCCTTCTCGCGCGGGCCGACCTCGACCAGGTCGGTGCCCACGCACGTCGACGAGTAGTGGACCATTGGAGCAACACCCGGCTCACGGACCGGCATCTGGAGGTCTACAAGGCGGTCTTGGACGGATACCGGCAGGAGGCCGCGTAGACGATGGCACGGGGCGGGAAGAAGGGTAGGGAAGGGGCAGCCTCCTCGGTCGTGCATGCACCCCCGGCCGGCGCGGAGATTCCCCGGTGGGTACCATCGGTACTATACGGCGTGGTCACGCTCTTTCTTTTCCGCTCGTTCGTGTTCTCCGACGAGATGCTCGTCGGCACAGACACATTGAGCTTGGGCTACATGGCCCGGGAATTCTACGCCAACGCGCTCAAGCAGGGTACCTTTCCGCTTTGGAACCCGATAATCCTCGGGGGCACTCCCTTCCTCGAGTCGCTTGCAGGCGGGGACTCGCTGTATCCGCCGAGCGTGATACTTCTGCTCCTCATGTCCACGTATCGGGCCCTGGGCTGGAAGCTCGTGCTCCACGTCTTCCTGGCCGGACTCTTCATGTTCGGTTGGACTCGGTCGCTCGGACGCTCTAGGGCCGCGGCCCTCTTGGCCGGCCTCGCCTATTTGCTGGCGCCCTTCATGGTCACGCTGGTGTATCCCGGGCAGGACGGGAAGATTTTCGTGACCGCCCTCACGCCTCTGATGTTCTGGGTGACCGAACGGTCGCTCGTACGTCGGTCACTCCTGCCACTCGCCGGGATTTCGCTGGTCGTCGGCCTGGTTATCCTGACGACGCACTTTCAAATGGCATACTTCTTGTTCGGGGCGGTGGGGGTGTATACGGCCTTCCGATGTGTCCAGATCGCGAGAGGCCACGACGTGGGTGAAGGGAAGGGGGGCGCTCGCCCGGCCGCCACGCGCTTTGCCGCATTCCTGGCAGCGTCGGTCGTTGGCGCCGGCATCGGTGCGGTGCAGTTGCTCCCTGCTGTGGACTACGTCACTGCACACTCGCGGCGGACGTCCACCACGGTGCGGGCTTCCGACGAAGGCAGCATCGCCTACTCGAGCTCGTGGTCGCTGCACCCAGAGGAGGTCATGAGCCTGGTTGTGCCTGAGTTCGTCGGCAGCACACAGGGAGACGCGGCGTGGGCCAATGGCACGTACTGGGGCAGAAATCCGATCAAGTACAACCACGAATACGCTGGGGTAGTCGTGTTGCTCCTGGCCGGGTTGTCTTTTTTTGGTGCGCCCAGGAAGGGACTTCGCCTCTTTCTCGTGGGAATCGCAGGCGTAGCGCTGCTCTTCGCCCTTGGCCAGCACACGCCTATCTGGCGCCTTTTCTACGAGGTCGTGCCGGGTATCTCGCTCTTCCGCGCGCCGTCGCAAGCCATATTCTTGTTCGGCTTCGTGGCGGCCACCCTGATGGCGTTCGGCGTGGACCGAGTGCTGGAGTTGGCCCGTTCGCATGCCCCCGACGCCTGGCGGTCGCCCATGCGCTATCTGTGGATCGGCTTAGGCCTGCTTGCCGTCCTCACAGGAGCCGCGGCAGTGGGAGTTCTTACGTCGGCATGGACGGCCGTTCTTTACCCGGACATGCTGCCTGGGCGTTCCCAGGCGCTCGCAAGGTTGGTGCCGTTCATCGTGCGCGGATTATTCATTGTCACCGCGCTGTGTGGTGCGGCCGTCGGAGCCGTGTGGGCGCACCGTTCCGGGCTCCTGCCACGGATGGCGCTGGTCGTGGCTCTCGCCTCCTTGGTTTTGGTCGACCTGCTTCGGGTGGATGCGCCGTTCATCCAGACGATGGACTTCGAGCGCTTCGGGACACCCGACCCGAACGTGCGGGCCCTCGTGGATCGCCAGGCCCGGGAGCAGCCGTTCAGGGTGCTCTCGATGGCTGGTGGGACGGGCCAGGACGTGACACCAGGTCAGTTCGGGCTGGAGCTGGCCGGCGGACACCACCCCAATGATCTGGCGCGATACCGCGAGTTGATCGGCATGGTGGGCAGCGGAATCCCCGTCAACCTGCTCTTCAACGCCAACGTATTGCGTATCCTCAACGTGCGATATCTCATTTGGCCTGTGGCCCTCGGCACGCCGGAAGACCAGTCGCTTCCGCCCGCAACCCTAGAGAACCTCCAGCCGATCAGCCAGACGACCCTCCGGGGCCAGCCTTACGAGACGGTATACTCGTTTGCCGGCCTTCCACGCGCCCGCCTCGTAAGTGAGGCGATCGTGGTGCCCGACGACCAGGCAGTGGCGTTCATCATGAGCGATGACTTCGACCCGGTGAACCAGGTGGTGTTGCCGGAGCTACCGCCGACCCCGTTGGGGCCGGGTCCGGTCGAGGGGGAGGTGGAGTGGGTTTCTCGCGGCGTCAACGAGCAGGAACTGCGCGTGCGGGCAGATCGCCCCGCGCTGCTGGTTATCGCCGACAACTGGTTTCCGGCCTGGCACGCCCGGGTCAACGGCGAGGCGGCTCCGGTGCTGCGGGCCGACCACACCCTTCGGGCGATTCCGGTTCCGTCGGGCGAGAGCACTGTGTCCGTGTACTACTCCTCGGGCCAACTCCGCACGGGTCTTTGGGTGACGGTGCTGAGTTCGCTGCTAGTGCTCGGGGCGGCCGTAGTCTCGTACGTGCGGGGACGGAAGCCACCACTCGAAGGGGTTGCCTAGCATGAAGGGGGCGGGAATCCGCCTGCTCCAACTCGTGCTCACTGTGGTGGTGACGTGGGTCATCATCGACCGTCTCGGAGTGAGCTTCGGTGAGCTTCGCGAGCTGAATCTCGAGCAGTGGCGGCCGAACCTGTTGGTGCTGACGGGATCGGGCCTGGTGCTTCTCTTCGGCTACTTCATGTCAGCGGCCCTGTGGGGCCGTATGGTCGTAGATCTCGGGGGCCCCGCGATCCCGATGTGGCGTGCGGTCAAACTGTTCATGATCGCGAACATGGGGCGCTACGTACCGGGCAAGGTATGGCAGATCGCAGGCCTGGCTCTGTTGGCGAAGAAGGAGGGCGTCTCGGCCAGAATTGCTACCGGATCGGCTGTGCTCGGCCAGGGCTTCGCGCTTCTCGGAGCCACGGTGATCGGGCTCGGCCTGTTTCTCGGTCCCAACCAGGAGTGGCGCACCTTCGGCGAGGTCGCGACGATCGTCGTAGTCGCCCTTCTCTTGGCGATTCTCACTCCGGCCGTGTTCGGTCGCCTGCTCACACTTTGGTTCCGACTTACCGGCGAGGAAGCTCCCGTACGGCTACGGGGGCGGTCGACCTTCGGTGTGCGCTGGCTAGCCCTATTCACGTTGAACTGGGGCGTCTATGCCACGGCCTTTTGGTTACTTTACGTGAGTTTTGGGGATTTTGCGCCGTTCATTCAACTGGGACCTGCCTTCGCCGCCGGTTACGTCGCGGGATACGTGGCAATCTTCGCACCGGCGGGGGTAGGCGTTCGCGAGGCTGCCATCATCGGGTTTCTCACGCCTGTCATGAGCATCGAGGCGGCCACCGTGCTGGCTGTGATCGCTCGAATCTGGACTACTGCGGTCGAAGTGGTCCCCGCCGGCATCTTTGCGGTGCTCCACGCTGCCGAGAGGCCCGCCGCGCCGACCGGGAGCGATTGACGTGTCGGACGGTACGCTGGTCATCATCCCCACGTTCAACGAAGCCGAGAATCTTGTCGGGATCGTAGATGCGGTGCTGTCCCAGGGGCCCGGGATCCATGTCCTGGTAGTGGATGACAACTCACCGGACGGAACCGGAATGATGGCGGAGGATCTAGCTCGAGACAATGATCGGGTCCACGTCCTCAGGCGTGAGGGAAAGCACGGGCTCGGCACGGCCTATCTCGCGGGTTTCAAGTGGGGTCTCGAGCGAGAGTACAGCCTCATTTGCGAGATGGACGCCGATTTCTCGCACCCCCCGGACAGGCTCCCTGCACTCATCGAGAAAGCGACGGACTTCCCCGTCGTCCTCGGTAGTCGATACGTAGGCGGTAGGGTCAACGTTGTGAATTGGCCCATGAGCCGCCTGCTCATCAGTCTCTTCGGCAGTTGGTATGCGCGCACGATCACGGGGCTTCCGATTCGCGACGCGACGGGTGGCTTCAATTTGTGGCGCCGGGAAGTCTTGGAGTCCATCGACCTCGATCGAATCGAGTCCAATGGATACGCGTTCCAGATCGAGTTGAAGTACCGAGCGTGGCGTCGGGGCTTCTCGCTCGTCGAGATTCCGATCGTGTTTACCGAACGGCAGAGCGGGGAGTCCAAGATGTCCAAGGCCATCATGCGTGAGGCGGTGTGGAGGGTATGGAAGCTTCGGCTGCTGAACCTGTTCGGCAGACTCCAGTGACGGAAGGCCGCATCGGGCGCGATTTTTACGAGGACACCGACTACTTCGAGGGCGATGCAGGGCACATCATCGACCTCGAAAGTCCTTTCCAGCGGTACCGCGTGGCCAAGGTCCTGGAGCTCTTCGAGCCAGGGCCAGAGGCGCGCGTAGTCGACCTCGGGTGTGGCTGGGGTACGTTCTGCTTCGCTCTGGGCCATCGAGTGAAGGAGATGGTCGGCGTCGATTTCAGCCAGAAGAGCGTCGACCTGTGTAACACCGGCCTAGAGGACCGAGACTTGCCCGGTGTGCGGTTCGTACGCGCCGACGCACGCGACACCGGGCTCGAGGAAGGAGCCTTCGATCTGGTGATCGCGGCCGACCTGGTGGAGCACCTCTATCCCGACGACACTGTCGCTACACTGGAGGAATGTCGGCGAATCCTCAAACCTGGAGGTCGGATCTCCATCTGGACACCCCATCGGGGGCATGTTCTGGAGGTTCTGAAGAACCGCGGCATCATTCTGAAGCGTGACGTGAGTCACGTGGACTACAAATCGCTCGACCGCTTGAGGGGTTTACTCCACGATGCCGGATTCCTTGTGGAGAAGGCTTACTACACGGAGTCTCACGTGCCGGGCCTGCGAGGCGTGGAAAAGGCGCTCCTCGAGTGGGTGCCTCTGTTGAGGCGCCGAATCGCAGTGCTGGCACGAAAGGAGTGAACGAGTAGTTTTGATGCTGGCGATTCGCTCGCACCGGCAGATCTTCTTGTGTCCGTTCGGTAGGTTTGTCGCCTCGAAGAACAGGTGTTGGAGTCTGGTTCACGCGATGAGATATCGTTAGAATGGACGTTATATTACATATCTTAAACGATGTTCCATACACGAGTTATGACGTTTTACGATATACGCACACGTGCGAAAAAGGAGAAGTGTGACGTGACGCGAGTCGGATTCAGGCGTGGCCGTATGGTCGCGTTGATCGGCGCCGTCGTAATACAGGGATGCTCGCTCGTGACGAGAGGGCAGCACGGTCCGGCGGGGCCCCGGGGCCCGGCCGAGGCGGCCGGGGCCAGTTGGCGGCCCCCCTCGGGGGTCGACATCGCCGATCTGCTCGACACGCCGGACGCGGTACCGCGCCAGGAGTTCAAGACCAAGGGGGGCAATCCCGAATCCTATGAGGTGAACGGCAGACGTTACGCGGTATTGGAGTCCAGCAGCGGTTACGTTGAGCGTGGTCTGGCATCCTGGTACGGAAAGGACTTTCACGGGAGGCGGGCGTCGAGCGGCGAGCCCTACGACATGTACGGTATGTCCGCTGCCCATCGTTCATTGCCGCTCCCCACGTATGTGCGGGTCACCAGCTTGGAGAACGGTCGTAGTGTTGTGGTCCGCGTGAACGACCGGGGCCCCTTTGTCGATACCCAGCAACGCATCATCGACCTTTCCTATACGGCGGGCCTGAAGCTGGGCTTGATAGGGCCGGGGACGATGCGAGTGGAGGTCCGGGCGTTGGAGCCGGCGGCGATCGAGCCGCGCCGGCGTTAGGACTCCTCGGCCGACTTCGAGCGTCGGCCGCCTCGAAGGAGGCCCCAGAAGCGTTGGCCGAGGGAAGGGAGGACGGACGCTGTGAGCACCGCAATGTTGTCCTCCAAACCGGCCTCCAAGGCCAAGCCGGACGGCGTCTTGCCATCGCAGTCCACGACCTCCTTGTCCGCCCCGTACTCCAGCAGGCGTCCCACGATCCCGGAATCCGGATACCTCGCCGCATGGTGCAGGGGGGTCTGTCCGTTCGTGTCCGCGAGGTCGACCGATGCGCCACGCTCGAGCAGCAGGTGAGCTACATCGATCCTTCTCGCCCAGACGGCACAGACCAGAGGGCTCGATATGTTCCTCCCCGTCGTGTCGTCGATGCCGGCACCATGGTCGAGCAATAGTCCTGCGATTCCCGCGGTGCGGGCCTCATGCAGGGGCGTGGGGTTCATCATGCCCATATACCCGCCCGCATGAACGGATGCGCCGTTCTCGATGAGAAGCCGGGCCACCTCGACGGTGCGCGCGAAATGGAGGGGCGTGTCTCCGTGCCTGGTGCGGGCCGTGGCCTCGGCGCCCTCGTCGAGCAGCAGGCCGAGGAGCTCGGCGGCGCCGGCCAACGCGGCCAGGTGGATGGGCATTCTGCCACGCTCTGTTTCAGCGTGGATGTCGGCGCCTCGTTCGATCAACAGCCTCGCGATCGAGCGGTAGGACGCTGTATGACGGCGGGCCGTGTTGGCCTTGAGGTGGATGCGCCGGATGTTGGGGGAGATCGTGAGGATCGCCACATGCAGGGCGGTGAGTTGCTGATCCTGTATGAAGCGTTGTCCGGTGCGCGTATCGATGGCGGTACCTGCGTCCAGAGCACGTTCCACGGCGCCCAGGTCGCCTGCGTTGATGGCTTCGTGCAAGGAAGGGGATGGGTCGGTCACGGGCGCTCAGGGATAAAGTCTTCTAACTTTACATAATATGTCTTATGCGAAGTTGTTGCCCGAGCCAGGTAGGGCTTACCCGAACCCAGTTGCTCAGTCCGAAACGATCTCCCGCACCTCTGCCAGTCGCATCTCGAAGACACCCCGCCCCGGATCGTCGTCCTCGAACGTCGCGAGGAGCCGCTCGTAGAGCTCGACCGCGCCTGCCGGATCCATTTGCCGCATGCGCGCCTGGGCGGCGCTGTCCAGCGCCTCACGCACCTGATAGTCGAGCGTCGCCCGATCGGCGATCCGGAGATACATGGCCTCGGCATCCGACCACCTTCCGGTCTCTTCGTACGCCCGAGCCAAGAGGAAGCCCGCCTGTAACCCGAGCGGCGTGCGCAGTGAGAGGCCTTCATCCTCGAGAATGCTAACGGCGACGGGCGCCGCATTGGTCTCGAGGTTCAGCCTCGCGAGCAGTAAGACACCTTCTCTCGCGTGCGGGGATGCGCCGAACTGGTCCAGAAACGTTCGCAACAGAGCCTTGGCGTCATCTTTGGCATCGAGGTTGATCGTATTGTGGATCACCTCGAGCTGTGTCAGGGCCGTTTGGTCGCGTTCCTGAGTGAAGTTCCAGTAGTAGAATCCGCCGGCGACGAACAGGGCGAGAATCACACCCGCGAGAACCAGCGCCTCCGTGTTGGATCGCGCCCAGGTTGAGATCGCGAGGATCTTCGCGAGAAAGGCGTCTTCCTCTTCCTCGTGGCTGTGCGGGATTCGGCGAGCTCCCGGGTGATGGCGCTTCGACATACAACTGTCTCAGATTCAGGCGAACACTTCCAATCGACGCGAAAAGCTAGCGTTGCCCTTTTTTGGGGTCAACGGAGCGCACTCCTGCTAGGTGGCCTGCCTTGGTTGCCTTGCGGAGTGCACCGGGCCGCGTGATGACGATGGCCCTCGGCTCTTCGCGGAGTACCTTTTCGTAGATCCAGTCGTTGAGGGCCGTTGTGACGGTTGAGCGATGAGCCCGCGCGAGGTCGGCGATCTCTTGGTGCGTGAACCAGTGATCGATCCGGATACGCTTGCCTTCTTCCGTCCCGAAGCGGTCCGCCAGCGCCAGCAGTACACGGGCGATGCGAGCCTTGGTGGTGCTCGTGGACGCGCGCGCCACCTCGCGGGCCTCGGCGAGGTCCTCCTCGGCGGATGCGAGAAAAACCGCCAGCGTCTTCGGAGACCCACGAAGTGCTTGCACCATCCCATGGCCACTGAGGGGGAGCACTGTGCACGCTTCGCCCGCGACGGCGTCGTATCGTCGAGGCGTTCCGCCGAGGGCTTCCTCGCCGAACAGTTCCCAAGGTGCCACGACGGCCACAGTGCGGCGAGGCCGGCGCCCACCCGCGGGCAGAGATAGCCGCACGTGTCCCTCGCGTAATAGGTAGACCGCCTCGGATGCTTCGCCGCGTGAGAAGATCACCTGACTTCTGCGGTACCGGACCGCGGTGGCTCGCTTGACGAGACGGTTCACCTTCCGGTCCCGACGTGGAATGATGCGCAGCGGCAAGTCCGCGTCCCTCCTACCCTTCGTGAGCTGGCCGGCGGTGCATACGGAGCGAGGGGTGGAGCGCCAGCAGCGTACCTATCAATAGAACGGGAATCGATAGTAGCGCGGAGGAACGGGGGCCCACCAGATCGCCCAGGATCCCCGTGCCGAGTACGCCGACGGATCCGAGTGCCCACGCGAGCCCCATGACGATGCCCGAGCCGACGCCCGTGCCCTCAGGCAAGATCTCCTGCGCCATCACGACGATAGGCGGCAGAAGGGCCATATTGAGAAAGCCGGCCATCGCCGCAAAGGCCAGCGACGCCGGCGAGCCCGGCGGGAGCCAGAGAGCCAGCATGTGCGCCGGCACCGACAGGACGGTCAGCCCGACCAGAAGAGTGCGCCGGTCCATTCTGTCGGTGAGGACCCCGCCGGTCAGTGTGCCGATCGCCTGCGCACCAAGGTAGACGCTGAGGGCCACGGCGCCCATGGCTTCCGACACCCCGGCCTGCGCGGCGATGATAGGCTCCATCGTGATATAGACACGCTGCACGAAGGCACCCACGGCGCTAATTCCGAACACGACGCCCAGTGGGCCTCTGAGTGTCGCCAGCACACGCCTGGGCGAGGGAGGCGGCTTGGCGTCGGCTCGAACGCCGTTTTCCGGGAGCCGCCCATAGATCACCGCGGCCACGAACAAACCCGGAATCATCGCCATCCAAAGGCCTTCCAGCCCGACCTGGCCGACCAGCCCGACGGCGACCAAAGGCCCGACTGCGAAGCCGATGGCCCCGCCGAAGGAGAAGAATGACAGCCGGACGCCTCTTCCCCTCCCCGTGTCGAGACTCGTGGCCATGGAGGCCGCCGGTGGGTGGAACGCCGCGCTCCCGATTCCGCCCATCATCAAGAGCACCACGAGGATAGTGAATGACGGAGCGAGCCCGATCATGGAGAGGAAGACACCCGAGATCACCGGACCCAGCACCACGAACAGCTTCGGACCGTAGCGATCCGCGAGGTAACCGGCCAAGGGCTGCAGGAGCGATGCGGCGATCGAGAGGACCATAGCCAGCGTCGCCGCTAGGGCGATCGAGAGCCCCAGCTTGCCCATGATCCTCGGGAGCAAAGGGCTCAGGAACGAGGCATACGCGTCGTTGACACTGTGCGCGATCGCCACGACCAGTGCGACACGAGATGCGCCGCCCAACGTGCGCGTCGGTGGATGGCCGGGCTCTATGGTTGTCGGGCTCATGAAGGCCGGTGTTTCGCTCTGCTCTGGGATCGAGTGCGGCGGGCCGGTCGGCCCTTGGGATCCCTGGCGCGAGGGCGGCTCCCGCTTCTATGCTGGGGTATGCCTGGACGAACCCTGGAGGTCCCGTGACGCAACGCATAACCCCGGTACGGGTGAGTTGGATCCCCGCCGAGTTCGAGCCGGTTCCTCGCGACCAACCCCTCGATCCCATTCACCTCCCGGGTGGGGAGAATTCCCGTCGCGAGTCCTACTCAACAGCCAACTGAGGACGACAACCCCACATGGACCGACTGTTTGCATTCATGGGCGCTGCGCTGGCGCTTCTGGGCATCGGGCTAGGTGCCTTCGGAGCACACGGCTTACGGGCGCGGGTGTCTCCCGAGGACCTAGCCATCTTCGAGACGGGGGTGCGCTACCAGATGTACCATGCTCTCGCGCTATTCGCGGTGGCGTGGGTCGCGGACCGCTGGCCAGGTACCGCCGTAATCGCGGCCGGTTGGATGTTCGTAGTGGGAATGTTTGTCTTTTCCGGCAGCTTGTACTTGCTCGTGCTCACCGGTACCCGCTGGCTCGGGGCGATCACTCCTTTGGGCGGTGTGGCCCTGATCGTGGCGTGGGGTCTCCTAGCCTGGGGCATCTTCCACGGCGGCTGACGCGAGCCGGTGAGTAATGACTTGAGGGCCGAGGGACTGGCCCGTGCCCGCGGGCTTCTAGAGGATGCCGGGCGCGTGTTCGTCCTTACGGGGGCGGGCATCAGTGCGGAATCGGGCGTCCCTACGTTTCGAGGAGAGGACGGCCTCTGGCGCTCCTTCCGACCCGAGGAACTCGCCACGCCCCAAGCCTTCCGCCGGGACCCGCGCCTGGTCTGGGAGTGGTATGGTTGGCGCCGTGAGAAGGTATCGGACTGTGAACCCAACGCGGGCCACAGGGCTCTCGCGCGGCTCGCCCTCGACCGTCCGTCACGGATCGTCACGCAGAACGTCGACGGACTACACGAGGTGGCGGCGAGAGACGAGGCGGGGGGCTCCGATCGGGAGGCTGCGTTTCCGATCGAGCTCCACGGTTCCCTCTTTCGGATTCGCTGCACGGAATGCGCCTACCACGGCCGCGACCGCTCCCCTGTCGACGCGACGGACAGAGCGGCGCTGCCTTCCTGTCCGGAGTGTGGAGCCCTACTCCGTCCCGACATCGTGTGGTTCGGCGAGGCGTTGGATCCGCTGGTGCTTACAATGGCGTTCGACGAAGCGCGTGAGTCCGATCTCTGTTTGGTCGTGGGGACGAGTGGGGTGGTCCAACCTGCCGCATCCCTCCCCCGCATTACGAGCGACGCGGGCGGCTCCATCATCGAGGTCAACCCTCAGGCCACGCCCCTGACGGCTTTCGCGGATGTGGCCATTCGGGGGCCGGCCGGCGTCGTGCTTCCTACCCTGATCGGGGGATGAGGTCCGCCAAGCCGGCGAGCGACACGTTGCCCCCGCTCAGGATGATGGCGGTTGCACCCTCCCCGGCCTCATGGGGACAGTCCGGCAGCTTCGCCGCGAGTAGGGCCGCCAGCCCCACCGCCCCGCCGCCCTCGACCACGAGGCCGCGCTCGCTGACGGCGAACGCCATGGCCCGGAGGATCTCATCCTCGGACACCAGCACGTGTTCGTCGACTAGGTCCTTGACCATCTCGAAGGTGTGATGGTTCGGGATGCCGATGCCACCTGAGAGAGCGCTCGCCAGAGTCGGTTCTTCAGCCACCTCGATAGGCCGGCCCGCCTCGAGGCTGCGCACCATCACGTTCGCCCGCTCTGCGGATACCGCGGTGATCCGGACCTCCGGATGAACCGCCTTTGCTGCCCGAGCCACCCCGGCCGCCAATCCGCCGCCGGAAAGCGGAACGATGATCCGGGTCACGGTCGGCAGAACGTCCAGGATCTCCCCGCTGATGGTACCTTGGCCCGCGATCACGAGAGGGTCGTCGAACGGATGCACATAAACCCTCCCATCGCTGCGACGGATTTCCTGGGCACGGGCTTCGGCCTCGTCGTAGGTTCCGCCGGCCTGAATCACTTCAGCGCCGTTTCGCTGGATCGCTTCGAGTTTGGCGGCGTCCACCCACTTCGGAACGCAGATCGTCGCGGGCACTTCGAGGTGGCGAGCCACATAGGACACGGCCCGCCCGTGGTTCCCGCTCGAGCAGGTGACCACTCCCCGCCGGCGTTCCTCCCGTGTGAGGGCGAGCATTCGTGACGCGGCGCCTCGTACCTTGAAGGAGCCCGTCACTTGAAGGCATTCGAGCTTCAGATGGACAGGGCTGCCGTGGTGCTCGGATAGCTCCACGTCGTGGAAAAGGGGAGTGCGTTGCGCGAAACGCGCGACATGCGACCGTGTTGCCGCCGGGTCCACGCCTAAAGTCCATCCCTGCGAACCGAGTTCGACAGCCCGCGCGTTCCGGCGCCCTGGAACACGTACCGGAACGTTACGCACCCGGCGACGGCGGCCGGGCAGTAATAACTGACGAGTTCCAGCTTCGCGTACTTGCCGTCCGCCGTCCGCACCACGTAGGTGGCAGGCTTGGGTCGCAGAATGTGACTCATCCAACTGTAGTCGTACCAGTCCTGCGTGACCGCGTTGACGGTGTCGCCTCGCACTCGGTTGGCGACGTAGCCTGTGGGTGGTGCCGTGGTCACGGAGTCGAAGGGGACCTTGGCTTCCAAGACACCCCCATGGCCGGCGAAGCCGGGTCCCCCGTTCACGATGATGCTGTGGCGGCGGAAGGCCAGATCCCAATTCGTACCACCGGGTTCGTCGACCGTAGAGCCCTGCGAGAAGTCGAAATAGCTCCAGCCTTCCCCTGTTGCGTCGGCCGTATAGACCAACGGGCCGATCAGCTCCGACCCTGCCTCCGATGGCACGGCGGGCGTGGGATGAAACATGTCGAGTTGGGGACGTCGCAGGGAGGCGCCCACGAAGGCCGCGGCCGCACCAATCACCACGAACGTGATCACCAAGAACGGGATGTTTACGTGGAGGCGCCGCCCTTGGCCTAGATCCGACACGATCCGCTCCGGTGATGACGAACGAAGCCCCGTACCCTACTGGGAACGGGGACTTCAGAATCCGGGAAGATCGCGTCCGCCTGCCCCGGCCGCCAGAGGCACGCCGCGTACTAAACGGAGCCGGAGCTCGCTGCTAGATCTTGTCCAGCAACCAACTGAGAATGACCCGAACGATTCTCTTGATGATCGTGACCATGGTGCCAATGGCGGTTCGAGGTTCGTACGACCTGACAGCGTACCCTACGAGTCATGCCGCGTTCTGGTTTCCGATGGTTGGACGGCACGCGGAGCGATCGCGTTGCCGGCCTCTTGGAGGGATTCTGCCGGCCAACCCGGGCGGTTATCCGCCCTCGAGTGGACTGATGAACGACTTGAGCCACCCGGCCGCGGCAACGGCGTCCTCGAAGGCGCCCGCAGGCAGTCCCTGCCCTTCGATGTCCACGCTGGCTGTGGTAGCGAGCCGATAGTGGTCCGGTCCCGATACCACGATCGCCATTCCGGGACAGTCCGGAAAATGTTCGGCCAAGAACGCCGCGATGTAATGCACGGTCTCCGCATAAGGCGTCGACGTGACGCTCCGGAGGTCGAAGACCATGCCGAAGCCGGCCGGAGACGGCGCGCTGGCGGCGATGGAGAGGAGGGTCTCCTCGCTCTCCAGCAACTCGACTTCTCCCTCCCCCGTAACGTACACGAGCCGCTCTTCGGGAGAGACTCGGTATGTGTAAGGCATTTTCTGATCCTGCTCCGAGGGCACAGAGGGAGCATCAATGTGCGGGCAGGAACGCACAATCTGCAAGGAACGCCAGGTCGACCGTGGCCAGGCCGCCTAGGTCTCATTACCGAGGATGGCAAGTGTCGTTGGTCTCAGGACCCACTAATACCGGAGGTTCGCTCGTTCACAGTCGGAGTCGAAGTGTCCTGGCATCGACTGCCTCGCCCGATACCCGACCGGCCCTAGGAACCCTCGCCCGACATCTCGGCCACGACCTGTGCCACGCGCAACTCGAGCACGCCGGTCGACTCACAGCGGAAGGGGTTCCCGCTGGTAGCCCGCGGCCGGCCGATCGCATCGACTGTGGTCAGAATCTTGGTTCCGCCCTCCGGTGCGTCGGTCAGGCGAGTGACGACGGACAAGGTGATGTTGTACTCGTCGGCCAACGCGCCCCGCATTCCCGCGCCGCATCGGAAGTACTTCGACATGCGGGCGCCTTCGATCCTGCGTGCGCGATAGCCTCGATTCCCCAGTTCCTTTCTTCCGGGATCGGACAGCGTCACGGGAATCTGCAGTTTCTCATAGACACCGGGAAGAATCTCCCAGACGTCTGCCGACGCCACCTGGATCGTGCGTTCCCCGACGCCAGGCTGCGTGAAGATTTCTATGCTCCCGAATCCATCCGCCTCCACCATCGCTCTCTCAGGGGTGGCGCGGCCGGGAGTGCCAGGGCCCGATGACGCACATGCGCCGAGCGTGCCAACGATCATGAGCGCGAGCGCGATGTGTGCCGTATGCTTCGCTGCTCGGCGTGCGGCTACGGAGGTCGTCATAGTCAATCCCGGCGGTGGATGTCTGCGTCACGGGCACCACGGGTTCCGCGGGGCCATTGCGAACCACGATACAAAGACGCACTGGATCTCCGAAAGAGTAAATCGGAACGGGATCAGGCAGGCCCCTACGATCACTCCTCCCGCAGCACCTTCACCGGATCCAGCTTCAGCACCGCCCGGGTCGGCAACCAGCAGGCGACCAGCGTCGCAAACGCCAGCATCCCGCCTACGGCCGCGTAGGTAACGAGGTCCGTGTCGGCTACCCCGAACAGAAGCGACCGCAGCACGCCGCTCAAGGCTAGCGCTACGACGAGCCCTACACCGATTCCAAGCAATGCGGGCCGCATTCCCTGGCCGACGACCAGTTCCACCACCTCCTGAGGTGACGCACCCAGCGCCACCCGTATGCCCAGCTCCTGGGCTCGCTGGCTCACGGAGTCGGCGATCACGCCGTAAAGCCCTGCGAGGGCCAGCACCAGTGCGACGCCAGCGAACACCGCAAGCAGAGTCATGGTGAACCGCCGTGCGGCCATCGAGTTGCCGATCATCTCATCCATGGTTTGGACGCGAGACAAGGGAACGTCCGAGTCGACCTCGGCCAGAATCGCTCTCACCGTGGGCAGGATGGCACGGGGCTCGCCGGTGGTATGGACAACGAAATGCACCGGCGACCATGCGCCTACCGTGTACGTGAAGTAGACGGCCATACGCTCGTCTTGATCGGGGCCTCGCTCCCTCATGTCTTCGACTACACCGACTACGGTGCCTACCCGGTCCGGCGTAACCCAAAGCTGGGCCTGTTTGCCCACCGCATCCTCTCCCGGCCAGACGGCCGCGGCGAGGCTCCGAGAGACGACCACATCCAACGGAGGGGGCGTGCCGTCCTCGCGCATCTCGGGGAGTTCGTGTGTGAGATCCCGGCCCTGGACGAGGTTCAGGCCCATGACCTGGAAGTAGTCCTCGGTGATCATGCGCCAGTCGGCGGATATGGCACCCCCGAACGATTCCATGGTCTCTCCGACCGGAATCAGGCTCATGACCACATTGCCGCCGCCCACCGGCCGCATGTTCACGGCCGCCGCGGTCTCTACCGACGACAGTTGTCGGATCCGATCCAGGAATCCGTCTCGGAAAGCTTGCCCGTCCGCCCTGGTGTACGAGTTAGGAAGGTTCACCTCGAAGGTCAGCCGGCCATCTGGGTCGAACCCGGTGTCCACACGGTTGACCGCGACCAGGCTCCGGGTCAGGAGGCCCGCGCCAACGAGCAGCACGAGGGACAGCGCCGTCTCCCATGATGTTCATCGTCCCGCCGGCAATGCCGCCGATGCCCTCGAAGGATGTACTCGTCTCCATGAGGTCCAGCAGGTTCATCTGAGAGAATGCGAAGTGGTCCCAGCCCTGGGACATGTGGGTCTCGTAAACCTGGACCAGACGTTCGGGCTCACGGAACGGAAGCGGCTCCAGGAGCACTGCATCGATCACGCTGAAGATGGCCGTGTTGGCCCCAATGCCGACGGCGAGCATGGTCAAGGCCACCACTGTGAAGGCCGGGCTCCGCCGCAGTCCCCGCAGCGCTAACTGCAGGTCCCTCAAGAAATCCTCCGCAACCCGCCCTCCCCTGGCCAGTCTGGCCTCCTCTTTGAACCGCTCCACCCCACCGAAGCGAAGCAGCGCTTCGCGGCGAGCCTTGTCCGGGCTCATCCCGGCTCGTATGTACTCGTCGGTTTCCATGTCCACATGGAACCGCATCTCATCCGTCATCTCCTGCTCGACCTGCTCCTTCCGGAACAGGACGCGCAGCACTCTTCGTATTCTGTTCGCCATAATGCCCTAGCCCTGCTCTATCCCGAGCACGAGATTCACCGCTTTAGCAAACTCCCGCCAGTGCTCACCCTCCAGGGCGAGTTGCTTCCGTCCCGCCGACAACAGCCGGTAGAATTTAGCGCGCCGCCCCGATGGTGAGATGCCCCACTCCGCCTCGATCCAACCCCGTTTCTCCAGGCGGTAGAGAGCCGGATAGAGAGATCCTTGGTTCACTTCCAGGACGTCCTCCGAAATCTGGCGGATGTGTTTCGAGATGGCCCACCCATGCATCTGCCCGTGCTCGAGTGTCTGTAGGATCAGCAGATCGACGGTGCCGTGGAGAAGGTCCGGCCTGGATTTCTTCATCGTGGCATCTAGCGTTCGAGGGATGCTATGGCAATCGACAGCAGTATGACCAAAGGTCGAAATGTTGTTGTCGATTGGCAAGGTGTCGACTGATTTGCCCAGCGAGCCCTGCCGGACTTCACTCGCTCACGTCGCTGGACATAACCGGCGATCGGTAGGATGTTGGTTGCTCATACGCTTCGAGCCATGGGTGGGAGGCCTGGAGCCGTGCGTGAACCTCAGCCAGGAGTTCACCAGTGGGGGTGTTCGAGTTCATCATCATCTTGGTGGTCATCTCGACAGTCGGCAAAGTAATAAGCGATCGTCGTCCCCGTCGGGACCAGCGAGGCGAGTTGCCCAAGGGCGGGCGGGCGGAGCTCGAGCGTATTCGAGATACCGTCGACGATCTGGGTGGCCGGCTCGTGCGCCTGGAGGAGGAGCGGGACTTCTATAAGGAGCTGTTGGATTCGCCCGGGCGGCGTGGTGCCATCTCGCCACCGGACATGGAAGAAGATGCTTCCGACACCGCGGGGTCTACCTGAGGGCTATCCGACGGGAGTGGCAAGACCTGCGACGTGGGCCGCGGAACAGTCCGTCAATCACCCCACCTCCCCCCCGTCGGCCGTGATGGTCAGCAGTAGCGCGGTGTCTTCGAGGGCCCGGATGTCCTGAGCGTGGCCCGGCCCGAAGAACAGGACCTCCCCTTGACCGAGCTCGAACTCCTGGTCATCGACACGGTAGCGGAGGCGCCCTTGGAGGACCTGGAGCGTCATGGGCGATGCGGCCTGGTGCGTGCCCACCTCGACTCCCGCGGCGAGGAGTGTGAGGGTGAGCCTGAGGGGCCCGGCTTTGACCAGGGTCCGGCCGACGCGGCCGCTCCGGACGTAACTCCCGTCCTGGCGGAGTTCGGCGATCTGCGCGGGCAGCCGGAAGGAGAGGTTCTTTCCGGTGAGAGCACGGGCGATGGGCGACATGGCGACCTCCGGGCCGGAAACGCGATGAGACGATAGTGGAACGATACCCTCCCGGCTCGGTGGGCGTCAAAGTTCGAGGTTGAGGGGCTGGTCCCCTGCGGCCGGGATCCGGGCGGCCTGTTCACTCCAGCCTTGCGCTTTTGTATTGTTATAGGCGCCGGGTGAGTGCCGCTGCGGTGCGAGTGCGCACCAATCGCCGCGTTTAAGGAGAACCCGGTATGTCCAATAAGACCGTCGAGGGACCGCAGAGCGTGAAGACCGTGCTGCCCCGCTCAGCCCAGCTTCGTGGTGTATCCCGGCAATTGGCGTCGTTGGCCCTCGCTCAGGTGGAGCAAGAGGGTCATCTCGGCGTTCG
>BTRA01000056.1:0-18463 GCA_036986155.1 Gemmatimonadota bacterium | reverse complement strand
GTCTCCGGCTTCGCCGGATCCGCGCGGGTTCGCCTCCCGCCGCTACAAACAGGCCCTGACACCCAAAAAGCCCTGACCACCCTAGTGATGGTCAGAGCTTCTTGATGGAGGCGGCGGGAGTGATCTGCGGTTGGCGCTCTGCGCCAATCCTCGATCGTCTCGTCGGTGAACTTGAGGGTCTTCGAGGCCATGTGTGCTCCTCGGCTCGCCCCCGCTATGCGTCTCCGGCTTCGCCGGATCCGCGCGGGTTCGCCTCCCGCCGCTACAAACAGGCCCTGACACCCAAAAAGCCCTGACCACCCTAGTGATGGTCAGAGCTTCTTGATGGAGGCGGCGGGAGTCGAACCCGCGTCCACGAAGGGATCCCAGTCAGTCTCTACGTGCGTAGTTCGCTCTTGAGTTCGCGATCGGGCGGCGAGCGAGCAGCCGATTCCGACGCTAGCTGTCGAAAAACGTCGCTCCCTACGTGACAGCGCCACAGGAAGCCGAGCCCGAATTATCGACGTCTCGTAGACCCGCCCCGGGCAGGCAGATCAGGAGACGGGCTGTCAACCGAAGTTACGCAGCCAGTGCCAGATCATTGTTGGCAGTTAAAAGTTTCCCGGAGGTTTAGCGAGGTCCCGGGAACCTCGGCACGCTACTTTCTGTTCACCCAACGCGTCGAAGCCGTGTCGCCCCCTTTTTGAGGTGTCCTTGTCCTGGACGCTAACTACACTCGGTGTCGCCGGCAGATCCACTTAGGCCGCCGCGGCGCCCGCCAGATGTTTGTCGAGATAGGCGTTGAGCAGGATTTGGATCTCGTCCAGGCTCGTGACCGAGAACAGCTCGCTCCTGAGCGAGGCGCCATCAGGAAGACCCTTGGTATACCAACCGAGGTGTTTGCGGAAACTCATCACCGCCCATTTCTCCTCCCCACCGAACGAGATCGCGTTGCGGGCATGTTCAATGCAGATGCGGAAGCGCTCGCCTACATCGGGGTCTTCCGGGATCGGCTCTCCCGCCAGGGCCGCCCTCGCCTGGCCGAAGATCCACGGGCAACCGTGGGAGGCCCGTGCGATCATGATCCCAGCGCAACGGGTTTCGTCCTTCATTCGCCGGGCGTCGACCCCCGCGTGAATGTCGCCGTTTCCAATCACCGGAATTTCCAGCGCATCCACCAAGGCCGCGATTTCATCCCAGCGAGCGCACCCCGAGTACATGTCCGTGCGGGTCCTCGGGTGAAGCGTGATGAGGCTTGCGCCGGCGTCCTGACACCGTAACCCGATCTCCACGGGAGTCCGCGTCTGCTCGTCGAAACCACTACGGATCTTCACCGTCGTGGGGAGTGAGGTGGCCTCGTCCACAGCCCGAATAATGCGTTCCACGAGATCCAGATCACGCAGACAACCGGAGCCACCGTTACGCTTCACGACCTTCTTGACCGGGCATCCGAAGTTGATGTCGATGAAGTCCGGGCCGTACTCTTCCGCTACGTATGCGGCAGCTTGGGACATGACGGCCGGGTTTGAACCGAAAACCTGAATTCCCACCGGCCGTTCTTCGTCCTCGAACCGAAGATACTTTCGCGACCGATGGTTGTCCTCGCAGATTCCGTTCGCGCTCACGAACTCGCTCACCACGACGTCGGCCCCAAACCTGCGGCACAGCCGCCTAAAGGGAGACTCGCTCACACCTGCTTGCGGCGCGAGAAAGAGGGGCGTAGAGCCGTCTTCAAGCATTCTAAACACGTCGTGGGTCATAGAAAAAAGGTATATGAAACATCCAGTTTTGACACGGGATTGGGCGCTGGAGATATTACCAGCAATTCGCAAGGTCGAATATTGGAGGCATAGATCATGAAGTTGCGCGAGCTGTTGACGGCGGACGTCGTGAACCTCGAGCTGGAGTCAGAAGCCAAGGACGACATCCTCAAGGAGCTCGTCTCGCTCCTCGCCATGGATGAGAAGTCCGAGGCCATACTCTTCAAGACTCTCAAGCGCCGGGAGAATCTCGGGTCTACTGGGATAGGCAAGGGCATCGCCATCCCCCACTGTCGATCGCTCGTGGTGAGCAGGTTGCGACTGGCCTACGGTCGGAAGCCACTCGGTGTGGACTTCAAGGCCATCGACAGCCAGCCGGTCCGCAACTTCTTCCTTATCGTTGCCCCCCCCCTCGAGGTTTCGAACCAATACCTCCCGGTATTGGGCAAGATCGCCCAATTCGCTAAGGACCCGGAGGTGCCGGCACATCTCATGGAGATCGAGACGCCTGAAGAGTTCTTGGCGCTACTCGAAGCGAAAGCGACCTGAGGAGTGGTGGACGGACTGACGGGAGCCCGCTACTTAGCGACCCACATTTTCATCACGGCGATCTTGCCGTTCACTGTGAGCTGCACGAAGTAGATCCCCGACGCGACTTGCCTGCCCGCGACGTCGCGGCCGTCCCAATAGGCCTCATGCCTTCCGGGCTGCTGGTACTCGAGATTGATCAATAGAGTGCCCTCACCGGATGAATGGTTGAGGGCAGTAGGGGCGGCGACGAACTGCTGGAGGATGTTGTAGATACGCAATGACACAACAACGGTCTTCCCCTCGGCAAACAGACCCTCGGATAACTCGAACGGGATCCGCGTCGTAGGGTTGAACGGATTAGGATAGTTCTGTTCTAATGTGAATCCGCTCTCCTGCTGGCTCTCCTGACCGTGAATCGCGGGGGCGGAGAGACCTAACAGCGCGAGGAGCAGAGACAAGACGCACCAAATGCGTCTCATTCGCACCTCCGCACAATCCATTGTGCCGTAGCCGTGGAACTATCACCCTCCCGGGCAAAAGAGAACACATATGCTCCTACGTAATCTACTATAACCCTTGAGTTTTGGTGGAATCAAGCACCGTCTTGGCGGGAGGAAGCAGCGGCCTCGATAACATGCGTTAGACCTATCATTGGCCCAAAAGGTTCCCTTCCCCCTCGGCTACGTCCCGCCCGTCATCTCGGCGGCTCGTAACACCTTTCCGGTCGAAGTATGCCAGAATCGGTATCAGATGTTTCCTGCTCACTGGCAGCACCTCCTTGAAATCGGATGGCCCCAACCCATGACGACCGCCCAACTCACTGATGACGCGGCTTTCCGCGGCCTGCAGGGTGCTCGTGGCCATGAAGAAATCCCCGTCCAGCGCCACGATCTCGGAGCGGACCTCGAGTAACTTCAGAATAGGCCAAAGATCGCGGTGCTTCCGTAGTGAGCCAGGTAGCTCTCCGACGGCCGGAGGCGTCAGGCCCCGGTCGTGGTAGATGCGAAGGATGGTGTCGTACACCTTACGCTGGCCCGGATTCAGTTCCGGCTGGAAGCCGGGTATTGACGCGATCCCCGAACTCATTCGCAGCTTCCCCTCGGATTCCAAGATCGACAGCAGGCCGTCGGCCAGTCGGCTCTCCTCATCGTTCGGGATCCGCTGGCGGAGTTCCTCCAGCGGAATGCCCGGCCGCAGCGGCGCCTCGGCGTGAAAGCCAGCGACGGAGTCGAGAAACAGTTTCCGGCCGCTCTCCACTGTTTCCCGGTGATACACTCGGCCCGCCACCACGCACGCACCTGCCTCCATCAGCACAGGAATGACGTCGCTGGCCACCGACGCCGACAGTCCAGTCATGATCGGGAGGTGGGTTACCAGCGCACCTGACCACTTCGACAGGGCAGCGCACGCTTCTACTGCCTCCGCGGCGTCACCCTCGATTACTCGTTTCAGGGTCTCGAGGGCCTCCGGCGTCCCGGTCCGTCGCTTGGGAGCGTTGGGCTCCGCCACGAGGCCTCCGCCGATCGTGGTCATCGGCGAGTAGGAGCGGATCACGAACCGGTCCCGTGCTCGTGCAAGGATCGGCTGCTCGAGCCTAAGCTGAACCCAACCCTCTTCCCCTGGCCCGAGACCGTCACTGTCGAGCACGACTGTCCTCGCCATCACCTCCGCCGTGCCGAGGTGGACGCGCACGCGCTGGCCTTGCTCCACTGACCAGCCCGTAGCCGGTAGTACCGTGAGCCATGCGGTGAGCATGCTCGACGCAGCCCAAGCGTCGTCGGAAACCAGTACTTGGCCCCGATTCACGTGCTCGCGGTTTATGGTGGGTCCTACGAGCGCCACAGCGGTGCGGGCACCGGCATGGGCGACGCTTGTCGACCTGCCGTGGACCTGAATGCCCCGTACACGAGCCCGCTCCCCACCTGGAAGCAGACGCACGGAGGACCCTTCCTTCAGGCTACCGCTCCAAAGTGTGCCGGTAACGACGGTGCCGGTACCGCGCACCGTAAAGACCCGATCGATGGGAAGCCTGACGAGGTCATCACTGCGGCGGTCCCGCGCCGATCGCGCCGCCTCGACGAGTGCGGCCGTCAGCTCGGGCAACCCTGCTCCAGTGGTGGCGGACGTGGCGATGACGGCGGCATCACTGTATGGGGTGTCAGCGAGCAGTTCGGTCACTTCCGCCGTCGCGAGCTCGAGCCAGCCTTCGTCGACTAGATCGCTCTTGGTGAGGGCGACTACCATGTGGGTAACGCCTAACAGTTGCACAATGGCGAGGTGCTCCCGTGTCTGGGGCATCACACCCTCGTCACTCGCGATGACGAGGAGGACCACATCCATCCCGGTGGCACCCGCCAGCATGTTGCGAATGAAACCTTCGTGGCCCGGCACGTCGACGACGCCAAGGTTCACGCCGCTCGCCGGAGTGAACTCTGCGAACCCGAGATCGATCGTGATGCCGCGGGCCTTCTCTTCCTTGAGCCGGTCGGTGTCTATCGACGTGAGGGCTTTGACAAGAGCCGTCTTTCCATGATCGATATGCCCTGCGGTCCCCAGGATCAGGGCGTCGTCGCTCACATCCCCTCCACGGGCTCGGAGTCCTCCCGTTCGAGTAGGTCGGCCAAGAACTGAAACGTCTTCAGCGGACGAGACCCGGCAAGATGGTAGGTGACGAAGTGCTCGAGGAGCCTCAGGTGTGCCAGCGGGTGGCTGACCTGGACTGAGTGGTCGCCGGCGAGCATCTGTCGGAGTTGTTGGCGTGCATTCGGTCCGAGGCGTGGCCCCTCCCCGGCCTCAGCGCAATGAGCGCACCGGACGCCACCTCCACCAAAATCGAACCGTCCCATTTCTCCCGCCTCCAGTGGTCGGCCGCATTGAAGGCAAGGATCAAGCACCGGGTGATACCCCAGGTCAGCCACCAAACCCCATGCCTCGCCTAGAAGCGTCGCCGGGAGCTCCGACTCGTTGACGACCTCGATGGCATCAAGCCCATGGTTCAGGCGCCCGAAAATCTCGGGTGTCGGACCTTCGCCACTGTGTTCCAGCACCACCTCCGCGAGCATCGATGCTCCCGCGAAACGGAGCACGTGTCCGGCGAGAAGGCGCCTGGGCCGGGTGGCTGAGAAGTCTTTCAAAGTTTGGAGGTCCCTCGTCGGCCGCACGTAGGCAGTAAGCTCTCCTGTAACGAAGGTCTCGAGGCTTCCACCGTAGCGGCCGTGGATTCTCCGCTCGCCCTTCGCGATTACAGCCATGACCCCATGGTCTCTTGTGAAGAACCGAAGAATCTTGCTGGTCTCGCTGTAGTTGTACGACCGAAGCAGGACCGCGGTGGTTGTTATCACACCCATGAGGATCGTCCGGGTGAGGTCAGCCGGCCGCGCTCAGACGCTGCAGGAGCGCCGCTCGCTGCGCCAACAACTCCGTGTGCGCGGCTTCGGAGATATCGCCGGCGTCGATCCGTTCGTCGAGCTGCGCGATCTCGAGTAACAGGGCCGCTCTCCCATCCGCCTGAAGCCCCACTCGAACCGGTGTCGGGGCGACCGAAGGCCTGCGAAAGGCATAGACCCCCACGGCCCCGAGGAGCAAGGCCAGAATCACCGCCAACGTCTGCACGGGGATGCCACGCTCCGGCACACCTGCCTCCACGGAAATCGTCGAATCCACGAGATTGGTGCCGCCATAGCGCCGGAAGTTGCTGCCGGCCTCCAGGCTTACAACGTCGATCTTTTCCAGGCCGATCACGTCCAGGGCTGCCGCGGGTTCACGAACGAGAACCTCCATGGATTCGGTGACACCCGGTATGGGAACAGAAAACGGCGGTCCGGGCAGCGTGTAGCGAACCATGAAGAAGCGGTCTCCCGGCGGAACCGGTGCCTTGAGCCTGGCTAGGTGTCCCACGAACTCGACCGCGTCGGGCAGCAAATCCCCCTGCCCCATTTCAAGGTCTGACGCCGCAGGCGGAAACGCGTAGGACCAAACCACGCCACCGTCGGCCGCAATCAGCGTGCGGTCTCCGTCATTCCTGACCTGAAGGACATCGGTCGCCCGCCACGTGTCCTCGGGGCCCGGCTCAAGAAAGAGGTTCCGTACCGCCACGGTGAGGGTAGCTCCTTCGGGCGGCGCCACCACCGACTGGTATGCCTGTATCATGTAGGTGCTGTCGAGCTGAGCCACCTGCGAGATCGGACGACCGAAGTAGAGCACCCCCTCGAGGCGAATGGAGGCAAAGTAGATATCCTCGCGGACGCTGGGATCCGGTACCGTCGGCAACAAGAAGGAGAATGTCCCATCTCGTGCAACTCGGGTGGAATCGATATTCCCGGAAGAGTCGGGCGACACGAGGTGGAGCAGCACTGTTCCCTCGGAAAGGGGGTCCGACCCGACCATCACTGTGCCGCGCAGCATCTCCGCGGGAGGAACCTGGGCGCTGGTCTCACCCACCAGCATCGCCAGACCGACAAGCACCAAGAGTGTACGGATCGTGAACCGGAGCAGAGCCCGAGGGGAGGGCAGATGCCTCATAGACTTTGAACGCCCGAGAGGAACGTCAGGGTGTGAAGCGGCCAAAATCTTCGGGGTTCAGTTGACGCAGATGCTCCTTGAGCTGCTCAGGCCCCATCGCCTCGTCGAACGAGGGCGGGGATGCCTCGAAGTCGATCATGTGCTCATCGGCAATCTCGATGACGATACTCTCGAGGAGCCCATCCTGGGCAAAAATCTGCGCGCCGGCGCGAAGTGCCACGGCGATGGAGTCCGAGGGTCGAGCGTCCACGGTGATCATCTCCCCCTTGCAGTCGATGAGCAATTCGGCGTAGTAAGTGCCCCCCTCGACACGACTGATGACCACTTTCTGCAGCGATCCACCTAGGCCAGCGACGACCGCGACCAGCAGGTCGTGTGTCAACGGCCGCGCAAACTTCATCTCTTCCAGCTGGGTCGCGATCGCCTGGGCTTCACCCGGGCCGATCAATATCGGGAGGACGCGCTCTCCGTTAGCCTCCTGCAGGATCACCACCGGCATCTTATGGCGCCGATCGACTGCTACCTTCAATACTTTGATCTGGACCAGCACCCTATACCACCCTCGAATCTAACGTCACGATCTTTGCCTACCCGTCCAAATACTCCCTCGGGCGCCGGGAGTTCAGTCTCGGGCCTCGAGGCGCGTCTAGAGGCAGAGCGCCTGTCGAACGTCGTCGATGCGGTCCGTGCGCTCCCACGTGAAAAACTCCGCCTCCCCCCCGCCGCTCAAGGGCAGCACTTCTGGTGTGCGCCCGAAGTGCCCATAGGCAGCGGTACGGTTGAATATCGGCTTGCGCAACCCGAGCCGCTCGATGATCGCTTGAGGCCTGAAATCGAACACCTCACGAACCTTCGCGGCTATCTCTTCGTCCGGAAGTGCGCCGGTCCCGAAACTGTCCACGTGGATGGACACCGGATCCGCCACTCCGATTGCGTACGCCAGTTGGATCTCCAATCGCTGCGCGACACCGGCCGCGACGAGGTTCTTCGCTGCCCAGCGGGCGGCGTAGGCGGCCGACCGGTCGACCTTCGTGGCGTCCTTCCCGCTGAACGCGCCTCCTCCGTGGCGCCCCATCCCCCCATAGGTGTCCACGATGATCTTGCGGCCGGTAAGGCCGGCGTCACCGTGGGGACCACCAATCACGAAACGCCCGGTCGGATTGATATGGAATCGACACTGGTCCACGTCGAGGAGTTCATCCGGAAGCGTCGGGAGGATCACGGTTTCGATGATTCCCTGACGGATGGTGTCCTGATCTACGTCCGGCGAGTGTTGTGTGCTCACCACCACGGTCTCGATCGAGACGGGCTTGTCGTCTTCGTATGCGACCGTAACCTGCGATTTTCCGTCGGGCCGCACCCAGGGCAACTCGCCGCTCTCCCTTACCGCGGCGAGGCGTCGCACCAGCTTGTGGGCGAACGAGATCGGCGCGGGCATGTAATCCTCGGTCTCGCCGGATGCGTACCCGAACATCATGCCCTGGTCGCCCGCGCCGCCCGTGTCCACTCCCATGGCGATGTGGGGAGATTGGTGGTCCAAGGTCGTGATGACCGCGCACGTCGCAGCGTCGATCCCGAAATCGGCGTTGTCGTAGCCGATGGACTCCAGGGTGGCCCGTACCACCTCGGGAACATCGATGCGCGTCTCCGTGGTAATCTCGCCGGCTACGAGCACCATTCCCGTGGTGACCAGGCATTCGCACGCCACCCGTGAATCCGGATCTCCCGCAAGCATATGATCGAGAACGGCGTCCGAGATCTGGTCGGCGATCTTGTCGGGATGGCCTGCAGTAACGGACTCCGATGAAAAGAGATGACGGCTCACGAAATGTTCTCCTAGAGCGGTTGCGCTTTACGCGGCAAGGGCAGGTTCCACCGCCCGGAAAATACTGAAAGATCGACGGACTTGCCGAGTTCGTCCGCCAGCACCTCGATGACTTCCTGCCCGGTCGAGGCAGAAACGGCGGCTTTGGCTGCCTTCCGAGCATCTTCGATCCTGAACTGTCGAATCACGTTCTTGATCTCAGAAAGAGACGGCCAGGCCATGGAGAGCGCCGTGATGTCGAGGCCGAGCAGCAGAAATGCACCGAGCGGGTTGGACGCCATCTCCCCGCAGACGCTCACCTCGATGCCAGAAGCCCTCGCGACACGGGACACCTGATGGAGCTGCCGCACCACCGCCGGGTGGAATGGATTGAAGAGCTTCGCAAGTCGGGTGTTCGTTCTGTCCACCGCCAACGTGTATTGAGTAAGGTCGTTGGTGCCGATCGAGAAGAAGTCGCAGTGCCGGGAGAGCTCCACCGCCTCCAGTGCCGCGGCTGGAGTCTCAACGAGGATTCCCAACTTCGTGCCGTGGTTGTAGGGGATGCCTTCGCGGCGAAGGCCCTCTGCCTCCTCCTCGAGCAGTTCACGCACCTGAAGGATCTCCTCCACGTCGTTGACGAGCGGAACCATGATGCGGACGTCACCGTGTGCGCTCGCCCGTAGGATCGCGCGCAACTGGGTGCGGAAGAGTTCCGGGACATCCAAACACACACGGACCGCCCGCCAGCCCAGGAAGGGGTTCTCCTCTCGGGGCATGTGTAGGAACATCGGAAACTTGTCACCACCGAGGTCATAAGTACGGATGATGACCGCGCCGCTGGGAAAGGTCTCCGCGATGCTCCGGTAGGTCTCGTATTGTTCGTCTTCGCCGGGAAGAGAGGTTTGCCCGACGACCAGGAACTCAGTGCGGAATAGGCCGATACCCTGGGCGCCGTGGGCGAGCGCATGCTGGGCTTCCCCCGGGAGGTCGATGTTGGCCCTGAGCGTGATAGGCTGCCCGTCTGCCGTAACCGGGTCCATCTTAGCCATGACCTCGAGTTCTTCTTCCCATGCCTGGATTTGACAGTCCCGTTCACGGAAGGCCTCACGATCCTGATCGTTCGGATCGAGAATCACCCGCCCGATTCTGCCGTCCACGATGGCTTCTTGGCCGGGCTCGATGCGTCGGGAGATGTCTCCCAAACCGACCACCGATGGGATCTGGAGCGACCGGGCCAAGATGACCCAGTGCGATGTACGGGTTCCGAAATCCGTGGCGATCCCAAGGACGAAGTCCAGGTCCAACTGTGTAACGAGGGACGGTGTAAGATTCTTGGCCACCACGATGACCTCTTCGCCCAGCCTACGCACGTCCGACGGATCCTCAATGTCGAGCAGTCTATGCAGCAGCCTGATCTGAAGGTCTTCGAGATCGTTCAGGCGGTCGAGCACCATCGGGTGGGCGGTCCTCGTCCACTGGGCCTGGAGTTCGAGCATGCGGATGTCGAAGGCTCGGGCGGCGGCCAGGCGGCTTTCCCGTATATAGCGCAGGACATTCTCCACCATTGCCGGATCATCGAGCATCAGCATCTGCGGCTCGAAGATCCGGGCCTCCATCGGCCCCAGGCGTTCCTTCGTGCTCTGTTGGAGGAGCGCGATTCGTTCCTTAGCCCAGGTGCGGGCCTCGTGGAAGCGTTCTACCTCCTGCTCGACCTCGTCCGGCAGGACCGTTCGGTGGGGGACTTCCGGCACGCCCCACTCGATCAACAGAGCCTTGCCGATCACGATACCGTCTGCGGCGGCGAACCCGTCGAGAACCGTGGACATGGGCTCAGACCTCCTCGAAGCCACGGTCCACGAGTGACGCGAGTGCGTCGAGCGCCTCCTCAGCATCGGTTCCTTCCGCTCGGATGACGAGGCGGGAGCCCTGCTCTGCGGCGAGCATCAGGACGCCCATGATGCTCTTGCCGTTGACATCGAGGTCGTCTTTTCGCACCCAGATCTCGCTCGTGAACCGGCCCGCCAATTTCACGAACTCCGCCGCCGGGCGGGCGTGGAAGCCCATCCGGTTGACGATCTGCACAGTCCGTTCGACGCTCCCGTTCGACGTCATGCGAGTCCTAGAATGGAGATTACGAGAACAGCCAGGGCCGTAAATACAGCGGTGGGCCTCCAAGCAGCATAACCGACTCGGTGGCCCACCGCGAATCCCACTGTCGCGGCGAATAGCCACGGCCACAGCCCGGCTCCCAAGCTGCGGCCATCCACGACGAACACGCCGATCAGCCCCCCCAAGGCGAACGAGCCGGCGGCTAGCGTCTTTTGGGTGAGGCTAGGCAAATCCGCAGTTCTCAACCGCTCCAGGACGCTGTGTCCTCCCTCGAGCCCGATCAACAAGCTCCAGATGCGTAGCCAAAGATGCCCGATGTTGTAGAGGATGAGGAAGACCGTGATCACTACGTAAGGCCGTGCACCGGCCCATGCGATTATGAGCGCCAGGAGGAGAGCGAGTGGCCGGAATCCCGCCCACACGAGGCCGTCACCGAGGCTTCCCAGGCTACCTCGAATGGCGTCCTTGAACCGCCCGATCATCTCGGGATCAGCACCCTCTTCTTCGAGTCGAGCCACCGCTCCAGTGGCGATGCCGGCCAAATAGGGGTGTGCATTGAACGGTTGTAAATGCCGCCGCACGGCGCGGTTGAGTTTCTCCGGCTCGCCTCGGAACTTTACACGGAGCATCGGCAACAGCGTGTAGGCAAGGCCACTCCCGATCAAGGATCGGTAGTTCCACGAACCCTGGATCAGGAATGTCCTGAGGAAAGTCCTCAGACGGGCCGACGTCACAAGGATGCTCACAACAGGTAAGCCCCCACCAGTCCGGCGCCGAGCCCCACCACGAATAGCACTCGATGTTCTGGCCAACCCCCGAATCCCTTGAACAAAATGCCGAGTGGGACGGAAGCTCCAGCCAAGATTAGGCCGACCGTCCATTCCAACTCCAGGGGCCATAGCGCCGCCAAGCTTGGTACCACCGTGATTCCGATCAGGAGACCGACCGCCGTAAAGAATGTTCCACGTGTGAGATCACTCAGAATCGCAAGCGAATGCGCGACCTCCAGTGCGGCCGGGGAGCCTCCCTCGCCCACGACTCTCCCGAGGATTACCCCGTTCAGACGGCGCTGAAGGCCAACGGTCCATCCGCCCACCTGGCCCCACAGCAGCCCGAGAGACCAGGCGATAGCGATGGCACCAGGTGTTCCACCTGTCCATACCGCCACGGTGGCGGCTACGACCGTCGCAGGACCGGTGTCGGGAAAACGCCCTCCGCCCGCCGGCACGATGGCAAGGTGATAGAGTTCGAGGGTGGAGCCTATCAGCAGTCCCGTGACCGCATCGCCGGCGAGATATCCGGCGATGACTCCCGCCACGAGCGGTCGGGAGACCATGAATTGACCCACCGAAGTGGCGTCTAGGGCGAGCAGTCCGCCCACAACAGATACAACGAACACGTCGCTCAGGAGAGCAACGTCTCCAGATCCACCCGTCTGGACCCGGGAAGATCCTGCGCTGTCACCGTTGCACCCTCGGCGGCGATCTCGCGGAGCTGTGATGCCTCTGCGGAATTCAGGTGCAGGTAGGGAAGACGCTCTACTCGTCCGTCCGAGTGGTGGAGCCCGCCGAGATTGACGGTCTCTCCCTCCATGCCGCCGTCGCGAGCCAGTTCTAGCATGGTCTCGACGTTCCTGGTGAGGATGACGGTCGGGATGGCGTCGTCACGAAGGGCGGGAAGCCTCTGGCGGCATGCGGTCACGGTCAGAAACTCACCCTGGGCGTCATCCGGGAGGCCCAACCGATAGAGGTCTTGCTCCCAGTCGCTTGCGGCCAGCTCGTCATCCACCACGATGTAGCGGCTGGGCCTGAGCTGAGTGCCCCATCCGATCACCACCTGCCCGTGGATGAGGCGCTCGTCGATACGAAAGAGTACGACCGTCATGTCACTCGCACGCGGGCACGCTCCGAACCCCCGTTCGCCCCCTCTCGAGGAGTCGAGGAACCAACTCGTCGAGCGGGAGGCTGCGGTTGAAGACGAAGTCTAGGAGCATGGGAAGATTGACCCCCGCCACGACGACGCGACGACCGTTGTCCCGGCAAGTGATCTGCGCCGCCATCGTACAACTCCCGCTAGTCAGATCGGTGAAGATTACGGCGGGCGTGTCGCCCACCAGCTCGTTCAAGCGGTCGACCATGACTTGCGGATTGACGCCTTCATTGCTCAGCGGGACGAGGACGGACTCGTCCGCGCCGGCGATCTTGATGACGGCATCCACCATTCCCCGGGCCATGGCGCCGTGAGCGAGCAGCACGCCAAGGACCGGCTCGTCACTCATAGTCCTGCTCCAGGTATGCCTTGACCGGCTGCATCGCGTCTTGGAGGCGCTGATCGAACGCGGTCGCCGCATCGACGCCGGAATACTTGAGGAGGTGGTTCATCGCGACCACTTCCGAGATCACCGTGATGTTCTTACCTGGATTGAGGGGGATAGTGACCGTGGGAATCGGTACCCCCAGCACGTCGGTCTCGGACGTGTCGAGACCAGTCCGAGTATATTCTCTTCCGTCGACCCAGCGCTCGAGCTGCACGATCACCTCGAGGCGCTTTTGCTGCCGGATGGCCCGGATGCCGAACAGCGCGCCGACATCGATGATCCCGAGACCTCGGATCTCCATGTTGTGGCCTTGGAGTTCGTGGCCCTGTCCGATCAGGACGTCGGCCCCCCGCCGCGATACCATCACGAGATCGTCAGCGACCAGCCGGTGGCCCCTCTCGACCAGATCGAGCACACATTCGCTCTTCCCGACTCCGCTCGTGCCCATGAACAGGAGGCCCACGCCGTATACGTCGGCCAGCGAACCATGCAGTTGGGTCGTCGGGGCCAGGGCGCCCTCTAGATACGGCTTGACACGCCGGTAGAACTCCCTGGTGGTGAGCGCGGTTCGCACCAAGGGTACCCCATGCGCGCGGGCCACGGAGAGGATGTCTTCCGACACCGGAAGCCCCTTGGTGACAAAGACGACCGGAATGGCGAACCTGAAGAGTCCGCCGAGGAGCTTCTTGGATCGCTCCGCATCCAACGATGCCAGATAGCGCATCTCGGTCTCGCCGAATACCTGTGTGCGGCCTTCGGGGAACCGCTCTGTGTAGCCCGACAGCGCGAGACCGGGGCTCGAGATGTCCGAATCGGCGATAATTCGGTCGAGGCCGACTTCGGGTGTCAGAAGCTCGAGCTCCAGTGCTTCACTCTTCCCGTCAAGGAGCTCCTTGACCGTGATCTGTGCGGTCGATTCGGACACGTCGGTATGGTCCCTGGTCAAAGTCTGCTAGTCCTCCAGGCCTGCAACCGTCTCGGAAAGGGTCGGACCCTGATGGTCTCGCCTCTGAGCTCGGCCGCGTCGCAGCATTCGTCCCAGACGATCGACGAGTTGATCTAGGGCACCCTGGAAGGTATCCCCCTCCCCTTTGGCGACTTTCGGCTCCCTGCCATCGATGTGCAAGACGGCCTCGACCGACTTGGTTCGCCTGTGGGAGTCGAAAATGACCTCGGCAGAACGAAGGTCGGGATCGTACCTGGTGAGCTTCTCTATCTGATATCGAGTTCTATCCATGATCGCGCCCGGAATGTCGGTATGACGCGAGGATATCTGTACTCTCATGCTTCCTCCGTAAGCGTTCGGCTAACCCCCCGCCACAAAAAGCTAAACAGGGCGGTTTGGAAGAGCTACCCGGTCCAGCAACAGCGCCTCAACTCGGTCGGCGGATTCGTCCCACCGGAACCCCTCCGCGAACGACCTCGCTTCGCGGCCCATGGCCTCACGCGTTTGCCGGTCCGTCAGCAGACGCTGAAGCTCGTCGGCGAGTTTTCGCGAAGCCCCGTGGGGGACGAGCACTCCCGTCCGTCCGTCGATCACGGAGTCGCGAAGTCCCGGCGAGTCACTCGCCACAGTTGGTGTGCCACACGCGGCCGCCTCGACAATGATGATCCCCCAACCCTCCTTGGGGGAGGTGAGGACGTGGAGCCAGGACGACCGAAGGAGTTCGAGCTTGTCCCGTTCGTTCACGAAGCCCGGGAATATCACCATGTCCGAGACGCCCAGTTCCCGGCATTGATGCTCGAGTTCATCCCGATGGTCACCTTTGCCCGCGACTATCAGGCGGCAAGCCACTCCGCGGTCCTTGAGTTCAGCCAGAGCGAGGATAATCAGATCGATCCGCTTGTACTTCTTGAGGCGACCCAAGTAGAGAAGCGTAGGTACTGTGAACCGTTGGCCGGTCGGGTCCGGCGTAAGGTGGTCGAGATCGACGCCATTCGGGATGACCGTGATTTGCTTGGGGTCCATCCCCCTCCCAACGAGATCGAGCCGAGTGGAGTCCGAGACGGCCACTACCGGAAGCTCGCGGAAGGCGCGGGGCACGGGACGCTCGAGAAGCCACGTCGCCGTGGCGATCGGAAGAGAGGCCTCCTGAAACGCCGTGTTCCCGAAGAGGTGGTGGACGATCAAGACGACCGGGATGGTCGACCACCACGGAGCGAAGACGGGCACCTTGTTCACGTCCTCGACGATTACGTCGTACCCTCGAGCCTGGAGGTGTCGCCGAAAATACCAGGGTGCGACCAAGCCGAAGACGTACCGCCCCCCCACTCTGTGCACCTCGATCCCGTCGAGTTCACAACGTGTTGGCGAACCCGGCCAACGAGAGGAAAGCAGTGTCACTTCGTGCCCCCGGGACGCCAGTCTGCCGAAGATCTCATGAAGGTGGACCTCTGCGCCGCCGGCCTGCGGATTCTCTCGATCCAGCCAGTTGACGACGAGGATCTTCATGTCAGTGGTGCGGGCGACTCCTGTCGCTTATAGAGAGCGTCCAGGACGCCGTTTACGAACTTCGGCGACTCGGCACTCCCGTATCGCTCTGCAAGCCGGATCGCTTCTTGGATGGAAACCTTGGGAGGCACATCGCTCAGGTAGATCAATTCGGTGGCGGCGAGCCGGAGTACACCGCGATCGATGGCAGAGAGCCGCTCGAGTCGCCAATTGTCCAACGCGGCGACCAGGTGGTCATCGACGTCACCGAAATGCGCGTCGAGCGTCTCGAGCAAACGCCGCACATACGGCAAGCGCCGCTGGGCGATGGTCCGAGTCCTCATCGTCTCATCGAGCGCGCCCAGCACAGAACCCGCCCGCCCGGCTTCCCATAGGTAGTGGATCTGCAGAGCCCACGCCCTCGCCTTGCTGCGGTCGACCTGGTTGTGTGCTCGCCCCTCGCCATCGGGAGTCATTTGTTCCGGACATCCATGTTGAAGTCGATCATGCCAAGCGCGCTAAGGGCCGACTCGCGCCCCTTGTTTCCGCGATCCCGAGCTGCCCGTGCCTCGGCTTGCTCCACCGTGTCTGTCGTGAGGACGCCGAAGATAAGGGGTATGTCGATACTGCGTGCGACTGCCCCGAGCCCCGACGCAGCTTCACCTGCGACGTAGTCGAAATGAGATGTTTCACCGCGGATGACACATCCCAGTGCCACGATCGCGTCGAACCGAGCGGCGGAGGCCGCGGTGATCGCAGCTTGCGGAAGTTCCCACGCTCCCGGCACGTACCCCACGTGAATGTCGGCTTGGGCCACGCCGTGCTCGATGAGCCCTTCGATGCACCCAGCACGTAGCTCATCGGTGATCGAGGAGTTGAAGCGGGCGACCAACACCGCGACTCGGACACCCGCCCCGCTTCGGGGAGTGGGGAGATGGCTCTCCGACCCTTTGAGCTGCACTACAGCAGATGCCCCATCTTGGACCGCTTGGTGTCCAGGTATTCCTGGTTGAATTCGTCCGGGCTCACCTTGAGGGGCTCTCGGCCAGTGATCTCCAACGAATAGCCCTCGAGACCGACAATCTTACGGGGATTATTCGTCAGCAGCCGAATGCGGTGCAGCCCCAGATCCAGCAGGATCTGCGCACCGATGCCGTAGTCCCGCAAGTCCGGCTTGAATCCGAGTGCACGGTTGGCCTCCACGGTGTCGTGCCCCTGATCCTGAAGTTCATAGGCGCGGATCTTATTGTGCAGACCGATGCCGCGGCCCTCTTGCTTCAAGTAGACGATCACCCCGAGGCCGGTCTCGGCGATACGGGCCATCGCGACATGCAACTGCTGGCCACAGTCACACCGCATGGATCGGAATACGTCACCCGTGAGGCACTCCGAGTGCATACGCACGAGCACGTCGGACTTGCCCTCCACCTCTCCGTAAACCAGCGCGACATGCTCTCGATCGTCGATAGGGCTCTTGAAGCCGATCACCGTGAATTCCCCGAATTCGGTCGGCAGGCGGGCCATGGCGACGCGCTCGATCAGTCGCTCCTTGGCAAGCCTGTGTGCCACGATCTGAGCTACGGTGATGAAGCTGAGCCCATGCTCCTGCGCGAAGACCCTGAGCTGTGGACGGCGCGCCATGGTGCCATCCGGATTCAAGATTTCGCAGATGACCCCGGTCGGCGCGAGACCCGCTAGGCGCGCCAAATCGACGCCCGCTTCGGTCTGGCCCACACGCCGAAGCACGCCACCCCGCCTCGCCCGCAGGGGAAAGACGTGCCCCGGTCGACGCAGGTCTTTGCGCCCCGTGCCCGGGTCCATCATGACTTGGATGGTCTTCGCGCGATCCTGAGCACTGATCCCCGTGGTCACACCGAAGCGCTGATGTGCATCGACCGAGATCGTGAACGCCGTGCCCTGAGGATCCGTGTTGTCCTCAGTCATCAACGGTAAGCCGAGGTCGTCGGCCCTGTCGGGAGTGAGCGCCACGCAGATCAGTCCACGCCCGAACTTGGTCATGAAGTTGATCATCTCCGGCGTGATCAGTTCGGCGGCACATACGAGATCACCCTCGTTCTCACGGCCTTCGTCGTCCGCGACGACGACGAATCTTCCTCCGCGGATGTCCTCGATCGCTGTTTCTATCGGATCAAACCGCATGGATCGGCCTCCGGAGCCGGTGGAGTCGGAACTCTCAGGATTCATGACGCGCCGCGGCCCCCCCGGGCCGCGAGGATCTTACCCACATGCTTCCCTATCAGATCCCCCTCCAAATTGACCGAGGCACCGGGCTCGAGAAAGCGAAGGTTGGTGTGATCCCACGTAAACGGGATGATGCCGACCCGACAAACGTCCGGCGAAGGCATCGTGCTCACCGTCAGGCTGACCCCGTTGATCGCGATCGAGCCTCGGAGAACGGTTACCTCCGCGACCACCTCCGGGAGAAAAAAGTCCATCATCCTCGTCTCGCCGTCCTGCTCGACGCGGGTCAGGCTGCCCACGGCGTCCACATGCCCCTGGACGAAGTGCCCATCCACTCTACCGCCGAAAAGAAGGCCGCGCTCGAGATTGAGATGGCTGCCTACCTGATACTTCCCGGCAATGGTCCGTGACAGCGTGGTCGTAACGCTCTCCACGCAGAAGGTGTCTCCTTCGACTTCCGTGATCGTGTGGCAGGCTCCGTCAATCGCGACAGAAGCCCCCTTCTCGAGCCCCGACACGATCTCTGACGCTCGTACGCACATTCGGCGTAAGCCCTCCCGGTCCTCCACGGCCGTGACCATTCCCAGTTGTTCGATAACGCCGCTGAACATTACGGATCCCGGTCGAGGACCATGAGCACGTCATCCCCGAAGTGGGTGGACGCTCCTACGGCATGCCAACGACGGGGCGTATCGACGGAGGCGAGGTTCGGGAAGGCCCGTACCCCATTCTCCCCGAGCACGACAGGGGCGACGAACATATAGAGGCGGCGGGCGATACGGGCCGACGTAAGCGCGGAGGCGAGCCTT
>BTRA01000055.1:0-18556 GCA_036986155.1 Gemmatimonadota bacterium | reverse complement strand
CCGGCGAAAGCACGCTGGCCAGAATGGTGATACCGACCAGCGCGTGGCGGCGCTTGCGCCGCAGAAACATGGGAGTGACCAGGCCCATGGCGGATAGAATCATTACCACCACCGGCAATTCGAACACCACGCCGAACGCGAGCAGCAGTTTGGTCACGAACGCGAAATACGGTCCAGCGGTGAGTATGGGCTCGAACCACTCGTTGCCGAAGCGCACCAGGAAGCTGAGCGTGACCGGCAGCGCGATGTAGTACGCCATCGCCACGCCCGCGGCGAAGAGCAACAGTCCGAAGTAGAGGCTCGGCACGATGACCCGCTTCTCGTGCTTCTCCAGAGCGGGTGCGAGGAAGGCCCACACTTGGTAGATGACGACCGGGGAAACCAGGATGAACCCCGTGAGCACGCCCATCTTGAGGATGAAAAAGAAGGGCTCTGTAGGTGAAATGTACTTGAGCTTCTCGAGCTCGCCCGTCGATCCCGGCATCTCCGCCATCACCGTCTGAAGCGGCTTCAGGATCAGCGCCATCACGTCGAAATTGATCACCAGCAACAGCCCGATGCCTGTTCCGACGGTCAAGGCGAGGACACTCCACAGGATACGCCAACGGAACTCCTCGAGGTGTTCGAGGAAGGGCATCTCGCCCCTGGGGTTGGCGATCCGTGCTCTCACTTGGGAATTCTGCTCGGTTGGCCGGTGGGGTGCGGCCGACTCAGAAAGGGAACTCCTCTTGCTGCTTGGCCTGGACCTGCCGCACATCCCGGACGTTCAGGTGATCCACGACATCTTGGAACTCGCCGATGTCTTGGAAGTTCCGGTAGACCGAGGCGAAACGGACATACGCCACGCGGTCGATCGGTTCGAGCACCTCCATCACCAGTTCGCCGATCCTGGAACTGGGGACTTCCAGTCCGGCGCCAACCGAGATCACCTCACAGATGGCCTCCACCAACTCCTCGATCTGCGAGGCGGACACGGGCCGCTTGGCGCAGGCGATCTGGAGGCTCCTCTGGAGCTTCGTGCGGTCGAAGACCTCTGCGCTACCGTCGCTCTTGAGCACTTGGAGCGGGCGCTCCTCGAGGTGCTCGTAGGTGGTGAAGCGAGTTTGGCAGACCGCGCATTCTCGGCGCCGCCGGACGGCCTTGCCACCGCGGCTGGCTCGGGTATCCACCACGCGGTTCTCTGCAGCGTCACACTCTGGGCAGCGCATACGCCAGCCTGGTCGTGGTCAACGTGGCCCGGGGGGTCAGTCCCCGATCTCGCGGAGCTTTTCCTGTGCCAGCGCCGCCGCCCCTGTGTCGGGGTAGGTGGCCATGACCCGCTCCAGGTACTGCCGTGCTTGGTCTGGGTCGCCCAGGAGCACGTAAAGCGCCCCTACACGGTATAGGGCCTGCGGAACCCTATCCGAGGTGGGGAACAACTCCCGCACGCGCAGAAAGCCTTGCACGGCCTCTTCCAACCGGCCCTCCTGCTCCAGGATATCGCCCAGAAGGTAGAGGGCGAGCGGCGCATTGTCGTGCTCGGGGTAGATCTGGACGAAGCGCTCGAAGGCGATCCTCGCCGTGCCGAGCTGGCCGCGGTTGAACTGGCTCCGCGCCGTATCCCACGCCTGATCGGCACCGTCGCCGGCGGCGTTCCCCACCGTGGTGGAGTCCAGGCCGCGGGGCCGCACGGCGCCTACGGCCGGCCCTTGGTACGCGTCCATCTGATCGCGCAGCCCGACCAGAGTGCGTTGGATCTGTCCCGTGAGCTCGGTCAGCGTGGTCACCTGATCCTGAATCCGGCGCAGCTCGCGGGCCACTCCTCCGCGGGTATCGACCACCATGTCGGACTGGATTTCCACGGTGTCCTGAAGCGCTTCCAGCTCGCGGGCGAGGTCGGCGAGCGCGGCGTCCTGCCGCCGGATGCCGTCCACGAGCACGTCACGGAGCCCGCTCACGTCCTTCTTGGTGGCGCACGCCGTGGTGCCGAGCAGGAGAACAGCCAGCGCCAAATGAAACGCCCCTCGCCCCCGGCCCGCCGGGGCTGGACCCCGGGGGCCGGCGGAAGGGGTGCTCATCTCGGACTCGGTCGGCCTACTGACGGTCATCCCGGTCGGAAACCTGAATCTCGCCCGCAGTGATCTTGAACTCCACGCGGCGGTTCTGCGCCCAGGCTTCCTCGTCACTCCGGTTCACCAACGGCCGCTCCTCGCCGTACGACACCATGGCGAAGCGGCTGGCGCTGATGCCGAACCCCGTGAGGAAGTCCCTCACGCTCTGGGCCCGTGCACTCCCCAGCGCCTGGTTGTATTCGTTCGAGCCACGCTCATCCGCGTGTCCCTCGAGACGGAGGCGGATGTCGGGGCTGTTCCGAAGGATGTCGACCTTGGCCCGCAGTTTCCGCTCGCTCTCCGGCGTGATGTCCGCCATGTCGTACTCGAAGTGGACAATGTCCGTGAGCGTGGTGCGAAGCCGTCGCATCTCCTGCTGGCGCCGCTGTTCGGCCGCTCTCGCAGCAGCAGCAGCCTCTCTAGCCGCGTTTGCGGCATCGATCGAATCTTGCCGTGCTTGATTGGCAGCATCGATCTCGGCTTGGGTGGGCCCGGTGGGCGCCGGGGGCGGTGGGGGCTCGTTCCCGCCACAGGCGGCGGTTAATACCAAGGCGGCCACTGCTGGCACGATAAAGCCACGGATCCTCATCGGGACTCCTGTTTGTGGTGATGCTCAACTCTTCTAAACCGACCCGAGTCGGCGAGCGAACTCAGGAAGATAGCTACTGCCATATACCTCAGAAACCCCCACCGCGCAACGTGTCCGGCCCGTCGACCGCCAGCGAGGGCCCCCACTCGGGGATACGAATGTCCAACCCCCGGAGGAGCAAGCGGATATTGCCCGTCGCCGTATCGACCACCATGAGGCCGGTACCCCAGTCCCTGCGTCCCACGAACACCAGGTGGCGACCGTCCGGAGCCCAACTCGGATCCTCGTTGTTGCCCTCGGACGTGAGCTGCCTCAGGCGGCGGCCTCGGTCGGATACATCGGCCACCAGAATCTGATAGCGGCCGAACCGGCCGATGCGGCCGTGGAACGCCACGAAATCGCCCACCGGAGACCAGTCCGGCGACGTGTAATATCCCTCATTCCCATGCAAATAGGGCGAGATCAGGTCGGCCTCGCCCCCGCCGGCGGGCATGACGTAGATCTGCGGAGTCGCGGTCCCGAGACGGTTGGAATTGAGCGCGAGCCAGCGCCCGTCGGGCGAGTAGGTGGGCGATAGGTCGTTCCAACGTCCGCCGCTCAGATGCGTGAGGCAGCAGTCGCGTTCGAGGTCGTAGGTGAAGAGCCCGCTCTGGGCGCCGCCCGTAATGGTGAACGCGATCTCGCGGCCGTTGGGGTTGTACGTGGGAGTGATGTAGTCCCCTTCCCGCACGGGCTCCAGCAACCGTTCCTCACCCGTCTCGAGGTTGAGCTCGTAGATGCGAGGGAAGTCCGACTTGTACGACGTGTAGGCTATTCGCTTCCCGTCGGGCGACCACGTCGGCGACAGAGTGATGCTCCCGTAGCGCGTGACCCTGCGGAAGTTCTCTCCGTCCGAGTCGATCATGTACAGCTCTTGGGTCTGGCCGTCGTCCGAGCGGCGGGAGAACGCGATGCGCGAGGCCGCCATGCCGGGTTCGTCGAAGAGCCAGCGAACGACCGCGTCCGACACGATGTGCGTCGCCAGCCGGAAGTCCGGTGACTCGGCATCCGGGATCCGGAACCGGCCACGGTTACGCACCTCGCCGTAGACTACGTCGTGGAGCTCGACCGACAGCACATACCCCTCGCCCGCCCCCTCGAGTCGACCCGAAAGGAGCCATACGGCACCCAACTTGTCCCAGAGTCCGTAGTCGATGTCGCCGCCCACCAGCGCCTCGGGCAACGAGTCCATCACCTGGAGCCGGTCGGTGTAGCGCAGGTCGCGCCCGATGATCGCCTCCACCTGTGCCACGGGCCCTTCGCCGCCCAGGCGCCCGGCGAACGGCTTGAGCGCCAGAGCCGGCTGGTAGGCGGTCTCGTAGAGCAGGCCCAGCGTCACGCCGGGGAACTCTTCTTCCTGAGCCCGGGCCGAGCCCACCGAGATCAGGAATCCTCCGATGAACACCAGCGCCGGCATCGTCCAGAATCGCATCCACCGCGTCATCACAGTCGTCTCCGTTGTCATGCCGTCACGCCGTACCTGAGAAGTCGCTCGAGAAGTACATCAGATGCCACCCCGCCGCGCCGGATCGAACTTGAACACGACGTCCAGTCGTTCGGCCCGGAAATCCTCGGGCAGCGGCCCGAGCCGATTCTTCGAACCGGCGCATTCGATCGCTCCCAACGCGTCGATGTCGAAGGAAAAGCTTCCGGAGCCTTCTACAATCTCTTGGTCGGAAACGGTCCCGTCGCGGTTGATCACGAAACGCACCGTGACCCTGAGGTCCCCCGCGCCCTGCCAACGGAAGCAGCGGTCGATCTGCCGGATGATGTTGTTGTAGTACTCCGGGTAGTCACGCTGCAGCCCCTCCATACGGACGTTCATGTCCTCACCGGCTTCGGGGGCGTCCGGGTTGGGCGTCGGGCTCGTGGGCTGCTCTTTCGCCTCGGATTCAGGGGGAGGCGGGGAGGCCTCTTCTTCGGGCTGCTCCTCCGCAGGCTCGTCGCGCGTCGGCAGGTTGTCGTCGACGATGACCGGGTCGCTCTGCTCCACGGGCTCGGCCTGGCGGGGCGTCTCGACCACCAGGTCCGGCGGTGCGGGGGGAGTCGGTTCACCGAACTCGAGGGCGGCCGGAGACACCAGTTCGATCTCGTAGATCACGAACTGCGGGACCGTGGCGCCCAGGGTGGTGGTCCACCACGCGAGCAGGATGGCGACCGCGTGTACCGCGGCAGACGCCCCGAACGCCCATTTGCTTGGTGGCTTACCACGGCGTCGGCGCCTGTAGGTTCCCAGGTTGCTCACGGTCCCCCCATGGGGCGCGGGGTCCTGTTCAGGAGCCGGGGCGCTGTTCCGCCACGATGGCCCATCTCACCTCGCTGGCGGCCACGATCGACATGACGTCGAACCAGGGCCCCAAGGTCCCGAGTGAATCACCCTTGATGTACACCATCTCCGGCTGTGTAGCTCCCACCAGTTGGCTGAACACAGCCGCGAAGCGGTCGCGGTCCACCGGCGTCTCACCCAGGAAGATCCGCCCCGAGCTGTCCACCGTCACGATCAGGCTCGATTCCACCGTGCTCAGAGGGTTCACATCACCCCTCGGCACGTCCACCTCGATCCCCCCTTGCATGATCGGCGCCGTGATGAGGAAGATCACGAGCAGAGTGAACGCCACATCCACGAGGCTGGTGACGTTGATGTCGGCCCGCACCTCGAGATCGTGGCCCACGCGGCGCCGCCGGCCGCCGCTCACGCTCACGAGGCCCTCCTCATATCCGTCCCTCTCGCGCAAGGGTGCCGATGAACTCGCTGGAGAAACCCTCCAGCTCCCCGCTCACGAGGTTGAGGCGATCCACGAAGTAGTTGTAGAAGATGACCGCCGGTATTGCGACGGCCAGGCCCGCCACCGTGGTGATCAGCGCTTCGGCCACGCCGGGGCCCACCGCGGCGATGTTGGTCGAGCCCCCCCGCGTGATGCCGAGAAACGTGTTCGTGATCCCGATCACCGTGCCCATCAACCCCAACAACGGGGACACAGAGCCGATCACCGCGAGCCAGGTGAGACCGCGCCCGAGCTCGTCGCGCTCCTCCGCCTCTTCCTTCTCCAACATGAGACGCAGGACCTCGAGCTGCGCGACCGAGAGCCCCTGACCCACCGGAGCGCCCTCCTTGAGCGCTCCGGGCCGTAATTCGCTGAAGAAGTTCACTCCCTGGCGGAACACACGGCTATAGGGTGACTCGGGCAGCGCCAGGATCGCGTTGTACGCGTCCTCCAGGCGCTGCGCCCGCTCCATGGCCTGGAGGAACTTGTCGCCGTGGCCTCGGACCTCACGAAACTGGATGATCTTCCAGAAGATCAGAATCCAGCTCGCCACCGAGGCGATGGCCAGCGTGAGCAGCACGAGCTTGGTCGGCAGCGTGCCCGCGAACACCATGTCCCAGACCGAAGCCGGCGGCCTGGCCTGGGCGAACAGCAGTGTGATACCCGTCAACCCGGTACCCCCGTGTCGGTGATGAACTGAAACGTTTCACGAAGTCCGTCCTGGAGCGCGAAGTGAGGCGCCCAGCCCCACTCCGCGAAGCGACCGGCGTCGAGCGTGCTGTGGCGGAGCTCCCCGGGGCGTTCCGCACGGTACTCACGGCCGGGATGGATACCGGCGATCTCTTCCAGAAGGTCCGCCAGCCGGTTCACGCTCGTGCCCCGCCCCGTCCCCACGTTGAATGCGACCGCATCGAGTCCGTCGCCGCCCGGGATGTCCAGGTCGGCGGCCTTGAGGTTCGCGCTGACCACGTCTTTGACGAACACGTAGTCTCGGGTCTGCTCGCCATCCCCGAAGATGGTCAACTCTTCCTCCCCGATGAGCCGTTGGCTGAAGATCGCCACCACGCCGGCCTCCCCGTGGGGGTCCTGCCTCGGACCGTAGACGTTCGCGTAGCGTAGCGCCACGTAGTCGATGCCGTGGATCTCTCTGTAGTAGTGCAGGTAGTGCTCGCCGGCGAGCTTGGCCACTCCGTAGGGCGAGAGTGGGAGTTTGGGGGCCGTCTCGGGCGTCGGCACCTGCTCGGGCTCGCCGTAGATCACGCCACCGCTCGAGACGTAGATCACGCGATCCGTGCCGGCCTCCCTCGCCCCTTCCAACACATTCAGCAGCCCGGCGACGTTCACGCCGGCATCCAACATGGGGTCGTCGACCGAGGTCCTGACGTCCACCTGGGCCGCGTGGTGGTTCACCAACTGGAACTCCACGTCACGGAAGAGGTCCCGCAGCCCGGCGTCGGCGATGTCCATCTCGACGAACTCCGCTTCCGAGGGCACGTTCTCGCGCTTGCCGCTGGAGAGGTCGTCCACGACCCACACACGGTCACCCCGCGTCAGGTGTGCGTCCACCACGTGGCTCCCGATGAACCCCGCGCCACCGGTCACCAACACGCGCCTGGGCGTGTCGTTCATGTTTCGTCGCTCTCGGTCAATGACTCCGGCACCGACTCCGCCGGCTCCTCGTCTTCGTCGCTCGCAAGCCCCGGTACAGCCACATCGAGGTCATGCAGGTACCGTACCGCGTCGACGAAGTCGGCCACGCGGCCGTTCTCCGCTCCCTCGCGGAGCCGCACCGTCGGTTCGTGGAGCAGCTTGCCCAGCAGGCGCTCGGAGAACCGTTCCACCATCTCGCGATCCTCCGGTGAGAGATGTCCGAGTCGCTGCCAGAGCCATTGAAGCTCCTGGTCACGCACCCCGTCCCAGCGGCCACGCAGCGACCGGATCAGGGGCACCACCTGCCTGCCCGCGTACCAACGCCGGAAAGCCTCGACTTCGTCCTCGATGATGCGCTCCGCCACTGGAAACACCGCCTTTCGGCGGTCCAAAGCATCGTCGACGATCTCGCGCAGATCATCGACGTTGTACAGGAACACGTTGGGCTCGGACCCGATCGCCGGTTCGACGTCCCTGGGGATGGAGAGGTCCATGATCAACAGCGGACGGCCCCTGGCCTGAGGAAGGGCGCCCCGCACGGCTTCGAGCGTGATCACCGCATGGGGCGCCGCGGTCGAAGTCACCAGAATGTCCACGTCGTCGAGGCGGCTGGGCACGTCCTGGTAGGGTATTGCCGTTCCCTCGAGGCGCCCGGCCAATGCGACCGCCCGCTCGTGCGTCCGGTTGGCCACGAGGACGCTGAGCGCGCCACGCCTCGTCAGAGCCTCCGCCACAAGCTCGGCGTTGGCTCCCGCGCCGACAACCAGCGCGCGCCGACTCTTGAGCGAGCCGAAGATCTTGCCCGCGAGTTCGACGGCCACCGATGCCACCGACGCCGCTCCCTGGCCGATGGTGGTCTCCGACCGGACGCGCCCCCCGACCGAAAGAGCGGTCTGAAAGAGCCGGCTCAGCACGGGACCCGCCATGGGCGGCGCCACCGGCACACGCGTGGCCAACTCGTAGGCGATCTTGACCTGGCCCTGGATCTCGGCCTCGCCCAGCACCATGGAGTCGAGGCCGGCGCTTACGCAGTAGAGATGCCTGACCGAGTCGAGCCCCTGCTTTTGGTAGAGGAAGCGGTCCGCGGAGCCCTCGATGCCTTCCGCCTTGTTCCTGAGCACGGCGGCGCCCGCCTCCAATGCGGCCGGATCGGCGGCCGGGTGGAAGTAGAGCTCGGTGCGGTTGCAGGTCGAGACCAGCACGGCCTCATGGAGGCCGGCCTCTTCGCGAAGCCTTCCGAGCGCCCGGACGGCCTCGGCGTGCCCGAACGCGAACCTCTCCCTGGCCTCTACCGGGGCGGTATGGTGACTGACACCTACGACCGCCAGCGTCATCGGAGGAAGAACCCTCCGGTAGAAGCCGCCAGCCGGAGCACGACATAAGCCGCGACCACCACCGTGAACCCGACCACCGTAGCCAGTGCGCCTCGGCGCTCGTACTCGCCGCCCCTGCCCCGCACCATCAACACCCCCACGAATACCGCCCAGGTCAGGACCCCCCAGATCACCGCGGGATCGGTCTGCTGGAACGAGTGCCGGAATCGGACCGTCCAGGCCCATCCGATCGCAAGGCCCAACGTGAGCGTGATGAGCCCGGCCACCAGGCCGATCCTGCCCAACCGGTCGAGAGTGGCCAGGGGAGGCAGAAAGCGAAACGCGGGGCCCAGCCGTTTGGCCTTGAGCGTGTTGAACTGGAGGAGGTAGAGCAGGGACGCCGAGAAGGCCACGGTCATGCCGCTGTATCCGGCGAACGCCAGCGTCACGTGGAGCGCGAACCAGGCGCCCTGAAAGTCCAGGACTCCCTCGGTCGGCTGGACGCCCAGCACCACCGCCGTTCCCTCCATGAGGATCACGACGGGAATCAAGACGATGCCGACGCGCCTGACCTCGCCGAGCCCGATGGTGGCCAGCAGGCCCACGCCGATGATCAACGCCATGGTCGAGAGCGACGGTGCCAACCCCACGAGCGGTAGCTCGTTGTTGATCACCGTGAATCGGGCGAGCGCGACGGTGTGCGCGGTGACCCCTGCGGCCGCGACGCCGAACGCGAGTGCCGCCATCCTCCCCCGCCCGCCCTCCAGAAAAGAGCGGACCCAGAGAATCAGGGCGGAGATGTAGAGTAGGAGAGCGACGTAGTGGATCACCGCAGCGTCAGGCCCACGCTAAGTTCTCCTACCGCATCTTGCGGTCGAGGTGCACGGTCAGGCCCGCGGTGAAGACCGGGCTGGTGATACGGATGATCCGGGCCGAGGCGGTATTCGGGCGCGTTCCGACGACCTGAAGCGAACCCGCTACATCCCCCGACCAGCCGTCCGTGTCGCCCGTGTAGAGGATGTATTCGTCGCCGACCTCGAGGCCCTGGGCCTCACCCTGGTCCAGAAACGCGATGTTGCCGATGCTGTATACCGAACGATCCTCGCCGAATCCGAGAATCCTCGCCGTACCTCCTTCAGTGATCAAATCCGGCTCCTCGCCGGGCTCGAGGTCGAACGGCGGGGCCGGCCGCACCATGTCTCCCCCGCGGACTCGGTCGAACGCGTCGAGCACGACCGCGACGATACCGGCTTCCTCGACTCGCGTCACGGACAACACGGAAGTGGGGCTCATGACCCGACCGACGCCATCGATCACTCTGCCGGGGCGGAAGCTCTGGAGGCGGTCGCCTATGGCGAGTTCATGGCCGCGATGCATACCGATCTGCACGCGAGTATACGGGAATGCCGTTCTCAGGTCACCGGACTCCATGAAGCTGTCGACCGTGCCGAGGGATCTCACGTCGTCACCATCGCTGACGAGCCATTTGGCCGAATAGACCGTGTGGCGCGGAACGGCGACACGCTTGGGCCCCGACGTGAGGGCGACGCCTGCGCCCGTGTCGGGGTCACGGTAGAAGACTGTGCGATCCCGCGTGCGAGTGTCTCCCTCGAAAACGGGCTCCGGCTCGGGCTCCGGCTCCGCCATGCCGGGACGTGGGCTGGGCTGTACTTCCACGGCGCTGACCACCGCAGGCCCTTCCATCCCGGGAATGACAAAGACCTGGGTCGGAAAAATGAGGTTGGGATCCTCGACGGCGGCCCGGTTGGCCTGCCAGATGCGTGGCCACAGGAACGGATCCTGGTAATAGCGCTGTGCCAGACCCCACAGGGTCTCACCCTTCACCACCGTATGGCTCAGAGGCGATTGCTGTCCAGACACAAAACCCGGAAGAATTACCAGCGCCACCAAGACGACTTTCAACCGAACCATGATCCTTCCCTTCGTCAACCGAGACAGGGATTTACGCTACTGTATCGCACCTCGGAAGATATCCCGGCAAGGCGATCTGGGTCAACGATTTTTTGCAATTAGACTACAAACGTTTCTGTGAGATCCGCGCGAATTCCCGCGCCCAATACGTGATGACGATGTCGGCACCGGCCCTTCGAATGGACAATAACGACTCCATCAGCGTGGCTTCCGCGTCGAGCCATCCTCGCTCTCCGGCGGCTCGAACCATGGAATACTCGCCGGATACCTGGTATGCGGCTACGGGGTACCCGGTCTCCGTCTTGACGCGTCGAATGATGTCCAGGTAGGGCAGCGCCGGCTTCACCATGACGATGTCGGCTCCCTCGTCCAGATCGAGGAAGACCTCCCTCAAGGCCTCATCCGCGTTGGCTGGATCCATCTGGTATCCGCGGCGATCTCCCTTTCCGGGCGCCGAATCCGCCGCCTCGCGGAACGGTCCGTAGAACGCCGAGGCGTACTTCGCCGCGTAGCTCATGATGGCGACGTCCGGATGGTCGGCGTCTTCGAGCGCGTCGCGGATCGCGCCCACTCGCCCGTCCATCATGTCGGACGGGGCCACGATGTCGGCCCCCGCGTCGGCATGGCTGACCGAGGTTCGGGCCAGAAGGTCCAACGTGGCGTCGTTGTCCACGTGGTCGTCGACCAACACGCCACAGTGGCCGTGGGAGGTGTATTGGCACAGGCACACGTCGGTGACGACCACCAGCTCGGGATGCGCAGCCTTGAGCGCCCGCACCGCCTGTTGGACGATGCCATCGTCGGAATACGCGCTGCTCGCCACCTCGTCCTTGGTGGGTGGGATGCCGAACAGGAGGACCGCCGGAATCCCCAGCTCCTGGGCCTCACCGGCCTCCCTCACCAGGTGGTCTACCGAGAGGCGCTCGACGCCGGGCATGGCGTCCACCGGCTGCCGGACATCGTCGCCGGGCACCACGAAGAAGGGGAGCACCAGGTGTTCCGGCCCCAGGGACGTCTCACGGATGAGGCCCCGCAGCGCTTCGGAGCGCCTCAGCCGCCGTGGCCTGTAATCAGGGAAGCTCGCCATCGGTCAGAGTTCTCTGGTTCTCATGCGAGTTGCTTCATGAAGATCCACGCGTCCTCCGCGGGCCGGTCATAGTAGTTTCGCCGGACTCCGACCTGCTGAAAGTCCCGGCTGGTGTAGAGGGTCTGGGCCGCTTCGTTGGATGGGCGGACTTCGAGGTAGACACTCTTCACGCCCCGCTCCTGGGCCACCCCGAGCACACAGTCGAGCAACTCCGCGCCGATTCCGCGACGTTGGAACGTCTGACGCACGGCGATGTTCGCCAACTCCCCCTCGTCCTGGATGCACCAAAGAACCGCGTAGGCTGCGACGATTCCGGGCAGACGCTCGGCGATCCACATCTCCACACCGGGCCGTTCGAGCAGTGATTGGAAGGTAGTCTCACGCCAGGGCGTGGAGAAGGTGTCCACCTCGATCCTGGCGACCTCGGGAATGTCCGACACGGCCATGGGGCGAAACACGAGCTCAGTCACCCGTCCCTCGCCATTCGCTCGGCGCCCGAGGCACGGAGGTAGCTCGGCTCCCACGTGGACGGGTTCTCCAACGGGGCCGTCTCGGGAGCGAGCGCCAGCAGGCGAATCAGCCCGTCGGCCAGCGGCGCACCGAGTGGACTCGCCAAGACGGGGAAACCGGCCCCCGTGATCTGGTCGGCATGCCGGTCGGCGCCGTCCCCGGCGAAGACGGAGTAAGGGATCTCTCCCGACAGGATCACGTCGATCGTGGTCGAGTGAGGCTCCACGAGCACATCCAAGCCCTGCGGGGTTTCAAGGTAGCAGGCCGCGTAGACGCGTCCCCCGCGGGCGTCCAGGAGGATGTATCGCGGCCACGTGCGATCCTGGTCCGTGAGCGGCAGGTTGGGTCCGTCGGAGCCGGGCACCCACCGCAGCCCGAGGGAAGCGGCGCCGCAGGCGAGGCTGGAGAGCGCCCAAAGCGGCACGTCCAGAGCTCGCCTGAGTCCCTTGGCCGTCGCAGCCGCGACTCGCACTCCGGTGAACGAACCCGGCCCTCCCCCCACCACGATCCCGTCCAGTTCCTGGAGCAGTACCGAAGCGTCCGCAAGCACACCCTCGATTTCGGGGATCAGATTCGCGGCGTGGGCCCCCTGGGTCCGAAGGAAGCGTCTGGCCAAGACTTCATCACCGAGCGCTACGGCGACGGACCCCATCGGGGTCGACGTGTCCATCGCGAGATAGCGGCCGGTAGGCGACCAGGTCTCGCTCACTCCTCACCCCCCAAGGACAGGCTCACGGGAAACCCCGGCAGGAAACCCGGATCCCCCACCCTGGTCACCTCCACGGACCGGCGCGTCGCGTCCCCATCCGCCACCTCGAGCGCCACCTCCCACCGGTCCGCAGGCAAGAGATCGCCCGCACGCTCCGGCCATTCGATCAACACCACTTCGTCCGGCGCGCCCAACTCCTCCCACCCGATCTCCCACAGGTCCTCGGGGCGCTCCAGGCGGTAGAGATCCAGATGCACGATGTGGATGCCGCGTGGCGCCCGGTAGCGGAACACCAGGTTGAACGTGGGCGAGGGCACCACCTCGGTGATTCCGGCCCCACGCACCACGGCTCGCGCGAGCACGGACTTGCCGGCACCTACGGGTCCCGTGAGCACCACCCACACGGGCGCCTGGATGTGCGCTCCGATGCGCTCACCCCAGCGGACGAGCTCCGGCTCGTCGATCATCATTTTCCCACCGACACTTTCAGCTCGAAGATCTGATCCCTGAGGAGCGCCGCCCGCTCGTAGTCCAACAGCTCGGCCGCCTCGGCCATCTCCTGCTCCAGAATCTTGATGTACTCCTCGGCGTTGACCTCGTCCGCGTAGCTGGGCGCGGACTCCGACACCTTGGTGGCCGGCACGGCCCTCGCATCCGCGAACCGGGTCGAGAACTCGATTTCCTGCACGCTCTTGCGGATCGTTTCCGGCGTGATTCCGTGCTCCTCGTTGAAGGCCATCTGCACGGTGCGCCGGCGCTCCGTCTCGTCGAGGCAGCGCCGCATCGAGTCCGTCACCTTGTCGGCGTAGAGAATCGCCTTGCCCTCCACATTGCGCGCGGCGCGCCCGATGGTCTGGATGAGCGAACGAGCGTCCCTGAGAAAGCCCTCCTTGTCCGCATCCAGAATCGCCACCAGCGACACCTCCGGAAGATCCAGACCCTCGCGCAGCAGATTGATGCCCACCAGCACGTCGATGCGCCCCAAACGCAGGCTCCTGAGGATCTCCATGCGCTCGATGGCGTTGATGTCGGAGTGCATGTAACTGACCTTGACGCCCACCGCCTGAAAGTACTCCGAAAGATCCTCGGCCATGCGTTTGGTGAGCGTGGTCACGAGCACGCGCTCACCCCGGGCGGCCCGTTCACGGATCTCGGCCAGCAGGTCGTCGACCTGCCCCTTGACCGGGCGCACGTCGATGGCCGGGTCGATGAGACCGGTGGGGCGAATGATTTGCTCGACCACCACGCCACCGGAGCTTTCCAACTCCCAGTCTCCCGGCGTCGCCGAGACGAACACCACCTTGGGCGCCAGATCACGCCACTCGTCGAACCGGAGCGGGCGGTTGTCCAGCGCGCTCGGCAGCCGGAATCCGTGCTCGATGAGCGTCTCCTTTCTCGAGCGGTCGCCCTTGTACATCCCGTGGATCTGGGGGATGGACACGTGGGACTCGTCCACGATCACCAAAAAATCCTCCGGAAAGTAGTCGATGAGGCAGGCCGGGCGCTCCCCGGACCTACGTCCGCTGGTGTAGAGCGAGTAGTTCTCGATGCCGGGACAGGTGCCGATCTCCATCATCATCTCGAGGTCGAAGTTGGTGCGGCTCTCGATGCGCTGAGCCTCCAGCAGCCGGCCCTGGGCCGCGAATGCCGCGACCTGTTCGCGAAGCTCGCGGCGGATCAGCGGCTGCATGTCGTCGATGACCTCGCGGCGGGTCACATAGTGGCTCGCGGGATAGATCGACGTGCGCTCGAGCGGCGAGATGGTCTCTCCGGTGAGAGGGTCGAAGCGCGTGATGCGCTCCACCTCGTCGCCCCAAAGCTCGATCCGCACCGCCTGCTCCTCGTATGCGGGGAAGACCTCCACGGTGTCTCCTCGCACGCGAAACGTGCCGCGCCCGAACTCGTAGTCGTTGCGCTTGTACTGGATGTCCACCAGTCCGCGCAGAATGTCACGCCGGCTACGTTGCTCGCCGACGGCCAGGTGCAGCATGAGAGCGCGGTAGTCGGCGGGATTGCCCAGGCCGTATATGCACGACACCGACGCGACGATGATCACGTCGTTGCGCTCCATGAGCGAGGACGTCGCGCGCAGCCTCAGTCGCTCGATGTCCTCGTTGATGGAGGCGTCCTTCTCGATGTACGTGTCCGTGGACGGTAGGTACGCCTCCGGCTGGTAGTAGTCGTAATAGGAAATGAAGTATTCGACGGCGTTGGTCGGGAAGAGCGCCTTCAGCTCCCCGTAGAGCTGGGCTCCCAGAGTCTTGTTGTGAGACATCACGAGCGTCGGCCGATCGTGGTTCACGATCACGTGGGCCATGCTGAACGTCTTGCCCGTACCGGTAGCGCCCAGGAGCGTCTGGAAGCGGTCCCCGCGGGCGAGCCCCTCGGAGAGCTCCTCGATGGCCCGGGGCTGGTCGCCTTTGGGCACGTACTCCGAGGTCAGGCGGAAGTCAGGCATACTGCTTCCGGAAGATCAAACGGCGCGGTCGATGATCGATCAGGCTCCAAGCGTCGGGATCCGCTGTATCACTCGAGGTCCGCCTCGCTGAACGACTCGAGGCGCTCCACCTGCAACATCCCCTTCACCCCCCGCACCGCCTTCATGACCTTCTCGAGGTGGTTGAGGTGCTGCACCTCCACCGCGAACTCACCCACCATTCCGCCCTCCACGGACCGCATGTCGGCGTGTTGGATGTTGGTGCCGGTGTCCGTGATGGCCTTGGCCACGTCGGAAAGCAGCCCGCGCCGGTCGGTGCCGTGCAGGTAGAGCTTCACGAAGAAGCGGTCGCCCTTCTCGGCCGTCCACTCGATCTCGACCCGGCGTTCTTCCGTGAGGTCGAGGATGTTGGGGCAGTCCGTACGGTGGATCGAGACTCCCCTTCCCCTCGTGACGTAGCCGATCACGCTGTCGCCCGGCACGGGCTGGCAGCACTGGGAGTACCGCACCATGAGGTTGTCCATGCCCTGGATGCGCACGCCACGGCTCGAGCGGCGGATGCGCTCGGCGATGCGCTCGAGGGCGGAAGGGGTGCGCCGCACCACGTCGTACGGCTCTTCCTCGGGATAGAGCGCCTTGATCACGGGCGTGGGACCCACGTCACCGCGCCCCAGGGCCGCCAAGACGTTCTCGAAATCCACGTACCCCAGGGCCACGGCCGCTGCGGCCATTTGTTTGGTGGACGGCTTGTCGCGCCCCGCCTTGCGCACCTCACGCTGGAAGAAGTCCTTGCCCAGCTTATGTGCAGACTCGAATTCCTCCTTGCGGATCCACTGGCGGATCTGGCCCCGAGCCCTCGATGTCTTCACGAACGACAGCCAGTCCCGGTTCGGCCGCTGGCGAGCGTTCACGATGATTTCGACCATGTCCCCGTTTCTCAGCTCCCTGGACAATGGGGCGATGCGCCCGTTGACACGAGCCCCCGCACACTGGTGCCCCACCTCGGTGTGCACCGAGTAGGCGAAGTCGATGGGCGTCGCCCCCAGGGGAAGCTGCTTCACCTCGCCCTTGGGTGTGAACACGAAGATCTCGCCCTGGAACAGGTCCATGCGGAGGAATTCCATGAACTCCTCGGGCTCGTCCGTGTCCTGTTGCCATTCCAGCACCTGGCGGAACCAGGTGAGGGCCTCGTCGACCTCGTCGATGCTATCCGTCGCGACCTCCTCCCGGCCCTCCTTGTATCGCCAGTGCGCCGCGATGCCGTACTCCGCCGTGCGGTGCATCTCCCCGGTGCGGATCTGAATCTCGTAGCGGCGCCCGCCCGGGCCGATCACCGTAGTGTGCAGCGACCGGTACATGTTCGATTTCGGGGTGGCCACGAAGTCGTGGAAGCGCTCCTGCACGGGCGTCCAACGGCTGTGGATGATGCCGAGCGCCGCGTAGCATTCCTGTACCGAGTCGGTGATCACCCGCACCGCCATGAGATCGTAGATCTCCTCGTACGGCAGGTCGCTGCCGGCCATCTTGCGGTAGATCGACCAAAGGTGCTTGGGGCGGCCCGTGACCTCGGCGGGGATCTCGGCGTCCTCCAACGCCTCTTCGAGCGGCTTCTTCAGCTCCAGAATCTGGCGCTCGCGCTCCTTGCGGCGCTGCCGCACACGCTTGGTGAGCGCATCGTATTCCTCGGGCTCGAGGAAGCGGAAGCTCAGGTCTTCGAGTTCCCAACGGATCTGCGCCATGCCCAGGCGGTGGGCCAGCGGCGCGTAGATCTCCCGGGTTTCCATCGCGATGCGCCGCCGCCTGTCGGCGTCCAGATGCTTGAGCGTGCGCATGTTGTGGAGTCGGTCGGCGAGTTTGACCAGGATCACCCGCGCGTCCTGCGCCATCGACAGCAGCATCTTCCGGTAGTTCTCGACCTGCTGCTCCGTGTTGGAGCGGAACTCGACACGGCCGATCTTGGTGACCCCGTCCACGATCGTGGCCGCGGTGGCTCCGAACCGCTCCTCGATCTCGGCGAGCGAAATGGTGGTGTCTTCGACGACGTCGTGGATGAGCCCCGCCACCAGCGAGTCGGTGTCCAGCCGAAGCTGGGCCAGGATGGTCGCCACCTCCACCGCGTGCGAGACGAACTTCTCTCCCGAGGCACGCTGCTGCCCCGCATGGGCGTCCTTCGCGACCCGGTAGGCCTCGACGATGACGTCGACGTCCAACCGGTCGGCATACGCCTCCATGGCCCGGGCCAAAGGCCGGGGCAGTCCACGTATCGTGGGTGGTTTCGCCTTCGTCGCGGTCGCCATATGCCCTGAATATACGTCCGTCGCAAGAACCGGGGTCGCGGGGATCGGCGGCAGCGCCCTTCGGTGCGATGGAGTGCGAAAAGAGCGACAACCACCAACCATCACTACCCCCGCAGGCCGCCTACTGTTTCGGGCAGGAACGCCTCAGTCCAGCACGCCCAGCTCGGACATGGACGCGAAGCCGGTATCACCCAAGATGACGTGGTCCAACACGGGAATCCCGATGGTGCGCCCGGCGTCCGCAAGCTGTTTGGTGACCGCTCGGTCCTCCCCCGACGGGCTGGGGTCTCCGGAAGGATGGTTGTGGAGCAGGATGACCGCGGCCGCGCTCTCGATGATTGCGGGCTTGAACACCTCCCTGGGGTGGATCAGGGACGCGTCCAGGATGCCCCGCGTGATCAGGACCTCGCGGATCACCTTGTGCTGAGACGTGAGCAGCAGGACGTGGAACTCCTCCCGGTCGAGGTCCCGCAGCCTGGGGCCCATGCGCCGGAAGACGTCCTTGGGACCGCGGATCCGATCTTCCGGCGCCGGCCGGTCCGCCGCCGCCCTGCGACCCAGCTCGAGGGCCGCCACGATACGCGCGGCCGTGGCGCCACCGACGCCCGGAACCGACTCGAGCGTTCCGGCGGCGAGCGTGCTCAAACGCCGGAGCGAGCCACGGCCTTCGGCGATGACACCCTCGGCGACGTCCAGCGCGCTGGCTCCCGCCTGTCCGCTACCGATCAGGATCGCGAGCAACTCCCGCACCGACAGCGCGCGGGTTCCCAGGGTGGTGAGGCGCTCGCGGGGGCGTTCCTCGGGGGGCCAGGAGCGGATGGGGTGGGAGGGGGAGGGCATGGTGGGTCATGGGATGATACGTGGAGATGTGGGACTGGGGGATGGGTGGTTGGGACTGGTTGGGGACCTTCTTGGGGCGGCGAGGCGAGCGTGCGCTCCCCGTCGCGGCAGCGCTTCGCTCTGCGGCTGCGCCGCAGATTGCCGCTCTTGGGGAGTGCACGCTCGCCTCTTCCATCCGGGGGGGGGGTCCTCTTCCTCTCTCCCTTCCTTTTTTTTGCCGGGGGCGGGAGGGGGGGGGCGAGCGTAGGGTGGGAGGCAGTGGCAAGACGTCGTTCCTCCAGCTACGCATCGCCGAGGG
>BTRA01000054.1:0-18748 GCA_036986155.1 Gemmatimonadota bacterium | reverse complement strand
GTCCGTCCACTGGATGAGTTTTCGAAAGATGGGCCGCCAGAACGGGCTTTCGGCCCGCTTGAGGAAGTGAGAAGTATGCCATGTGGCCACCAGCGGTGCGTCGGCCGCCCTCTTGGCCACGTATCCCGGCAACACCGACTGCAACGCCTGCGCATGGACCACGTCGGCACGCCGCGCCAACTGGCCCAGACGTGGCGTGGAAAGCGCGGCGTGGAGCGCCCATCCCAACGGATTCCGCGCGGGGAGCCACGTCCGCCAGACGTCGATCCCGTCGATTTCTTCCCTTTGGGGAAGTCCCTGTATCGAACGCGACGTAACCACGCTGACCCGATGCCCACGCTCCACGAGCGCCCGGCACAGATAGTAGACATGGCTCTCGAGCCCGCCAACCTCGGGCGGAAAATAGACGCAGTGCATCAGAATGTTCACGGACTCTCCCAGTCCGTGGTGGACCGGGCCACGCTCAGCATTTCGGAGATTAGGATGTCGGCGATGCGCTCGCCGGCCCGGCCGTCTCCGTAGGGGCTCGAGACTTCACCCGTCATCCTCTCGGCTGCGAGAAGACGCTCGGCTTCGGAGACAATCCGACCTGGCTCCGTACCGACCAGGCAGGCCACGCCCGCATCGAGACCTTCGGGTCGTTCTGTGACCTTTCGCAGCACCAGCACAGGCGTGCCGAAGGTGGGTGCCTCTTCCTGGATGCCACCCGAGTCCGTAAGGATGAGGCGCGAGTGGCGGAGGGCGGCCACCAGGTCCGCATAATCGAGGGGGTCGATCAAATGGACACGTTCGTGTCCGGACAGAATCTCATGCGCCGGCTCCAGGACGTCCGGATTCGGATGCACCGGGTAGACGATCTCGATGTCAGCATGGGCATCCGCGATCTGCAAGACCGCCCGGAATACATTCCGCAACGGCTCCCCGAACGACTCCCGTCGGTGCGCCGTAAGCAACACCAACCGCCGATCGCCCGCAATCACCTCTGCCAGGGTCGGGTCGCGTACCGGCCGTCTCTGCTCCGCTACGCACCGCAACGCGTCCACCACCGTGTTCCCCGTCAGATGGATCGTGTCCGCCGAGACACCTTCGGCTAGGAGGTTCTCCCTCGCCCGCTGCGTCGGTGCGAAGCGATAGTCGGCGATCACGTCGCAACAGTGCCGGAACATCTCCTCCGGGAAGGGCGCGCGTTTGTCCTTCGTCCGGAGCCCCGCCTCCACATGACCCACCCGCACATCCTCGAAGTAACTCACCAGAGAGCCGAAGAACACGGTGGCGGTGTCTCCCTGTACAAGCAGCACTTCGGGGCAGTAGTCGTTCACAACCTCACGTAGTCCGTCCAGGCAGGCATGCGCGACGTCGTAGAGGGTCTGGCCTTCCCGCATGATCCCGAGGTCGTACTCCGGCACCATCCCGAACGTGTTCAGCACCTGGTCGACGAGATCGGTGTGCTGCCCCGTGAGGGCCAAGCAAGAGTCGACGCGGCCGTCTCTCCTCAGAGCGTCGAGCACCGGCGCCATCTTGATGGCCTCCGGGCGGGTGCCTACCACGACCAACACCCGGCGACGGTGTCCGCCGGCGGGCTCGCCCACTACTCGCTCTGCTTCCTGAGCGAGTCCAGCTCGTCGCGCACGCCGGCTACCATCTCGGCCAACAGCCCGATCCCCACCAACAAGAAGCCCAGCGTCTCCAAGAGCATGACCAGGTAGAGAAGTGGCCGGAAGCCCTGCCCCTCCACAAAGCGGAGGTAGAACGCGACACCCGCAACGGCGAACCCGGATGCGATCAGCCCGGCCCCGGCAGAGCCGAACAACAGGAGCGGCTTCCGAGAAAACAGCAACAAAAACCACACAGCGACCATGTCCATCAGGCCGACGGCGATGCGGACCGGCCCGCGGTACTTGGACGTGCCCGACCTCCGCGGGTACAGCTCGACGTCGATCTCCGCGACGCTGTGCCCCCGGGCGTGAGCCAATACCACGAAAAAGCGGTGCCAGTCATGCCGAAGGTGGAGGTCGGTCAGGATCGAACGGCGGAAGGCTTTCATGGAGTTGAGGTCTGAGACCGGAACACGGAAGATCCGCCGCGAGAGCGCGTTGTAGACGCCGGACACGGCCTTCTTGTCGTAGGCGCCCACCTTGCGGCCCGTGACGATGTCCCACCCCTCCTCGAGCTTCGCCAGAAAGCGCGGAATGTCCGCCGGGAGGTGCTGGAGGTCGGCGTCGAACAGAATCAGGTACTCACGCTCGGTGGCGTGGGCGGCGGTAGTCATCGCCTCGGTCTTGCCCAAGTTGGTCCGGTGGCTGAGCACCCGCAGATTGCTCCACCCCATGCCCTCCCGCCGCGCGACCTCGGCGGTGCCGTCGGACGAACCGTCATCCACCAGGATCACCTCGCCGTCCAGGTCGAAACGGTCGAAGGCCTCCCGGAGTTCTTTGATCAGGGCAGGCACGACGGGCGCCTCGTTGAAGGCCGGGATCACCACCGCGAAATCGTGCCGCATCTTCACGCGTGACACTGCATCCTCTCCATGCCGGTCGACTGTCGCTCCAGCGGAGTCCAGGGCGGTCTCATCCATATGGCCTCAAACCCTCCTCCTCATGCGAGCCGGAAGGATGCCGAGTTGATCGCGGTACTTCGCAACAGTGCGACGCGCAATCTTGATCCCGTCCGACTTCAGGAACTCCACCACCGCCTGATCCGTGAGCGGCTTCAACGTGTCCTCGTCATCGACCAGTTTCTGGATCTTGTCGCGTACGCCGCGCGCAGAGATGTCCTCACCGGATGTGGTGGACAGCCCGCTCGAGAAGAAGAACTTGAGCGAAAACACGCCCCTGGGCGTCTGCACGAACTTCTCGTTGGTCACGCGCGAGACCGTGGACTCGTGCATCTCGATGTGGTCCGCAACCTCACGTAGGGTGAGTGGCTTCAGGTGCTGTACTCCCCGCTCGAAGAACTCGAGCTGACGGTCGACGATGAAGTGCATGACATTGAGCATCGTCTGCCGACGCTGCTCGATTGCCTGGATCATCCAGTTGGCCGAGTTGAGCTTCTTGGCGATGAACTCCTTGTTCTCGCCCGTAAACTTGCTCTTTTCCATGGCGACCTCGCGGTAGGCACGCGACAGCCTGAGCCGGGGCAGGTTCGTGTCATTCGCGAAAACCATGTACTCGCCGTCGATCTTTTCGACAATCAGGTCGGGGATGATGTAGCGCTCTGGGTCGGCCGAGTGCCTAAGTCCGGGCTTGGGATCGAGCTTCGCGATCTCGTCCGCGGCATCCTGGACATCCTTCGGCTTTACGCCGAGGGCTTTCGCCACATCGGCCCACCGGTGGTTGATGAGATCGTCGAAGTGTTCCGCAACGATAATGCAGGTGAGAGACTCCTCCATTCCCAGAAGGCGGAGTTGGATGAGGATCGACTCCTGAAGGTCGCGCGCCCCGACTCCCGGCGGATCAAACCGTTGGATCGCACTCAGCACCGCCTCGAGCTCCGGCATCTCGTAAGGCCGGAAAACCTCCTCGCACTCCGCTAGCTCAAGGCGCCGTTCCTCTTCGTCCTCGATAGCTTCGACCGCTGTGCGCGCCTCCTTGCGAAGCTCGAGCACCCAACGGTTGATGCCCTCCAGCACCTCGTCGAGGGTGCAGGTGAGCGACCCCTCGTCGCTCACGTTGCCGATGATCTCCTCGCCCAACCGCATATCACGCTCCCCAAGGTCGAGGAGCCGTAGCTGGTCCTGGAGATGGTCCCGCAGATCGCGGGACTCGACCGGCGTGGGTTGGAAATACTCGCGCTGCTCGAATTGCTCCCGCCGACCCCCGGCGTCGAAGCCGTCGAGCAGGATCTCCTCCCAGTCGATCTCGTCGTCCGATTCTTCGTTCCCCGGCTCCTCTACCTGCACATCCTCATCGACGTCGGCCTCCGACATCTCCAGGAACGGATTCTCTTCTAGTTCGGTCTTTAGATGCTGCTGGAGGTCGAGCAGCGGCATGTAGAGCAACTCCATCGCCTGGTACAGGCGAGGATTGATCCTCATCTCCTGCTTGAGTTGTTGGCTCTGGAAAAGCCGGTGGCTGAAGCTGCTCATCGGGTGCTGGTCAGGCGTCGGGCGCAGCCACCGCGGCCGGGGATTCATCCCCCGCCGACGGTTTGGTGTACCGGCTGCGCATCCGCGCGGTGAGCGTAGGCCCCAAGTAAATCTCGGCCACGTCATCATTCCACACCAGCTCCGAGACACTGCCCCTAACGCGGATCTTGCCCTCATACATGATGTAGGCGCGGTCCACGATCTCCAGGGTTTGCTCCACATTGTGGTCCGAGATGATCACCCCGATCCCTCGCTCCTTCAGCGCCGCGACGATCACCTGGATGTCGTTGACCGCAATCGGATCGATGCCCGCAAAGGGCTCGTCGAGCAGCATGAACTTGGGCTGCTGCACCAGCGCGCGGGTGATCTCCAGCCGGCGCCGTTCGCCTCCGGAGAGGCTGTAGGCCTTGTTCTCCCGAAGGTGAGCGATACCCAGTTCGTCCAGCAACTCTTCCAGGCGTACTGCCGCATCGGCCTTGGAAAGCTTGAGCGTCTCGAGGATCGCCATGATGTTGTCTTCCACCGACAGCTTCCGGAAGACGGATGGCTCCTGGGCCAGATAACCGACACCCTTCCGTGCCCGCATGAACATGGGCACGCCCGTGAGTTCCTCGGAGTCGAGAAAGACCCTTCCATCCTCTGGGGGGATCAGGCCCACGATCATGTAGAACGTGGTAGTCTTGCCCGCTCCATTCGGTCCCAGCAAACCCACGATCTCACCCTGCGAGACGGAGATGTCCACGCCGTCGACCACACGCCGCTTGCGATAGCTCTTGGTGAGACCCGCGGCGTACAGGCGGCTACTGCTCATCGCCGGAGCGCCCCGAGGGGAATCGGACGGGTCCGACCCGTGCCGGTTGAATCCGGGGGGGGCGGCGCCGAGCGGACCGGTTGAAAGTATGCACCCTTGGGGTTTTCCACGTTCATGCTGTCGACTTCGGCGTCGGCGTTAAGAAAAATCTTGATCTCGTCACCTAGAGTGTAGTTGAGTTCCAAAGGCCGGCGACCGTCCTCATCGGCTCGGATCCCCACCGTGTCCCGCGGCGTGATGCGATAGAACGTCTTTGCGCTCACCCTCCCGAGCAAGGTGTCCAGCCGGTACTCACCCCTCCGGCCATCAGGCTCCGCCTCGGATTCGGACTTGTCCGGAGATAGGAACGTGGCGATCACGGTGTCCGCCGCAAGCCAGTCGGATCGAAGCTCCTCCGGCATACCCGGCGAGTTCAGCGAGTCGCGGGTACTGGAGATCGCGCGCGCGGTGCCCGAAGCGAACACCCGCTTCAGCTCTCCGGCGGGCAAGTTCACATCGATCGAGTCGGCGGTTACGGAAAAGCCTTCGGAGCGCAATTCGGCTGGAGGGAGCGAATCTGGGACCTCTGGCTCTTGCTCGTCCCTGGGATCGAGCACCCGGCCGACTTCGATCGTGCCCCTCCCGGCGGACTCGGCCACCGCCGTGCTGTCCACCTCGCCGGGCTCCGCGACCTCCACCACCGGTGTGGGACGCCGAAGTGCAATCACCCGATTCGGTTGATCCTCCTCGAACAACACGCGCAACACCTTGCCGTCGATGAACACACCACCGGATCTCAGGCGCCCATTGCCGCGGGACTCGAGCTCCTCCACTGCATCGCCGGGCATGAGCACTTCAATCGTGTCGCCGCGTACATCGAGGCTGTCCTGGAGTATGCGGGCCGACCGGAACAGCAGCAGCCGTCCATCTGCCTGATCGAATTCGGTCGAATCACCATACGCCTGGAGAGCGCCGCGCTCGATGGCCACCCGGCCCCTGGCCCGCAGCAGACTCTCGCCCTCCATGTAGATCAGGTCGCCAACGATCTCAAGAGGCACCGATCCCTCGTCTTCGAGCGACTCCTCCTCGCCACTGGTCCCCGTAGAGCCCCGCGTGTGGAAGACGGCGCGCGGCCGGCCGCCCCTGACCGTGAGTTGGTCCTCCGGTCGCCGCTCGTTGGCTTGAAGCAGTACCAACTCACTTCCCGTGATCGTATCTCCGGTCTCCAACGTCACGACCCGGACACCGTCGGCGGTACCCCTGCTTTGCGGAAGATCACGGGCGTCCAGCCGTCCCGTGCGAGCAAAGAACTGCGCAAACTGCGCACTCATCTCCCTGCCCTGGTCGACGAACCTGACGTTCCCGTAGAACTGGTGTAGGGCCGATCCGTGGAAGTGGACCGAACTGTCGGCCTGGATCCTGGTGCCTCCGTCGCACTGGAAAACCGGCTTGGTGATCCAACTGCGGCGGCTCTGACCCTCCCGCCCTCGAGTCGTCGACTTCTCGGCCGACACGAGTTGGCAGTCGCGAGCCTGCCCTGCGGACGAACCTACGCCTCCCAATAGGGAGCCGACGACGAGCGCCGCACCGGCGAGGCAACGGGCACCCGGCATCAGCGACAGTCCCCTCCAGGGTGGGAGCGTGGATTCGTGACCTCGACCAAGGTGAAGTCGAGGTTGGCAGAAAAGCCCGAGCCCTCCACGACCTTGTCGCCCTCCCGGCTACAGGTGGCCGAGTCGCTCCAGACCCGGTTGCGCTGCGGAGCATAGTGGATCTCTTCGCTCCGGATCTCCCGGTCGATCTTGACAACCACAAGAATCGCACCTCCCGTCGCGGTGACGGAGCTGGTGGCCTGGTCCAGGCGTGCCCGATCCGCCGTGAGCACAGCCCTCCCGGCGCCGGTTTGATCGTCGAACGACTTGAGCTCGACGTTACCCCGGAGGTAGACGACCGTGGAGTCACGGAAGTGGTAGGACGTATCGGCCTTCACGATCGCCTCGCGCACTCCCTTGACCTGCAGGAGATACTCCAGGTTGAAGATCACCTGGTCCGCTTGGATTGCCTCCAACTCCGGTGACACGACCGGAACAGGGTCTTCTGCTTCGCACGCAGCCAGTAGCACAAGGCACGCAACCCCCAAAAGGCCACGTTCTGTTAACTGTATCATTGTCAACGCTATATCACCCCTGACCTCAAGATATCATGGAGATGTACAATGCCCTCGAGCCGACCGTCGTGGTCCACGACCGGAAGCGCCATGACGCCGTGCTCTTCCATGGTGCGTACCGCTCCTGACGCCAGTTGGTCCGCTCGAGCCACCTGGGGAGTGTCGGTCATTACCGTAACCACACCGACATCGAGAAAATTCTCGTCATGTTCCATGAGCCTAGTGAGGTCGCCAGCCGTAACCACACCGATAAGGCGGTTGTCTGAACTCACGATGGGTATCGTGCCTCGCATCTCGGCCAGCGGCACGATGCAGTCCCTCATGACCGCGTATCCCTGAAGGCTCGGGTAGTCCTTAGCGATCATGACGTCCGCCACCCGGAGGGTGAGCTTGCGCCCGAGTGCTCCGCCGGGATGAATGCGAGCGAAGTCTTCTTCTCGAAACCCTTTGCGTTGAAGCAATACCACAGAGAGGGCGTCGCCTAGGGCCATTGTCGTCGTGGTTGATGACGTCGGCGCCAGGTCCATGGGACACGCCTCCTCTTCGACCGAGCAGTCCAGCACTACAGTGGCCTGCGTCGCCAACGGCGAGTCCGGCCGCCCCGTCATCGCGATAATCGGCACGCCCGCGCCGACCAAATAGTCCACTAGACCGTCCAACTCACCCGTATCCCCGCTCTTGGAGACGAGAATGGCCACGTCCGTCGGCCGGACGATGCCAAGGTCCCCGTGAAGGCCCTCGATGGGGTGGAGAAAGGTGGCCGCTGTACCTGTGGACGTCAGCGTGGAGGCGATCTTGCGAGCGACGATTCCGCTCTTGCCCAGACCTGAGACCACCACCCGCCCGGGTAGGTCCAACAACAACTGCACGGCGCGCGCAAAGTCCTCGTCGAGGCGTTCCGCCAATGCCTGCACGGCCCCGGCCTCGACTTCTAGGACACGGCGAGCCTCCCGGAGAATCTCGGCCACTACACCGGCTTCCGCCTGATCCGTTTGTTCAGTCATCGGTTCGTTGTTCCACATACTCGTCGACAAGACGCTCCCACTCCCCGCGTGCGGACAGCAGCGCCCTAGAAAACTCTCGCGCCGCACCCCTCCCTCCACCTGCCTTGGTACACCAGTGAGCGACCTGCGTAACCTCCGGAACGGCGTTTGCCACCGCTACCCGCAGCCCGGCTCGCACAAACACAGGTAGGTCTGCCAGATCGTCCGCAACCATGGCCACATCGCTCCAGGCCAATCCCTTTCGCGCGAGAAGGTCGCGTACGATGGGAAGCTTCCTCGCTCCGGCATCCTGATGGCACTCGGTGATCCCCAGTTCGGCTGCCCTGAGGGAGGTGGCTTCGGAGACCCGCCCCGAAACCAGCGCGACTTCGATACCGGCCCGCTGCAACATCTTCACTCCGAGGCCGTCCTGGATATCGAATCGCTTGAGCTCGACGACCTCGTGGCTCGCCGTCATCCCCACGTAGACGCCACCGTCGGTGAGCACGCCGTCCACGTCGAGCACCACGAGCCTGACCGCCCGCGCCAGGTCTACGTCCAAGCCCCCGTGGGGCCCCGAGGTCGTCACGGTTCGAACCGGGCAGAAGATGCCGCGGCCTCCCCCAATGCGCCCCGAATCGCGAGGACATCGTCCAGGAGTGCGCCGAGCTGAGCGAGGGGCAGCATGTTCGACCCGTCCGAGGGCGCCGAAGTAGGGTCGGGATGCACCTCGAGAAAGAGTCCGCTGCAACCAGCGGCTACGGCCGCCCTCACCAGGGCCGGAACGAACTCGGGGTCACCGCCGCTCGCACCATCAACCCGTCCGGGGCGCTGCACGGCATGCGTACCGTCGAAGATCACCGGGACCCCACACGCTCGAGCGACTCGAGGAAACGCCCGCATATCCACGACCAGGTCCCCGTAGCCCAGGAACGTCCCTCGCTCCGTCACGGCTACCTCCGGAGCCCCGGCCCGGCGCGCTTTCTCTACGGCACCCGCCATGTCCTCGGGCGCGATCCATTGGCCCTTCTTGATGTTCACCGGCTTTCCCGTCCTGCCGGCCGCGATGATGAGATCGGATTGGCGGCAAAGAAAGGCGGGAATCTGGAGCACATCCACCACCTCGGCAGCCGCTGAAGCTTGGGCAGGCTCGTGGATGTCGGTAAGGACGGGAAGACCTGCGTCTTCCTTCACGCGGGCTAGCGCCTCGAGGCCGACAGCCAGGCCAGGACCGCGCTCCGCGTCATGCCGCGATCGGTTGGCCTTGTCGAACGACGCCTTGAAAACGATGGGCAGGGACCGTTCGCGTGAGATGCGGGAGAGTTCCCGGGCAATCTCCAGATTCAGACCGTGGTCCTCGAGCAGGCACGGGCCCGAAATCAGCGTGAAGTCGGCGAACATCAACCGGCCTCCAGCACCGCTCCCGCCTGTTTGGTCTCGTCCGATGCTGCCTCTCCCGAAGCTCGCCGTGCGGCCGCACCGATGAACGACGCGAAAAGCGGATGGGGGCGGGTCGGCCGACTCTTGAGTTCCGGATGGAACTGGCATCCCAAGAACCAGGCGTGATCGTAGAGTTCGACCATCTCCACCAGGAACTCCTCAGGCGAAAGCCCGCTCATGACCAGGCCGTGCTCCTCGAGTACCTCCCGGTAGGCGTTGTTCACTTCGTAGCGGTGTCGATGACGCTCGCTGGCCTCGGCAACGCCGTAGATTTGGCGCGACCTGGACTCCTCCCGGAGCCTGCAGGGGGATTCGCCAAGCCGCATGGTGCCACCCTTTGTCGTGATGTTCTGCTGCGAATCCATCATGCAGATGACCGGGTCCGGCGACTCGGGGGCGAACTCGTACGAATGGGCCTCCGGAAGTTCGCAGACGTTACGAGCGAACTCGATTACAGCGCACTGGAGCCCGAGGCAGATGCCGAAGAACGGGAGATCGTTCTCCCTGGCCCACCGGACAGCCTCGAGCATGCCTTCGATACCCCGCTCACCGAATCCGCCGGGAATCAACAGACCATCGAAATTCACGAGGGGCTGGCTGACGTTTCCCTCGAAATCTTCGGATGAAAGCCAGGCGATCTCCACTGCCACATCATTCGCGATGCCCCCGTGAATGAGCGCCTCCTGAACAGACTTGTACGAATCCACGAGATCGGTGTACTTGCCGACGACTGCGATTCGGACGCTGCCGGACGTGGGCGCCTTGATCCGAGTGACGATGCCGGTCCAATCGGTGAGGTCGGCCGGAGGGGCGTCGATCTCGAGGAGCTCCACCACGACATCATCGAGACCCTGGCGGTGCAACTCCAGGGGGACCTCGTAGATCGTCTCCACATCACGTGCCTCGATCACAGCCTCTCTCGGAACATTGGTGAACAGCGCGATCTTTCGCTTCAGGTTCTCGTCCAGCGGGTGCTCGGTGCGGCAGATCAAGATGTCCGGCTGGATTCCAATCTCCATGAGCTCGCGCACGGAATGCTGAGTTGGCTTGGTCTTCAACTCGCCCGCCGCGGCGATGTACGGGATAAGCGTGAGGTGGATGAAAATGACGTTGCTGCGTCCGAGTTCTTGGCGGAACTGGCGGATGGCCTCGAGGAACGGCAGGCTTTCGATATCTCCAACGGTCCCACCGATCTCGGTGATCACCACATCGTTACCCGGCGCGAGCAGGCGAATGCGTCCCTTGATCTCGTCCGTGATGTGGGGAATGACCTGAACGGTTGAGCCCAGGTAATCACCCCTACGCTCCTTCGCGATCACTTCCTGGTAGATCCGACCCGTCGTGATATTGTTGGCCTGAGAAAGCGACTCGTCGATGAACCGCTCGTAGTGCCCCAGGTCAAGGTCGGTCTCGGCACCGTCGTCTGTCACATAAACTTCTCCGTGTTGGAACGGCGACATCGTGCCGGGATCGACGTTGATGTAAGGATCGAACTTCTGGAGGGTCACATGGAGCCCACGCTGCTTGAGCAGCCGGCCTAAAGAGGCCGCGGAAATCCCCTTACCCAGGGCCGAAACCACGCCCCCGGTAACGAACACATATTTGGTGGCACGTCCGTCAGGATCGGCCATTTTACATCCGTGCGTGAAGGTTTTCGATTTCGGCCAGTCGCTCTTCCATCCGAAGAACGTCGGCCGGCGTGTCCACCCCCGGGTCCGCTGCTCCGACCACCGCGACACCGATGCGCAGGCCGGCCTCGAGGGGCCTCAGTTGTTCTAATACTTCCAGTCTCTCCAGCGGCGAGGGCGCCAGAGCGACCCACCTCGCCAAGGCATCCCGGGTGTATGCGTAGATCCCGATGTGGCGCAGGAACGGCTCCCGCTCCAAGTCGTCGTCCGTCGGTTTCTCGTCACGCTTGTAGGGAATGGCTGCCCGAGAGAAGTACAGAGCCCGGCCGGTCGTTGCACGCGCGACCTTCACAGCGTCCGGATCCCTCCGTGCCGCCGCCAGAGCGATAGGGGTCGCGCATGTCCCGATCTCCCAGCCATCGTCCCGAATCAGCGTGATGGCGGCGCTGAGGTGCTCTTCTTTCAATAATGGTTCGTCGCCTTGGATGTTTGCCACGATGTCGAATTCCTCGAATGCCTTGCGGCCCGCGACCTCGGCGACACGATCGGTACCTGACGCGTGTTCCGACGACGTCATTTCAACGGGGGCCCCCATTTCGCGGCACACCTCGGCCACAGCTTCACTGTCGGTAGCGATAACCGTGTGATCGAGAACGCTCATGTGCTCGACTCGGTGCCACACCCATTCGATGAGAGGTCTGCCGAGAAGGGGATAGAGAGGTTTATTGGGGAGGCGGGTCGACGCCAGCCGCGCCGGTACGATGCCCAGAACGCGGCGGGTCATCGGCCGGTTCCTTGGCCGAAATCCTGGCCGATCGCTGCAAACTTCACGCCAGGAAATCTACCCACGGCTCGGAGCGTGGGCAACGGGTCAAAGGGCCAGAAAACTCGCAAGTAGGGCTCCCCCATACTCCGAGAAGAAGGATTCAGGGTGGAATTGCACGCCCCAAAGCGGAAGCTCCCGGTGGCGAACGGCCTGCACCTCGCCGCGCTCGCCCTCTCCCTCCGACCATGCTACTGCCTCGAGCACATTCGGAAGGGCCGAGGCCTCGGTAACGAGTGAGTGGTACCGAGTCACCTTGAATGGAGAGGGCACGTTCTCGAAAATCCCCTCCCCCGTGTGACGCACCGGAGCGGTCTTCCCGTGCATCAGCCGGCGCGCCCTGACCGTCCGGCCACCGAACGCCTCCCCGAGCGCCTGATGTCCGAGACAGACGCCGAGCATAGGCACGTCTCCTCCCGCAGCCTGAAAGATCTCGACGCTGATCCCCGCCTCGGCGGGCGTGCCGGGACCGGGCGAAACCACAATGTGATCGGGGCCCCTGGCGAGCAGTTCGTCTGAGGATGCTTCGTCATTGCGCACGACCATCGGATCCGCTCCCAGTGCCCCGAACTGTTGTACGAGGTTCCAGGTGAAGGAATCGTAGTTGTCGATCACCAGCAGCATAGCAACCATCCCCGTTGGGGCCGCTTGAGCCGCAAACATCGCCGGAGGCGGTCGGCCGGTCTACCCCGGGCCCTCAGGCTGTCGCCGCGCAGCAAGACCACGGGCCGGTCGAAACTCGTAGTACCCACGCGCATGGCGTTATCTTTGGCCCAGCTCGATACTTCGCGAGGAGTTCCGCTTGTTCACTCGTTGTCTCGTTTGCCACACCCCGTTTCCCGCGAATGAGGAATTGGGGCATTACTCGACCGGCACCCGTATCGCGTACGATCCGGCTCGGGGGCGGCTGTGGTCCGTGTGTCGGAGTTGCAAGCGATGGTCTCTCGCCCCCATCGAGGAGCGTTGGGAGGCGCTCGAAGAGATCGAGAAGCTCGTCTCGGACAGGGCGAAACTCCTCTCCCAGACGGACAACATCGCCCTGCTGCGGGCCGGTCACCTGGACATCGTGAGGGTGGGCCGTGCGAATCTGACCGAAGAAGCATGGTGGCGCTACGGCCGCGAGTTGACGGCCCGACGCGAACGGCACAGGAAGATGACCTTCATCGGCACGGCAGCCGCCGGGGCCGCTATCGCCGGCGGCTGGCTCACAGGGGGATCGGCCTGGCTGGCAGCCTGGTTCCTCTGGGACAACGCCCCCGACAAGGTAGCCGACCTCGCAAGGTGGATTCGCTTTGGAAGTACGGCTTGGTACGGACACGAGGCCTGCCAACGGTGCGGGTTCGTGTTTCGAGGTGTCGAATACAAACAACGGGCCGGACTCATCCTTTCGCCTACCCAGGAGAATGGCAGCCTCGGCGTCACGGTCCGCTGCCCAAAGTGTGGTGAATACCGCGCCAACGAAGGTGGGCTGCACCTAACCGGGCGCGAGGGCGAGCAAACGGTTCGCCGCGTTCTCGCCTACCATCACCATGCCGGCGCGACGGAGAAAAAGGTCCGTTCGGCGACGCGCCTAATCGAAGAAGCCGGAAGCGCCCAAGATCTCTCGCGCATCGTGGTGAAACAGGGTCGCCGGCTCGGCGACCTTCAACGCACCGGTGCGATCGCCCTCGAGATCGCCGCGAACGAAGCGGCGGAGCAGCGGCTGCTCCAGCTAGAGGTCTCCAGCCTCGAGGCGCACTGGCGCGCGGAGGAAGAGCTTGCCTCCATCATCGACGGTGAGTTGACGCCCTTGCCGCTCCTCGAGAGTCTGAGACGGAAAGCGACCGGTCAGGAGTGAGAAATGTCTCGCCGTTCTCGGGCGAACTCACCATCGGCCTTCTGCTCCTTGCGGCACTCGGGTGCGACGGCTCGCAGTCCCCGGACGCCACGAAGTCCCGACCCCGGGTCGTGGCGTCGATTTTCCCGATCGCCGATCTTGCGAGCGCATTGGGCGGCGACGACATCCAAGTCGACGTACTTCTCGCGCCGGGTGCTTCCCCGGCCACCTTCGAGCTGACGCCGGGACAACTCCGTTCGCTGCGCGCAGCGGATGTGTACCTGTCCATCGGCGCGGGACTCGACAGCTGGGTGAGCGCCTCGATCCACGAAGACGCCCGAGTGGTCGTCCTCACCGAAGACCTCGAGCTCATCGCTGCCGGCGATGATGAGCACGACGGAAACCCTCACGTCTGGCTCGACCCGGTGTTGGTGCGCGATCGCCTTCTTCCCCTCATCGCCCTGGCACTCCAGGCGGCGGCTCCGGAAGCGAGCGAGCGCATCGGGCGACGGTGGGCGTCGCTGACCGACTCACTGAGCGATCTCGAGGCGGAGATCTCCCGGGCACTCGATCCCATCGAAAGCCGGGCCTTTCTTGCCAGCCACCCCGCCTGGACGTATTACGCGAATCGATTCGACCTGGAGGAGTTGGGGACGGTGCACGAGAGTCCCGGAATCGAGCCCTCGCCCCGGGCGCTGGCCTCGTTGATCGACAAAGCCCACGCAGCGGGGGTTACGGTTGTGTTCTCCGAACCACAGCTTGGTGAGGCCGCCGCCTATGCGCTTGCCGATGAACTGGGGGGGAGTGTGTTCCTCCTCGACCCTCTGGGAGGACGAAACATACCGGGTCGAGACAGCTACTTTGCACTAATGCGGTACAACACGGCTCAACTGGTCGCCGGCCTGGGAAACCCGAATTGAGCACCACCGCGCCCGCCGTTCGGCTCGACGATGTGTGGCTCTCGAGGCAGGGAGAACTCGTTCTCGAATCCGTATCGTTCGACCTCGAGCAAGGTCGGTTCGCCGCGCTGATCGGTCCCAACGGCGCGGGAAAGACCACATGCCTACGCTTACTTCTAGGATTGCTCAAGCCCTCACGGGGGTTGGTCGAGGTGTTCGGCCGGCCGCCGGGACGGCTCGGCCGGCCCTTGGGCTACGTGCCGCAGCGGGTCCGTCTTCCTCATGGGTTCCCGCTGACCGTGAGCGAGATGGTGCTCATGGGCAGATATGGACTCATCGGGATTGGGCGACGTGCCGGACCGGACGACTACAGGGCCTTGGACGCCGCCCTCGATAAGGTAGGACTGTCCGACGTGGCAGGGCGCCGCTACCAAGATCTCTCCGGCGGTCAGCAACAGCGGGCCCTCATCGCAAGGGCACTGGTCGGCGAGCCTCTGCTGCTTCTGCTGGACGAGCCTACCGCGAGCCTGGACGCCGCGGCGCGCGCGCGGTTCTACACGCTCGTCTGCGATCTTCAGCGTGAGCGCGGGCTGACGCTGCTCGTCGCGTCACACGATCTGGAGGATGTGGCTCTCCATGCGGACGTGCTATTCCTGCTCGACGGCACCCTTCGGGCGTCCGGCCCTCCCACCGAGGTGCTGGACAGCCCAGAAATCGCACGAGCGTTCGCCTTCCCCCCCCCGCATACTCACGGGAGCGACGAGCTTGGAAGCGGCCCTCCGTGATGGATTTCCTGTCCTACGGCTTCATGCAGCGCGCACTGCTCGCGGGGAGCCTTCTGGGCGTTGCATGCGCAGTGCTCGCCGTGTTCGTCGTACTCCGGAGGATGGCTTTCATCGGGGTCGGGATTTCGCATGCAGCACTCGGAGGCGTCGCCATCGGTCTCGTCCTCGGCGTCTCCCCAGTCTGGTCGGCGGCGGTATTCGCGGTGGTCGTCGCATGGGTGATCGGCTGGATCACCAGTCGGGGCGAAATCTCTGAGGACACCGCGATCGGCGTGTTCTTCCCGACGGCGATGGCCCTCGCCGTCGCGCTCATGAGCCTCTCTCGGACCTACCGACAGGATCTGCTCGGGTATCTCTTCGGCAATATCCTGTCCATACAGCCGTCCGACATTTGGGTCCTGGCCGGGCTAGCCGGCGGGTCGCTGACCTTGCTCGCGATCTTCTTCAAGGAGTTCCTCTTCCTCGGGGTGGATGAGGAGGGCGCTCGGGCCGCCGGCCTTCCCGTGACGGCCCTGCATTACTTGCTGCTCACGCTCCTGGCCGTAACGGTAGTCGCTGCGATGAAGCTGGTAGGGGTGGTGCTCGTGTCGGCGTTCCTCGTCATTCCGGCCGCTACCGGGCAGTCCGTGGGGCGGTCCATGGGAGGCATGCTCGCCGTGTCGATCGGATCTGCGCTCGTATCGGTGGTGGGCGGGCTGGCGCTGTCATGGCAATGGAACCTGCCATCGGGAGCGTCGATCGTGCTCGTGGGTGCCGGCCTCTTCTTCGCAAGCCTCGCGTTGGGCATGCGCGGCCGGCGTGTGGGTCAATAGTCCACAGGGCGCAGGTAGAACTGTCCGATAGCGCTCGATGACAGCATGGCTACCGTGGGCAACTCACGCTTCCAGTGAGTGGAACTCAGCCGCCTCCAGACCAGGTCTACTTCGTCCTCAGGAAAGCCATACTCCTTGAGCCCCTCCGGCGTGTAGCCTTTCAGGAACCAGTGCAAGATGGGGTCGGCCCGGTGGTAGGCGATTCCGAGCTCATCCTCGTCGTGGACTCCGCGCACGAGGTCGGCAGAGGCGGGCTTGTCCACAATCGCGTCAGGGACACCCAAGTGCCGAGCCAGCGCCCACACCTGGCCCTTGAACAGGTCGCCCAGCGGGTTGATCGGTGGTGAGTCGTCCGCATGCCAAGTATAGTAACCCAGCAACCGCTCCGACTTGTTGCCCGTACCCAACGGAAGCGCGCCGAGCCGGGCCGATTGGTCGAAGAGGATCACCGACCGGACACGTGCCGCTAGATTGCCGCGTCGGAGTGGCGAGAGGTCCGGCTCGTTCGTCTCGATGTAGGCATCCACCACCTCCGTGATGCTTATCGTTCGGCCATGTGCGCCCGTCTCCTCCAGTACGAGCTTCGCGTGCTCCAGGCTCTCCGCACTCGATGTCGCATACGGAAGCTGGAACCCATAGACGTTTTCGGGTCCCAACGCCCGCACGGCCAGGTACGCCGCGACGCTGGAATCGACGCCACCCGACAGCCCAATGACCACACGCTCGAAGCCGCGATGGCGCACCACTTCCTCGCGGATGAATTCCACGAGCACGCGCTCGACTAGGTCCAGATCCAGCTCCAGCATGCTCGTGTCGTCCGGCGCGAGTCCCGGGAGCGAGGGCAAGACCTGGTCGGCCCCTCGTTCCGCGGTGGGAGGTCCGGCCGCATTCCATGGCTCCGCTGTGGCGCGGCACTTGGCTTCCTCCAACGCCCGTTGCAAGTGCGGGAGGGCTTGTTCGAGATCGGACAGTAGCGGCGCCTCGACCCTGGCCCGGTCGATGGCGCTGCGGTCGAGGCCGACCACGGTAACGCCTTCCTCGAGAAGCGGGCCGCGCCCGACCACACCCCCGTCGGGTCCCACTGCGAGAGACCCGCCGACGAAGATCTTGCCACCCTCGGAGCCGACGAGCTGTGATACCGCGACAAAGACGCCGTGCTCCTGCGCCACCGCCGGAGCGAGGGAATCCCAGCGCTGGAGATTCTCGGGCATGCCCCCGCTCGCGGGCGAGAAGTCCCGTGCCGGCGAAGCGCTTGCCACCAAAACCACCTCGGCGCCGCCGAGTGCCAGGACCGTAGCGGGCAGCGAGTGCCACATCTCCTCGCAGATGAGCATGCCCATTCGACCGAAACGCGTGTCGAAGGCCCGCACGTCTCGCCCATGCTCCAAGAAGCGAGCTTCGTCGAAGACTCCGTACGTAGGCAAGAACACTTTTCGATGGACATGCACCAAACGGTAACGGCCGTCAGAGGCGCCGAAATACGCCACCGAGTTGAACAGGCTCCGCTCGTGCCGTTCGTAAAAGCCGAGCACAACGTCCGGGGCCCCCTCGGAGGCATCTCCAAGACCAACAGCTACATCCTCGGTCGCTTGGGCCGCCTCGGCGACTCCGCCTTCAAGGAAGTACCCGGTGAGGCTGGCCTCAGGGAAGAGCATGATGTCCACGTCACCTGCGTGGACGTCGACGAGTTCACGAATCCGAGCCAGATTGGCGTCGACATCCGCCTTGGTCGGCTTGAATTGAGCCAGGCCCACTCTCATGTGACCTGCCTCTCCGTCGCGGCCCCCCGTTGGGGCGAGACGCCCTTGGTCCTCATGGTTGATATCATGCCTCACAAAGGTAAGCGGTCTCCGTGTGTAACGGCAGCACGAAGCGGCCAAGGCTCGGGATACGCGCCCCCTTCATGAGGGAACGAGGCCCCTGAGCAGGGTGTTAGTAACGAGATTCCGAACTACATCCAGCGATGAGCCGGCACATGACACGCAAGACGCTTCTTCTTCTCAGCGCCATGAGCATTGTGGCAGTTCCCGTGGCAGCACAGAGCCGAGTTCCAGAGCTTGAGGGCCGAGCGTCCTCCGACGCCCAGGTCTTCCTTGGAGCGTTCCGGGCTATCCGTGATTACGGCCTCGTCGCCCTCAATGACTCCACTCTGTGGGACAAGGCCCTCGAGGGCTTGATCGCAGAGCTTGACGATCCCTACGCCACAGTCTTCACACCCGAATCGTTCGGCGACTTCCAAGAAGAGAACACCGGCAATTACGCAGGTATCGGCGTCCAGATCACCAACCTGAACCAGACCATCACCATCACCGCGGTATTCCGAAATACTCCAGCGGCGAACGCGGGACTTCTGGTGGGTGACCTCATCGTGGGAGTGAACGGAGTGACCACCGAGGGATGGTCCACCGCGCAGGCCTCGGACACCATCCGCGGCGAGGTCGGGACCAAGGTCGAACTAACGGTCGCACGCCAAGGCATGACGTCGCTCATGCATCACACAATGGCCCGCGACACGGTTCAC
>BTRA01000053.1:0-19374 GCA_036986155.1 Gemmatimonadota bacterium | reverse complement strand
TTACATGAAGATCGTATCGCTAGCCCCGGAGGTGCTCTAAATGGCCGGCAAGAAAACAGCAAATGCAGCCCCGTCGCGTGTGCTGAAGGGTGACCGAGTCAGGGTGATTCGGGGCAACTTCCGCGATCAGGAGGGCACGGTCCTTCGGGTCATGCGTGACAAGGGCCGTTTGGTCGTCGAGGGAGTGAACATGCGCAAACGTCACGAACGGCCTACCCAGGCCAATCCCGATGGCGGGATCGTGACGTTCGAAGCGCCGATTCATGTCTCGAACGTGATGCTGATCGACCCGGCGGCGGGTGACGCCAGCCGGATCCGGATGCGCATCGAGGCGGATGGGACCAAAGAGCGGATCTCCGTGAAGAGCGGAAATCCGATTCCGAAGCCATAGAGAATATGATGGAACCCAGACTGTTACAGCATTATAAGGATCACGTGCGGGGCACCCTCGCTGAGAAGTTTCAGTACGGGAACCCACACCAGATCCCACGAGTCGAGAAGGTGACGCTCAACGTGGGCGTGGGCGAGGCACCCAAGAATCAGAAGCTTCTGGACGCGGTGGTCGAGGAGTTGGCGACGATCACGGGGCAGAAGCCGATCGTGACGAGGGCTCGCAAGTCCATCTCCAACTTCCAGTTGAGAGAGGGTATGGCGATCGGCGCCGCGGTCACGCTGCGTCAGAGCCGCATGTACTACTTCTTGGACCGACTGGTGAGCGTGGTGATTCCCCGTGTCCGTGACTTCAGGGGGCTTACTCCGCGGTCGTTCGACGGGCGCGGAAACTTCACCATGGGTGTACGGGAGCAGATCATCTTCCCGGAGATCGACTACGACAAGGTCGGGCAGATCCACGGGATGAACATCACGGTCGTCACGAGCACGAACAAAGACGACGAGGCCTTCGCGCTACTTCACGAGATGGGTTTCCCCTTCCGGGGCGAGACACCGGTCGTGATCGGGCGCGGCGCCAATTAGCTAGGAGCAGGGGGAAAAGAATGGCCAGGAAGGCCCTGATCGAGAAGTCCAAGCGCCCGCCCAAATTCGAGGGGCGGCGGCGGAACCGCTGTCAGTTCTGCGGACGCCCACGCGGGTTTTTGAGGAAGTTCGGAATCTGCCGTATCTGCTTCAGGATGATGGCATTACGCGGCGAGATTCCGGGCGTCCGGAAGTCAAGCTGGTAAAGGAACACGATCATGATGACAGACCCGATAGCGGACATGCTGACTCGCATCCGGAACGCCGGAACCGCGGGTCATAAATGGGTGGACATGCCGGTCTCGAAGCTGAAGACCGAGGTGGCTCGCATTCTCAAGGAGAACCACTTCGTCTACGACTTCAAGCTCCTCGACGACGGGCGATTCGGAGTGCTCCGGATCTACCTCAAGTACCACGAGGAAGGCCCCATCATTCGGCACATCGAGCGGGTGTCTCGCCCTGGCCGCAGGCGCTACGTGAAATCTCAGGACATTCCCAGAGTCCGGAACGGGCTCGGGATGGCCATCGTCTCGACGTCCAGCGGGCTTCTCTCGGGGCGCGCCGCACGCACGGCGGGCGTCGGTGGTGAGCTCATGGCTCTAGTCTGGTAACGGATAGGAAACGATGTCGAGGATTGGAAAACAACCGGTCGACGTGCCCCAGGGCGTCGAAGTCAAGCTCGATGGCCAGCGCCTCACGGTGAAGGGTCCAAAGGGCCAACTCGAGTTGGACCATCATGAGGACATGACGGTCAAGATCGACGATGGAGTCATCACGGTCGCGCGACCCTCGGATGTGCCTGAGCACCGAGCTCTGCACGGTCTGACCCGCAGCCTCATCGCCAATATGGTCGAGGGGGTTACGGACGGATTCAAGAAGGGCCTCGAGATCCACGGTGTGGGCTACAAAGCCGAGAAGAAGGGCAACGGCATCAGGTTGACCCTCGGGTTTTCCCACACCATCGACTTCGAGGCGCCCAAGGGTGTCAGCATCGAACTGCCGGCCCCGACGCAGATCGTGGTCGAGGGTACGGACAAGCAAGCGGTTGGGCAGGCGGCGGCGGAGATCCGCTCGTTCCGTCCCCCGGAGCCGTACAAGGGCAAGGGTATTCGCTATGTAGGCGAGCATGTGCGCCGCAAGGCCGGTAAGACCGCCGCGGCCACCTAGGCCTCGGGCGCAAACGACATACGAAGGCATACGATGAGCAAGGCAAAAGCAAAAGACCGAGAGGCGCAGCGACACAGACGCCATCGCAGGATTCGGAAGAAGATCTGGGGCACGGCCAGCCGGCCGAGGCTGGTGGTATTCCGGTCTCTGAGGAATCTGGAGGGCCAGGTGGTGGACGACGACGACAGCCGAACGCTGATTGGACTGTCGACGCTTTCCTCCGACCTCCGCTCGTTCAAGGCCGAGGGCGAGAACCAGCGGGTCGAGGTGGCGCACGCGGCCGGCAAGCTCCTCGCCGAGAAAGCCATAACTCAGGGCATCGAGAGCGTGGTGTTCGATCGAGGCGGATACCAGTATCACGGCCGCGTAAAGGCCTTTGCTGAAGGCGCCCGGGAGGGAGGGCTGAAGTTCTGATGGCCAGAAATCAAGGTGGCCGAGGTGGCCGGCAGGGACGCGACCGCGACGCGTCCATGGTCGAGAACGTGATCCACATCAACCGTGTGGCCAAAGTGGTCAAGGGAGGGCGTCGCTTTTCCTTCACCGCGCTGGTGTCCGTCGGCGACCGGGCCGGCAAGGTCGGCATTGGGCTGGCCAAGGCCAACGAGGTCGCCGAAGCGATCCGCAAGGCGTTCGATCGTGCCCGCAAGAACATGATCGAGATTCCCGTCACGAACGGCACGCTGCCCCACGAGATCGTCGGGCACTGGGGTGCCGGGCGCGTGATGCTTCGGCCCGCGGCACCCGGAACGGGCGTGATCGCCGGTGGTCCGGTGCGTGCGGTGGTGGAGGCGGTGGGCATCACGGATATCCTCACCAAGAGTCTCGGCACGAACAATCCGATCAACGTGGTCCGTGCGACCCTCGACGGCCTCACCAAGTTGGTGACGGTCGAGCAGGTGGCCAGGGAACGGGGAGTCCCGGTCGAAGCGATCCTGGGTGTAGGCGGTGGCGCCGATGGCTGATCGCAAAGTCCGTATCACCCAGGTGCGGAGTGGAGTTGGGCGCAAGACCAACCAGCAGCGCACGCTCGAGGCGCTGGGATTCAAGAAGCACCAACAGACCGTGGTGCACAACGATGGCCCCGCGCTGCGCGGGATGATCCATTGTGTGCGCCATCTCGTGAAGGTGGAGGACGTGAATGGCTGAGCTGCATGACTTGAAGCCCGCACCGGGTTCGCACCGCAGTCGCAAGCGGGTGGGCCGCGGCCAGGGCTCCGGCCTCGGGAAGACCTCGGGTCGGGGCGAGAATGGACAGAAATCCCGAAGCGGTGGGTCCATACCCGCCGGATTCGAAGGTGGGCAGATGCCTCTGCAGCGCCGAATCCCGAAACGTGGATTCACGCAGCGCAAGCGCAGAGTCTATCAGGTCGTCAACATCGGGTCGCTCGGAAAGATCGACGGGACCATCGTCTCGCCGGGGGTGTTGAAGGAGGCCGGTCTGATTCGTTCGAACAACGGTCTGGTCAAGATTCTGGGGACCGGCGACGTGCAGGGAGCGTATTCCGTGGAGGTTCACGCGGTGAGCGCAGGTGCGCGCGCCAAGCTGGAGTCGGCCGGTGGATCAGTGACCTTGCTGGGTTCCTCAGAGACAGAGGGGTAGTGAGCCGCTAGATGGCCAGTTCGATTCCAAATCTTTGGCGGGTTCCTGAACTCAAGCAGAAGATCCTCTTCACGTTCCTGGTCCTGCTCATCTACAGGTTCGGCGCCCACATCACGGTGCCGGGCATCAATGTAGTCATTCTGCAGCAGCAGTTCGGTGCGCTCCAGGGCACGATGCTCGGGATCTACGACATGTTCGTCGGTGGAGGCCTGAGCAGAGCGACGATCTTCGCGCTGGGCATCATGCCCTATATCTCCGCGAGCATCATGTTCCAGCTCCTCGCTGCGGTTTTCCCGACGGTGGAGAAGCTGCAGAAAGAGGGAGAGGACGGACGCAAGAAGCTGACGCAGTGGACGCGCTATACCACCATCGCGCTCAGCATCCTCCAAGGCTACGGCTACTCGGCGTTCCTGAACTCCACCGGCGCGGTAACGGATCCAGGATTCGGCTTCACGTTCACCACGGTCACGACGCTGACGGTGGGTGCCGTGTTCGTGATGTGGCTCGGTGAGCAGATTACCGACAACGGCATCGGTAACGGCATGTCGCTCCTCATCTTCTTCTCGATCATCGAGGGCTTTCCGGCCGCCGTCTTGCGGACGTGGGAGTCCTTCGTGGTCGGCGAGATCCAGGTCCTCGCGCTGGTGATGCTGGTGTTGGTGCTGGTCGGCGTGACGGCCGGTGTGGTCGCCATGACCATGGCTGCTCGAAAGATACCGGTGCAGATACCACGCAAGGTCGTCGGGCGGGGACGCGTGCGCGAAGGTCAGAACAGCTTCGTGCCGCTCCGTATCAACTCGGCCGGCGTGATGCCGATCATCTTCGCCCAGTCCTTTATCGTGGTGCCCGGCACCCTCGCCCAGTTCACCGGTGGGGGCGGAGGGATGCTGCAGAGGATCGCCGACATCTTCCAGCCCGGGCCCGTGTATTACGTCAGCTACGGCCTGCTCATTCTCTTCTTCACCTACTTCTACACGGCCATCATCTTCAATCCGGTGGATCTGGCGGAGAACTTGAAGAAGCAGGGCGCCTTCGTTCCGGGCGTGAAGCCCGGCGCGCGCACGGCGGAATACATCGACCGAGTGCTGACGCGCGTAACGCTGCCCGGTTCCATCTACCTTGCGCTGATCGCCATGGTGCCGTTCTGGATCTTCGACATCTTCCATATCCAGACGTTCTTCTTTGGCGGCACCGGCTTGCTGATCGTCGTGGGGGTGGGACTCGACACCGTTCAACAGGCGCAGCAGCACCTGATGCTGCGGCACTACGACGGCTTCATGAAGAAGGGCCGTGTAAAGATGCGTGGCCGTTCGAGGTATATGTAGCTTCCTATCGTCATCCAGTGTATGTGATTCTGTTGGGCCCCCCGGGGGTAGGAAAAGGCACCCAGGGGGTTCTCCTCGCTGATGCCCACGGTATGAACCGCATCGTGACGGGTGACCTGTTGCGCTCCGCCCGAGCCGAGGGCACGCCGCTGGGACTCGAGGCGGAGCAGTACATGGATGCGGGCGAACTCGTGCCCGACGGCGTCATGAACGCCATGGTCAAGGAGTGTCTGGAAAGCCTGCCTGCCGAACGGGGGGTGGTGTTCGACGGCTTTCCCCGCACGGATGGCCAGGCGACGGCTCTGCACGGGACGTTGGAGGAGTTGGGCCGCCGTATCGACCACGTGATCGTGATCGAAGCCGATAACGAAGTGCTCGTACGGCGCATCGCCGGAAGGCGCTCCTGCCCGGAGTGCGGGCGGGTGTTCAACGTCTATTTGAACCCTCCCGAGCGGGAGGGCGTCTGCGACCGGGATCAGAGCCCCTTGGTGCACCGGGCCGACGACGAGCCGGAGACGGTGCGTCGGCGGCTGGAAGTCTACCACGAGCTCACCGAGCCGTTGATCGCCTTTTACGAGCGGTCCGATGCCACGGTGAGCTACGTGCCGGGTGACCAGTCCGTAGAGGATGTACAGTCGTCGATAGAGAGCAAAATCCAACTCATGGCACCTCATGATTCATCTGAAGACGCCTGACGAGATCGCCGTCATCGCGAAAGGCGGTGCGATCATCGCCGGCCTCTTCAGCGAGGTCGAGGGTCGTGTCGTTCCCGGCGCCAGCACGGGCGACCTGGATCGGTTCTGCGATGAGTACATTCGCGCACACGACGGCGCGGAGCCGGCGTTCAAGGGGCTCTATGGGTTCGCCGGCAGCGTATGCACATCGATCAACGAGGAGGTCGTCCACGGCATTCCGAGCCATGACCGGCGCCTCGAGCTCGGGGACATCATCAGCATCGACGTGGGCGTGAGACTGGACGGGTGGTGCTCCGACTCGGCCTGGACGTTTCCGGTGGGCGAAGTGGATGCCGAGACCGAGCACCTGTTGGCCGTGACGGAGCAGGCGTTGAACGCAGCCATCGCGGCCGCCACGCCCGGCAATAACGTCGGCGACATCGGAGCGGCGGTCATGTCCGTGGTGAGCGGTACGGGCTTCGGCATTATCGCCGATCTCGTGGGCCACGGAGTGGGGCGGGCCGTACATGAGGAGCCGCAGGTGCCGAATATCGGAGAGGCGGGAGTCGGCCCGCTGCTGCGTGCCGGGATGGTGCTGGCCATCGAGCCCATGATCAGCAGGGGGTCGGACCAGATCCGCACTCTGGACGACCGCTGGACCGTGGTGACGGCCGACGGCACGCGCTCCGCCCATTTCGAGCACACGGTAGCAGTAACGGCAAGTAGTCCCAGAGTGTTGACGGTCGCCACGGAGGGCGTGGGATCACCTGCCTGATGAGTACACGAATCGGCTTGAAGGCACGTGAGGCTTTAGTTATCATTACAAGCTCTGCCAGAAACGAATTGGGAGACGGTCCAAATGAAGGTTAGAAGCAGCGTCAAGCCGATGTGCGAGCACTGCCGGGTGATCCGGCGGAAGGGCGTCGTACGGATCATTTGCAGCCGAAATCCGCGGCATAAGCAGCGCCAGGGATAGACAGAGAAGAAACGGACTCATGGCACGCATCTCAGGCATCGACCTACCGAGACAGAAGCGCATCGAAGTCGCTCTGACCTACATCTACGGCATCGGGCACGCCCGGGCGCGGAAGATCATCGAAGCGACCGGCGTGGATCCGGATCGGCGGACAGCGGATCTCACGGACGAGGACGTCAACAAGCTCCGGCGTGAGATCGAGGACAAGTACAAGGTGGAGGGTACCCTCCGCACCGAAGTCTCCATGAACATCAAACGGTTGATGGACATCGGGTGCTACAGAGGAATACGCCACCGCCGTGGCTTGCCGGTGCGCGGCCAGCGGACCAAGACCAACGCGCGCACCCACAAGGGCACGCGACGCGCGGTCGCGGGCAAGAAGAGGGCTCCGAAGAAGTAGGCGGACCCGACAGATCCAGCGAACAGTGCGAGGACGGTAGCGAGTGGCTGTAGCCAAAGGAAGCAGAAAGCGGTCGAAGAGGGTTGTCGAGGCCGAGGGCGTCGCCCACATACAGGCGACGTTCAACAACACGCTCATCACCATCACAGACAACTCCGGTAACACCGTTGTGTGGGGCAGCGCGGGCAAGGCGGGCTTCAAGGGCTCCAAGAAGTCCACGCCGTTCGCCGCGACCGTCGCCGCGGAACAGTGCGGCCGCGACGCCGTCGCCATGGGCGTGAGGCGTGTGACCGTCCGCGTGCAGGGCCCCGGCTCCGGCCGAGAGTCCGCGATCCAGGCGTTGGCCGCGGCCGGCTTGCTGATCCGCTCCATCCAAGACGTGACACCTCTACCGCACAACGGCTGCCGTCCGCCGAAAAAGCGGCGGGTTTAACAGAGAGACAGAATGGCACGATATACAGGAGCGGTCTGCAAACTCTGCCGCCGCGAGACACAAAAGCTCTTCCTGAAGGGACGGAAGTGTTACACGGAGAAGTGCCCCATGGAGCGGCGTGCCTATCCGCCCGGGCAGCATGGCCCCGCGCAGGTGCGTCGCCGCAAGCAGTCGGAGTACGCGGTACAGCTTCGTGAGAAGCAGAAGGTCAAGCGCATCTACGGGCTCCATGAGAGGCAGTTTCGTACGCTTTTCGAGAAAGCCAACCATCGCGAGGGTATCACCGGCGAGAACATGTTGATCTCCCTGGAGAGCCGGCTCGACAACGTCGTCTTCCGCATGGGATTCACGGTGAGCCGGACGGCCGCGCGGCAACTCGTGCGCCACAGGCATATCGAGGTGAACGGGAAGGTTCTCGACGTGCCGTCGGCTCAGATCGGACCGGGTGACGAGGTTGCGGTCCGCGCGAAGGACAAAGACCTCATGCTGGTGCAGGAGAGCCTCGAATCGCGGACCAGGCCGGCCTTGGTCGATTGGCTGGCTTTGGACGAGAAGAATCGTGTCGGCCGGATGACCCGCCAACCCACGCGCCAGGATATTCCGCTGGCCGTGCAGGAACAGCTCATTGTCGAGCTCTACTCCAAGTAACGGAGGAGTGTCAGTGCAGATAGATATGACCGGACTCGTTCTGCCGGAGCGTCTCGAATCGCGGGACACCACCGAGGATGGCCGCTCCGCCGAATTCATGGTCGAGCCACTCGAGCGTGGCTTCGGCCATACGCTCGGCAACTCGGTGCGCCGCGTGCTTTTGTCCTCTCTCCGCGGCGCAGCCGTGTGGGCCTTCCGAATCGACGGCGTGCTTCACGAGCACCAGACGATCCAGGGGGTGGTGGAGGATGTCCACCAAGTCATCCAGAACCTCAAATCGCTCGTCGTGGTGCTCGATGACGACGTCGACGAGGCGACGCTCGAGATCCAAGCCGGCAAGGCCGGTGCCGTGACGGTAGACGCGATCACGTGCAGCGCCGGCTCGACTTGCCTGGATCCCGATCACCACATCCTGACGCTCGAAGAGGGCCGCAAGCTCAACATCGAGTTGTTCGTGAACAAGGGCCGGGGCTTCGTGCTGGCCAACCAGCACACGCTGCCGCGGGGCGCGCCGGTCGATCTCGTTCGGATCGACTCGATCTACAACCCGGTTCGGCGTGCCAACTTCTCGGTCGACGAGACGCGCGTGGGCCAGCGCACCGACTTCGATCGCCTGACCCTCACCGTGGAGACCGACGGCTCGATCGATCCCGAGAGCGCCGTACGTTACGCCACGGAGTTGGTCCGGAAACACCTGGAGTTCATGCTCTACTTCGGTGAGGGTGGCGTGCCGCAAACGGTGCTGCCCGGTGTGGTCGCGGTACCCGATCGGCTCAAGGACCTCTTCGGGCGTCCCATCGAGGATCTGGCCGAGTTGAGCGTGCGCTCGAGGAACTCGCTCCAGAAGGAAAACATCCGCACGCTCGGCGATCTCGTGCAGCGATCCGAGGATGAGATGCTGGGAATCGAGAACTTCGGAAAGAAGTCCCTGAAGGAGATTTCGGACTTCTTGGAGGAGCACGGGCTGGACTTCGGCATGGTCCTGAAGGAAAGTGACGCCGGCGAGCTCTTCTTCGTGGACGATGAGGAGCCCGCCACGGCCGAAAGCACCGAGGAGTAGAGGCAGTCATGCGACACCGTATGAAGGGTCGAAAGCTGTCCAGGACGGCGAGCCATCGCAGAGCGACGCTCCGCAACATGGCCACTTCGCTGTTCGAGCACGAGCGGATCGAAACGACCACGGCGAAGGCCAAGGAGTTGCGGCCCTACGCCGAGCGCTTGATCACGCTGGCCAAGCGGGGAGATCTCCACGCACGCCGGCTCGCGGGCCGCAAGATCGCCGACCGGGAGGTGCTCGGGAAGCTGTTCCACGATATCGGGCCCCGGTTTGCGGAGCGGCCAGGCGGCTACACTCGTATTCTCAAGCTGGGCACTCGTAGGGGTGATGCGGCCGAGATGGCGCTAATCGAGTTGGTCGATTAGACTGGGGCTTTCCCGGCATGCACCCCTTCAACAGCTTTCTAAGCGCGTAGCACGAGGACGAACTGTATGGAATCCACCGCATCACAGGATCGTGAGAGCAAGCGTTCGGCCATGCTCATGGTCGTCGCATTCCTCAGTATGGGGGCGTTTCTCGTCTGGTTGGGTGTGGCCGCTCAGACGTCGGAGGTAGCGATCGTCGAGGTTTCCGCGACCGACTCCCTCGCGGCCTCGGCCGTGACCGTTCAGGCCGCCGTTCTCGGGGCGGACCCGATGGCCCAGGCCGGACAACTCATTCGTGTCGAGGACTTGAATGTGGCGGGCGCCATCGGCAGCACGGCGTTCTGGACCACGCTGGAAGGGCGCCCGGATCCGTTCCTCGTGCATATGGACTCGGCTGTGGTGGCGGACAGTATTGCCGTGGGTCCCGGCGACCGGGTGACGGTGGTCGGAAACATCTATGAGATGTCGGACAGCGTGGCCGATGAGTGGGAGGCCACGGGCAGCATCAGCGAGAATCAAAAGTTCGAGGTTACGTTCGCGACGTCCTTCCTGGAGATCATGGACCTCACGGTCATCCGGCCGGGCGCCGGTGGGGAATAGAAAATGGCTCGTGTATGCTACGTGTGCGGCAAGCGACCCCAGACGGGGAACAACGTTAGCCACGCGCACAACAAGACCAAGCGGCGGTGGCTGCCGAACTTGCAGACCGTAAAGGTCGTGACGCCCGACGGCGACCGGCGACGCGTCCGGGTGTGCACCTCGTGCATTTCGGCCGGCAAGATCACCAAGGCCCCGCCGATTCAGAGTGTGGAAACGGCGTAAGCCGCACCTGCCGCGGCCGCTCACCGGTCGCACCGTAGTCGTCACGCGCGCGCAGCACCAGGCGGTCGAAATGACCGAGATCCTGGAGGCCTCGGGCGCAACCGCCATCTCTTTTCCCACCATAAGCATCGAGCCGCCGTCGAATCCCGAGGCCCTCCACACGGCCATGCGCTCGGCCTCGTACGACTGGGTGGTTCTCACCTCCACGAACGCCGTCACCGCTCTGGAAGCGGCACGCCTCGAGCTCGGTGTGGATCGGAGCCCGTGGCCAGGGCCGGCGACCCGCTTCTGCGCGGTCGGTCCCGGCACGGCTGCTGCGCTCTCGGCCGCGGGGCTGACGCCCGAGATCGTTCCGAGCGAGTTCGTCGGCGAGTCGGTTCTCGAAGCTTTGCTGGAGGCCGATGGCAATCTCGAACGCCGACGCATCCTCATCCCACGGGCCGCCGAGGCCCGGGACGTCATACCGGACGGCTTGAGGGCAGCGGGTGCGACGGTCGACGTCATCGAGGCCTACCGGACGACGCCCGTGGAGGCTGACGCCGAATCCACACGCCGGCTCGCCCGCCTGCTGGACGGCGGCGAGGTGGACGTGGTGACGTTCACGTCTTCCTCGACGGTGCGGGCCTTCCGTGCCATGTTTGGGGACGAGATGGGCGGCTTCCTGGTCGCGACCATCGGTCCTGCCACGTCGGCGACCGCTCGCGAGTCGGGGTACGAGGTGGCCGTCGAGGCGGAGGAGTACACGATCTCCGGGCTCGTGCGGGCCCTGGAGTCATACTACGCGGAGGACGCCACGGAATGACGCCCGACCACGCCGCGGACGTGAGGACGTCAATCCCAGTACCGGTGCACGATCCGAAAAACCTTCGGATCGCAGTGTTCGTCTACCTCGCCATCCTCCCGCTGGGCCACCTGGTAACGTTCTGGGTCTGGGGCGCTAGGGCCACGCTCGCCGATCCTGCGTTGCTCATCGTGCTGGCCGTCGCCCTGTTCGAGTTGGTTCGGTTGGGCCCGGGGGCCCTCCGGCATCCATCGCCCCTGCCTCCACCGCGAATGACCGTGGTGTTCCACGCGGCGGCGTTGCTTCTGGTGGGCTTCGGTGTGTGGGCCGCCTCTACCGCCCTGTGGGGCGTCAACCCGGAGTATGCCCAGGCCAAGGGCGCCGGATACCTCGCCCTGGCCCTGGGGGCCGTCGCGATCCTCTGGTGTGGCGCCGATTGGCGAAATGCGGTCGACGCCTGGCTGCTCGGCACGCTGCTCAGCCTGATCGTGTTGTGGGTTCCCGCGCTGGTGGGGCTGGACGCGCTCAGCGGCCGAGTGATCCAGATGGGGTACGTGGTGGGTGGGCTCCCGATTCCCCGGGTCCAAGGCCCCTTCTTCCACCCCAACATGTTCGGCGATTACCTGGTGGTCTCCGGCGCGCTGCTGTGGGCCCGGTGGGACGATCTGCGCTACGACTGGACCTGGCTGCCCCTGGCGGGAGCGGCCCTGCTGGCGGTCACGCTGGTCCTCACCGCGTCGACCGCCTGGATCGGTGCCGGCGTGTTGCTCGCGATGCTGGGCCTGGCGCAGATCCGTGGAGGCCGTAGGGCCGGGTCCCGCATCCCGGCCCTCCCGGTCGCGCTCATTGCGGGAGGCGTCCTGCTCTTGGTCATGACGCTCATCGTGGTTCTGCTCCCCGTGAACATCGTGCTGGGCGATACGCTCCTGGTCGTCGGGGGCTTCCGCCCCCGGATCTGGGGGTCGGTGCTACAGGTCATCGAAGGCTCGCCGCTCGCGGGCGTCGGCGCGTCCCCTTGGTTGGCGGCCGCGGTCGACCCGATGGGGGTGGAGGGACGCCTCGCGTACTGGGACGCCCACAACATCTACCTCAGCGTGCTGGGCCAGTTCGGCGTCGCCGGCCTGGCGCTGCTCGCCTCGGCGATCGTGCTGCTGGTTCGCGAGATGTTACGACAGGGCGCGACGCGAGCGAGGATCGCCTTCATCGCCGCGCTCCTGGCGGTCTCGGCACACGGGGTCGCCATCGCCAGCGAGGATTTCCGGCACCTTTGGGCCCTGCTCGGACTCGTCGGGCTCGCCGGCTTGCCCCGAGTCCCCGAAATTGCGGTGCGGGCCGGGAGGGAGCGCGAGGAAACGGTTGTCTAAGAACGCCGCGCTCGCGGTAGCCGTTCTCGTCGCTGTGATCATCGGCATCGTTCTCGGCACCCAGATGATCGAGTCGCCCGAGGCCGTGATCCCCATGACCATCGAGTTCCTTCTCCTCTTGGGGTTCACGCTTCTGCTTATTCGCCGGGAGCGAGACCCTGCGACGCGCGGCTGGCTGACGAAGTTGATCCTGGTGGCGCTGCTCCTGCGTTTGGCAGCCGTGTTCGTCGTCTACTATGTGGCGCCCAGCCCGTATTTCTTCGCGCTGGACATGCTCAACTTCGAGCGAGAGGGCGAGCTGCTCAGCCTCTATTGGCAGGGCGTCGGTCCGGAGCCCATACTCCAGTCTTCCCGCCAGATCGCCTACCCCTACATCAATGCCTTCTTCCACTACCTCCTGGGGGCGTCGACGATGGGCACGGCCGTGCTGAACGTGTTCGCAGGCACGTGGACCGCACTGCTGACGTTCTTGCTCGGCCGCGAGATGCTGAACGACCGCGTAGGTAAGGTGGCGGCGGTGTTGGTGGCCGTGTATCCGTCTCTGATCTTGTGGTCGGTATTGAATATCCGGGATGCTCTCACGACCAGTATCGTGGCGCTCATCGTGCTCGTGGCCGTGCGGAGCCCCAAGCGGCGCCTGAGGAGCCTGATCGTGCTGGCGGCCGCCCTCGTCGTGCTCAGCACCTTCCGCGACTACATGGGAATCCTGCTGCTTGCGGGTATCGGCATGGGCTCCATCGCCGCGGTGAGGCGCGGGCGGGTCGGCACGACGATTCTCGTGGGCACGGCACTTACGCTCGTGCTGGTCCTCATCGCCGTGCGTTTCGGCATGTTCTCGGTCGAGGCGATCGAGGATCCCCTCGCCTCCGCGGCCAGGTTGCGCACGGGGTTGCAGCAGGGGGCCGGCTCGGTATTCGGCGCCGGCGCGGATACAGGCACGGTGAGTGGGGCCCTACGCTTTCTCCCGCTCGGCCTCGCGTTCTTCCTGTTCGCGCCATTTCCCTGGGCGGTTTCTGGCACGCTTCAACTGGTGACGCTCCCTGAAGTCTTCCTCTGGTACGGTCTGATCCCGTTCACGGTGATGGGCCTTCGGTCCGTCATGGGTTCGAAGAGCCGGCAGAGTCTGGTGGTCATCAGCGTCCTGATGGTGGTCCTCACGACGTACGCCCTGGTCGAGGGCAACTTTGGAACCGCCTACCGCCACCGCGCGCAGGTCATGCCCCTGTTCTTCCTCTTCACGGCGGCGGGCCTCGTTCAGTTCAAGCTCCGGCGGGACGCCAGACGGGCAGGGAGGATGCGGTTTCCGCCTAAAGGAGGGTCCGGCGCGCGAGGCCGGCCCGTTCGCCGACCCTGATGCGGAGCATCTGACGTGTGCGGCATCGCCGGAGTGGTAGCGCTCGGGGAGGGCGATTCCCGTGTCGCGGAGTCCACCGCGCTGCGCATGGCCGCTCGCCTGAGCCACCGTGGGCCGGATGGCGTGCGCGCGTTCCACGAGGGCCGCTGCGCGCTCGGCCACAGCCGCCTCGAGGTCATCGACCTGGAGACGGGTGACCAGCCCATGGCCAACGAGGACGGCTCTCTCCATGTCGTCTTCAACGGCGAGATCTACAACTTCCAGGAGTTGAGGCGCGAGCTGGTTGGCGCCGGCCATGAGTTTCGCACGCGCAGCGACACCGAGGTCATCCTCCATGGCTACGAGGAGTGGGGCGAGGCGGTCGTCGAGCGATTGGACGGGATGTTCGCCTTCGGGCTCTGGGACGGGCCGCGCCAGCGCCTTCTGCTGGCTCGTGACCGGGCGGGCAAGAAGCCCCTGTTCGTGTACCGGGACGACCGCGTGCTGGTCTTCGGATCCGAGATCAAGGCGATCTTCGAGGTCGAAGGGCTGGACAGCGATCTCCTGCCGCAGGCCTTTCCCCTCTACCTGGCCTACGGCTACGTGCCCGCGCCGGCGACGTTCTACAAGCGAGTCCGCAAGCTTCCGCCGGCCACGACCCTGGTCCTCGAGCGCGACGCCGAGCCCCGCGAGGCCAGGTATTGGCGGCTCGACCTCACCCCCGTGTCGATCGGGCGCGCGGAGGCCGAGGGGCGCGTGCGTGACCTGATGCGCGCCGCCGTCCAGCGGCGCCTCGTGTCGGATGTTCCGCTGGGCGCGTTCCTGTCGGGCGGCGTCGATTCGACGATCGTGGTCGGCCTCATGTCCGAGATGATGGACGAGCCCGTGCGCACGTTCTCGATCGGGTTCGAGGACGATCCCCTCTACGACGAAACCGAGTTCGCGCGTATGGCGTCCGAGCGTTTCGGCACCCGCCACACCGAGTTCAAGGTGCCCGCGCAGTCCGTGGATCTGGTCGGCCGGTTGGTGGAGTACTACGACGAGCCGTTCGGCGACTCGTCCGCGATCCCCACCTATATCGTGTCGCAGCTCACCAGGGAGCACGTGACGGTGTCGCTGACCGGAGACGGCGGCGACGAGATGTTCGCCGGATACGCCCGGTTTCGCGGAGCCCAGATCGCCGAGGGCATGCCGGGATGGGTGGTCGCCGCGGGCGATGCCATCGGCCGACGGCTTCGGCACAATCCCGACTTCCGGAGCTTCTCGCGGCGCTTCACGCGCTTCTTCGCCGCCGCGTCGCTGTCCACCGAGGAGCGCACGCTCCGCTGGATCGGGTTCTTCGCGGACCGCCTCTCCGAGATGCTTCGGCCCGAGGTCGGCGAACTCCTCGGTCGTGAGGAGGTGTCGCGAAGCTTCCGCGAGCCACTCATGGGAAGGGAACGGCTGTCGCCCCTGGCGCGGGCCCTGGCCGTCAACTTCGAGACGTATCTGCCCGAGGACCTCCTGGTGAAGTCCGACCGGTGCAGCATGGCCAATGGGCTGGAGTTGCGCTCACCGTTCTTGGACACGGCTCTGATGGAGTTCGCGGCGTCCCTGCCGGACCGTCACAAGATCCGGGGCCGCCACATGAAGGCCGTGCTCAAGACGGCGTTCCGGGACCTGTTGCCGGACGAGATCTCTTCGCGGCCCAAGATGGGGTTCGGCATTCCGCTGCCGACCTGGTTCAGGCAACAGTGGCGGCCGTTGTTGGAGGAGCGCGTACTGGCCGATGATGCGCGCATCTGGGAGTGGATTCGCCCGGAGCCGGTGCGGGCAATGGCGCGGGAGCACCTGGAGGGCAGGGCGGACTTCGGGCACCAGTTGTGGGCGCTGCTGACGTTGGAGGAGTGGTTGAGGAGGCGGTAATAGGCCGCGGACGACCCCTGTCAGCGTGCCCTTCCCGGGACGAAGACCAGGTTGAGGTAGGGATAGAGCGCTTGGCTCGGCGCGTCACGCGGAGTCGTCCACCCGATCCCGGCCCCGATTCCTCTCCACACCAGCCGTTTCAAGCGGCTTGGACTGACTTCGTGGTAGGTGCTCAAGGGCCTTTGAGCGGGTGAGTCGGCGGGTGGGAAGATCACGGCGTCCGGCGGCACCTCCAGGCGGAATCCTGCCCGCTCGAAGAGTCTCCTGATCTGCGTGAACGACCGATACCACACATCCCACGACCCATCGCGCGAGATTCCGTAGACGTACCGGCTGCCACGCAGGCGCACGTACGCCTCCGCCACGGGCCTCGGCATCCAGGGCACGAAGCGGAGCCCGGTGTGATCATCGACGAGTTGTAGCCGATTGGGCACCGTGATGAAGACCGCCCCCCTGCACACACGCGCCAACTCGGGGAGGATGATGTCCAGGACAGGGTTGGACAGGTGCTCCACCACCACATGCAGGTTGATCAGGTCGAACGAATCGTCGGCGAACGGAAGGCCCGGCCCACCCGTGCGGACGAAGGTGCCGCCGGGAAGGTCGTTTTCCTCTGCCAGAAGCTGTGCCAGGGCCAAGTGCCGGCGGTGGACATCGATCCCGTATGCGCGATACCCCAGCGCGTTCATGAGCACCGTCAGCTCTCCCGTACCGCATCCGAAGTCGAGAATGCGCGGGGACGGTTCCGCGGCGTAGGCCTCGAGCATGTGGGGCAACAGCCGGCGCAACCAGTCGACATAGGTTTGGTCGGCGATGCCGAGCTTCGCGAGGCGGTCGCGCCGGGCGGCCTCGAAGATGTGCGTGCCCGCCAGCGGTGAGAGGTCTTCTTCGGCAGCCTCTACGAAGCGACTCGCGCGTAGGCTCAGGGGTGACTGTGTCCGCTCAGGTTTCATGGTTCATCCAGAGCATACGGCCTCGAAACGGTCGATCGCGCGCTCCCACGTGTACTCAGCCGCGGTCGACCGCCCTCCGGCTACCAACTCGTCGCTCACACCGGCTTCGTTCAGGATCCGGCTTACCGCCTGCTCCAGGCCGACGACGTCCCCGACGGCGACCGTCAGGCAGTTCACGCCGTCGCGCGCGTACGCCTCGCAGCCTCCGTGAAGGGTGGTCACCACCGGAGTGCCCGCCGCCATCGCCTCGAGGGCGGGCAATCCCCACCCCTCGGCATGGCTGGCACACACGTAGACCCGAGCGGAGCGATACTGCTCGGCGACTTCCTCGTCACTCAAGTCGACGAGGCAGCGGCCTCCTTCGGGCACGCCGCCCTCGGGCGGAGTCCGGCACAGGAGCGTGAAGCCCAGGTCGGGGCGGGTGGAGCGCACACCCCGCCAGGCCTGCACGAAGTCCTGCCAGCCCTTGCGCTCGATGGGATCGCCCACGAACAGGATGCCCGCCCGGTCGGCGTCGTCGCCGGCTTGGAAGAACACGTCCTCCAGACCGGAATGGATCAGCGTCACCCTGCCGGGATACCTGTCGGCCCCGAGGTGGGTGGAGCAGAGCGTCGAGATCGAGACCACGGCGTCGCACCAGCCGGCCCCGTGCCTCAGGAGCCATTTTTCGGTCGGGAGGCCCTCGAACATCTCGGCGTAGTCCTGTGCGAGCCAGACGGTGCGCTTCGCGCCGCGCAGCCTGCGTAGCGCGACCGCGAGGGGCAGGGTGGGCGTCCACGTAGCGATGACGACGCCCGGATCGGATACACGCCGTAGCGCCCTCGAGCACGCCCGCACGTAGTCGAGCTTCGAGCGCGGGAACGCGTTGAGCCCGAGGGAGACCGTTTCCAGGCCCTGGTAGAAGATCGTGGATACGGGATCGCCCACCGAGACGACGCGAACGTCGTGACCACGCGCCTGAAGCCCCTGCGCGTATCGGCCGATCACGCGATCCCCCCCGTAGGTGTTCAACCGCGGGGCCACGAAGGTAGCTCTCATCGCCGCGATGGGTTAATAATGGCGGCGACAGCCCAGTCTCTCATATCCCGGATGCAGACCTCCTGACCTACGAGGACGTGCTTCAGCACTGGTCGAGCGAAGCCGTGGCGGCGTTTCCGCCGCGGCTGCGCCAGTTCAAATACGCCGTTTTAGCCAACGATCTCAAGATTCTTCGCAAGGGCCGGCGTTCGCTCCGGCCGGGTTCGACGTGAGCGCCGGTGGCCGCCATCGGCTCCTGATGCTCTCATCGGGGTCGTGGGATACGTCGATCGTGGACCGCAACGCGTTCGACCGACTCGAAGCCTCGCGCCTCCCCAGCGTCTTCGCGCACACCGACTACGTGTTCTTTCGTGCGGAAGAACCTTCGGTGCGCCATCCGGAGGAGGGGCTCACCGTCTACGAGATCGCCGGACGAGTGCCCGGGGGGTTCTTGGGCCGGATCAAGTGGATTCGGCGCATCCAGTTGCTGCGCTCCGGCTTGAAGGAGATCGAGGCGGTGGCCCGGGCCAACCCGCCGGACGTGGTGGTATGCGTCGATCCCTTCGTGATCGGACTCATCGGGCTCCGGCTTGCGCGGAGGCTGGGACGGCCGATGGTTTTGGGCCTCGTTTCCCACTACCGGACGTCGTACGAGGTGGGGCGGTTGAACCCCATCCCATTCCTTCCCGCTCGCCTCACCTTCATGATCGAGGCTTGGGTCATGCGGCGCGCGGATCTGGTACTCGTGCACTGCGACTTCTACCGCGAGTACGCGGTCGAACGAGGAGCCCTTCCGGACCGCGTCCGCCGGTTCCCCTGTTACGCGGATGCGGCCTTCTACGGCGACCGCTCGGACCCGGACATCTGGCGGCGGCTCGGCGTCGAAGACCCCGCGCCGCTCGTTTACGTTGGCCGGCTGAGCCCCGAGAAATACAGCATCGACCTCATCCGCTGCTTCGGCCGGATACGAGAGGAGTTTCCGGAGAGGGAGTTGGTGGTGGTCGGAGGGGCCGGACCGCTCCGCGAGGACGTGATCCGGGAGGCCGAGAAGCTCGGCGTCGCCGAGGGATTGAGGATCGTCGGGAACTTGGGCACGGATGACGTTTTCGCGGCCATGGCACGAGCCGGCGTCGTCCTTGCGCCGCATGCCGGCTACTCGCTCCTCGAGACCGCACTCGCCGGGGCCCCGATCGTGGCCTATGACTTCGAGTGGCATCCCGAGATCATCACACACCAGGAGACGGGACTTCTCGTGCCCTATCGCGATTGGAAGGCGATGGCGGACGCGACCGTCGGCCTCTTGCGTGAGCCGGCCCGGGCCGCAGCCCTGGGCAGGGCCGCCCGTGAGCGCTGCATGCGGGAGAACCGCCGGGAGCATACCATGGCGGCACTGGCCGAGAGCTACCGGCTGGTGTTGGGCGCCACATGACCGCTGATTCCGGCCGGCGCGCCGCGCCCGAGCTGGCCATCGTCATCGTCAACTGGAACACACGCGAGCTCCTGCGGGCGTGCCTCGACTCGTTGGAGCGATACCCGGCCGGTGTGGCGACCGAGATCTGGGTGGTGGACAACGCCTCCG
>BTRA01000052.1:0-19626 GCA_036986155.1 Gemmatimonadota bacterium | reverse complement strand
CAAGACGGACGCATCCTGCGCGCTTCGAGCCCGATGGGCTTCACCATGGAGAAGACCGAGTACGAGATCGCCAGGCAGGCATCAGAGGACATGGAAGGGGTTACCGTGGCGGCGATCGACGAAGACATCATCCTGTCGACCGCGATCCAGAGCAACGTGGATCTGGGCTCGGTAGAGGAGCACGCGGAGCTGCGCTTCAGGCTCTCAGGCGTCGATCTTACGGGCTTCCAACTCGACGGAGGGCGCCAGACGCTCAGGGGCGACACTCTGATCGTTAGGCGAGAATCCTGGGCGGGCCTCGACCCCGGGTACCAACTACCCTACAAGCTCATGGATCTGCGCGACGCGCTTGAGCCCGAACCGCTCATTCAAAGCGACGACCAGCGCATCATCGACAGTGCTCGCAAGATTGCGGGACGATGGGCACGTGATCCGCGGGCGACCACCGAACGACTCACCCGTCGCATCAACCGGATGCTCGAGAAGAGCATCACGCTCTCGGTGCCGAGCGCCGTCCAGGTTCTAGAATCGCGCGCCGGGGACTGCAACGAGCATACCGTGCTGTTCGTGGCCATGGCGCGGTCCCTCGGTCTGCCCGCACGGACAGCGGTTGGACTGGTCTACCTCAACGAGGCGTTCTACTACCACGCGTGGCCTGAGGTCTGGCTTGGCGAGTGGGTCGCCGTGGACCCCACGTTCGGCCAGGTTCCGGCGGATGCCGCCCACATTCGATTCGTTATCGGCGGGCTCGCCCAACAGATCGAGATCATCCGCCTGATCGGCCGGCTCAACATCGAAGTGTTGGACGCACCGTTCGCCGCAGAGGACGGTCAGTGACCTCTCCCTCGAGTATTGAGAGGGTACAGGCACAGATTGCCGCGCTCATGGACGGGCAAGCCACCAGGCCCGATGCCCCGTCCGAGATGTTACTCCTCGAGGGCCTTGTGAAGCGCTACGGTGCCTTCACGGCCGTCAACGGTATCGACCTCGCCGTGCCCAGAGGGGAGATCTTCGGGTTCCTGGGCCCCAATGGCGCGGGCAAGACCACGACGATCCGCATGATCGCGGGTGTGTTACAGCCGTCGGGTGGGCGTATCGAGATCGGGGGAGACGATCTGGCTTCGAATCCAGTTAGCTCCAAGTCGCGCATCGGCTACATTCCAGACCGACCGTTTCTTTACGAGAAGCTCTCGGGCGGGGAATTCCTTCGGTTCGTGGCTGGCTTGTGGGGCAAGGACGAAGTCGCTTCCGAACAGCGGATCGAGGGCCTGCTCGATCTCTTCAGCCTCAGCGAGTGGCGAGACGAACTGATCGAAAGCTATTCGCATGGCATGCGCCAGAAGCTCTTGATCACGTCGGCTTTGATCCACCAGCCCGAGTTGATCGTGGTGGATGAGCCAATGGTCGGGCTGGACCCCAGGTCGGCCCGAATCCTCAAGGATCTGTTGCGGGCGTTCGTAGACGCCGGTGGTACGGTCTTTCTGTCCAGCCACACTCTGGAGGTCGTCGAGGCGGTGTGCGACCGGATCGCCATCATCCGGGAGGGCGATATCATCGCGCAGGGAACCATGGACGATCTCCGAAACCAGGTCCAATCCGGAGAGGCTCACCTGGAGGAGATCTTCCTCAGAATGACCGGCAACGAGGATATGGCCAGCGTCGTGGCCAGCCTCCAGGGCGCGTGAACGGAACGACCATGAGCGGGTTGGGGGTTCTGGGGCTTCTCGGCCCCAAGCTCCGATCCAAGGCGAATCGAGTCCGCAGGGGGCCCGCTGGGTTCGGGAAATGGCTCCTGCTGGGATTCATCGGGCTCGTCTTCTGGGCCCTCATCTTCGGTGTCATCTTCCGCATGTTGCTGTATTTTCGTGGTACTCAGGGGATCGGCGACCTGCTGGCGAGCAAGCTCTTGGGGTTGGCGTTGCTCACGTTTCTCATGATCCTGCTGCTCTCGAACGTGATCACAGCACTGTCCACGTTCTTCCTGTCGAAGGACCTGGAGCTGTTGATCGCTGCGCCGGTCGACCCGCTCGAATTCTACGGGGCCCGCCTCACGGAGACGATTGTCAATTCTTCGTGGATGGTGGCGCTCATGGCGGTGCCGCTGCTTGCCGCGTACGGCGTGGTCTACGGCGCCGGGATCGGTTTCTATGCTCTCGCCGTCGCGTCCCTGATCCCCTACCTGGTGCTTCCGGCCGTAGTCGGGACTGCCTTTACGCTGCTGTTGGTCAACGTCTTCCCGGCGAGAAGGACGCGAGATCTACTCGCACTCATGGGTCTCTTGGCCGTCGCAGCGGTGGTGACCCTGTTCAGGTTCCTGAAGCCTGAGCGGCTCATGCGGCCGGAAGAGTTCCGCGACCTTGTGGACTTCATGGCTGTGCTACGGACTCCGACATCCGTTTGGCTCCCGAACGAGTGGGTGACCCAGGCCCTGATGTCTCACCTCGAGGGACTCTTCGATCCGTTTCCTTTTTTCCTGCTTTGGAGTACGGCTGCGGCGTTCTTCGTTGGAGGCGCCTGGCTGCATCACCGTTTCTTCAAGGCCGGCTTCACCCGGGCCCAGGAAGGGGCCCAGCGCAAGGAAGGACGGACGCGTTCGCGGTTGGCGGAACGGTTGCTCTCCGGCACTGGTCCACAGATTCGCGAACTCGTCGCCAAAGAAGTCCGAGTCTTCTTCCGAGACGCCACGCAGTGGTCCCAACTGCTCCTATTGGGAGTGCTGGTGGTGGTGTACGTCTACAACATCAACGTGCTACCGCTCTATTCCGGCGAGCAGGTTTCGTTTTTCCTGATCAATGTGGTGTCTTTCTTGAACCTTGGACTGGCGGGTTTCGTCGTCGCCGCGATCGCGGCCCGCTTCGTGTTCCCGGCCATGTCGCTGGAAGGCCGCATGATGTGGCTGCTCCGGTCGTCCCCGCTCGACATCAAGACGTTATTTTGGGCCAAGTACTGGGTGGGCACGGTCCCACTGTTACTGGTCTCTATTCCGCTCATCGTTCTGACGAATATCATTCTGAACGCCCTGCCACTGATTCTGGGCATCACGACGGTCGCGATGATTGGGATTACGTTTGCGATTACCGCTCTGGCTTTGGGGTTCGGCGCCCTTTTTCCGAATCTCGAGACCGAGAATACGGCGGAGATACCGACCTCGTTCGGCGGCCTGGTATTCATGATGGCCTCCGTGGCCTACCTGGTGGGAGTTGTCGGCATGCTCGCGTGGCCCGTCTACCTCGTGCTCGCCGCGGGCATGCGGGATGGAGATCCAGGCGGCGCCGGTATGGTGCCTCTGATTCTCGGAGGTACGGGATCGCTATTGCTCACGGGAGTCGCAGTAGTCCTGCCCCTGAGGGCGGGTGTCCGGAAGGTCCGGCTCCAGGAGTAGAAGGCGACCCGTGTCCGCTGGCTTGTACCACATGTGGGCGTTAGTCTCACAATGGCTTATTCCTCTCGCGATGCAGAGCGGCGTTCAACCATGCGTGATGCCATCAAGTCTTTCTTTGGTTCCTCGATGGCGCCGGATCCACAGCAGGAGGCGGTGCCCGAACAAGACATTCGCCTTGCAGCCTGCGCTCTCTTGTTGGAGTTGGCTCATGCCGACGATGAGTTTACCGACGACGAAGCCCAGCACTTGGAGGGGGCCATCGGGAGGCAGTATGGCCTGGATCGAGATCAGGCGGTCGAGCTTATCGCCCTCGCCGAGAAGGAGCGCGTCGCCGCAGTCGATCTTTGGCAGTTCACCAAGTTGATCAAGGAAAGCTATTCCTTGGGCCAGAAGATGGTGCTCGTCGAGGTGATGTGGGGTCTCGTCTATTCAGACGGCGAACTCTCGAGCCGGGAGGAATACGTGATGCGGAAGGTGTGCAAGCTCCTCGACATCGCGCCCGGGTACCTGGCGGATGTGCGCAAACGCCTCCAAGCCGACGCCGGGGATCCCGCCGAGAGACCGGCCGATCGCGTCGATTGACGGCGCCATTGAAGACCGCCGGCCGCGACGCCATATTCCCATGTGGGCATCGGGCTCTTGAACGCTTACGAGGAACGAAATGAACCTGCTCCCAGGCGGTTATACCTTCACGAACATCATCTTCTGGGCGGTGGTCCTTTTGGTCGCCGTAGGAACCAACGTGGTGCCGATGATACTCTCCATGGGCCTCGTACTGCTTTTCTTGGAGTCCGTCGGAAAGGCCTAGGGGCCTTTTTGAAGGGGGCAGGCGAGTATTCTCTTCCTGAAGATCCTCGGAGGCGTGGCAGCTCTCGTGCTGGGTCTCTACCTCGGAGTCGGCAACTTCACTCAAACACGTGAAGAGATCGATCAACGTCTAGCCTCAGGCGGTGCTCCCCGCAAAGCAAAGCGCCACTTCATGTGGCTCGACCATATGCGGCCCACCAAACGTGCCTCCGAGCGGAGGGCCGTGCGGACACATTTCCGCACCGCAGTTTCTACCAAGCCCGCCGAGAAGAAGCAGAACGGAGTCGATCCGGGCTGACTGTGCCGCGCCTCAAGGCAGGAGGCTGTTCATGATCACCAGCGCGACTCCGATGAACGCACCCAGCACGTATCCGAGCGATACGATGAGCCTCAACTCCCGATCGGTGACCCTGCGAACCAGGTCCTCCATCTTGGCGGTCGGGAAGTTCAACACCTTCTCCTCCACCCTGCGGGCCACATCGATCTGCTGGACCACGGCCGGCACCTGAGTCTGCAGCCATTCCCACACCGGCGGTGAGAGCGACTCCTCGATGCGTCGCGGGGCGCCCTCCGGGAGCCAGTTCGCCGGCGTGCCGATTGGACGGTCGAGCAGGCCCGACGTCAGCCGGTGTGCCGCCTCCCGGTACAATGTGCCCGCGGGCTCGCTACGAGCGGCCGTAACCAGCCAGCCCGTGACCTTCTCGGGTGGCAGTCTGCCGAAGACATCGCCCCAGGTGCGTGCGCCGGCCCGTTCCAAGGCGGAACCGAGCTTTTCCACCACGAAACTCCGAGTAGCCGGATCGCTCGTGAGGTTGAGAATCCAACCGGCCAGAGTCGCGCGGGCGTCGACGACGCTGGGGTCTTCGCCCTCGCCTAGGACCGAAACGACAGGGCGGCGGAGAAAGTCCACGATGGCCTCGTTCACCCCCCGCGCCATGGCTTCCTGGATCTCTTCTTCCTGAAGCATCTCGGCCAACCGTTCCGCGCCCTCCGCCTCGATCGTGTTCAGGACCTTTTCCACAGTCTGTTCGGTGACGATCAGGCTCGCCACGAGGCGTTGGTGGAATTTGAGGTCGCGCATGAAATTGCCGAGTAGCTCATGGATGAATCGCTCGAAGCGGGCGCGCGCCTTATCGTCTTCGAGCAACGACCCGAGCCGCTGGATGGCGAGCGGAAGGTATCCGGCGATGCCCTTCTCGACCGCTCCAACGAGGCCCGGCGGAAGAATCTCCTCGAACGTGCGTCCAGGACTCAGTATCTTGCCCGACGCCCGCTCCAGATAGTCGTCGACGGCCGTCTGGAAATCCTCGCTGTCGACGGCGTCCTGGATCCAATCCTCGACCAACTCCGAGATGGTCTCCTCCCGGGCCGGCGTGAGTAGCCCGGCGATCGGTTCGTCGGCGATAGACTCGACGATCTCCTGGGCACACCGGCCGATGGCTTCCGGGAACCGCTCCGAAGCCAGGTACTCGCCTAGCCGACCCAAACCGAATTCGACCATCTCGCTGAGCAGCCCTTCGACCTCCGGTAGCGCCGCCTCGGGTAGTAGCTCCCTGAGTGAGCCCCTCTCTTCATGCAACAACGTCGTTAGAAACCCCGAGAGACGCTCATCGAATGCTCTGCGAAACGCCTCGTCTGCGAAGATGCCCGCCAGGTCTTCGTCCGTGAGCAGCCTGTTGCCCACCGTGCGCCCCACCGCGGCGGCGAGGCGGGCCTGGTTCTTGGGGATGGCACCGTGTAGGAGGCCTATGCGTAGGCCGAAGAGCTTGAACGGTTCATATGGGTGAAACAGCATCCAGATGGCCACCGTGTTCGTCAGGCCGCCCGCCGCCGCGCCGAAAACGATGGTGAGTAGAGCTCGAGTTAGTTCGTCGGACATGCTTGAATTACGGTTGGATGTGACGAAGGAAGCCCCGTACATCATACGAGTCGCCGTCGATCGTGAGTGTGCCCCTGACCTGGAACAGCCCGTCCACAGGCAGGATAGGGCCTGCGCCCTCCCCCGCCGTGAGTAGCAACGCCACGGTCGTGAGTATGCCCCCCAACGCACCGTCGTCGGATACGATGGACCACTCGACGGGAACGTCCCGCCTCGCTCGCTCGAATGAGCGCGTCTCGGTCCATTCGACCTTGATGCGGGGCCAGCGGAGTTCACGGCCGCCCAGGCGAGCCCAGCCGAGATATGGGGTGGAGCCCGGAGGGATGCCCACCGGCGCCTCTAGGACGATCGTCACCGAGGGTCCACCCTCCAAGAAGATCCAACCCCCCGATGGAACGTCAGCGGGCCGATGCGCCCGGATCACGTCCAGAAGGAGCCCATCGGCCGGCTGACCCCCCAGCAGCATCGACCCGCCGTTGACCCGGAACACCTCACCCCGGGTCCCGCTCCAGTCTGCTACCGGTTCGTTGAGGAGAATGTCCAGTTGCCGGGATCCTTCCTCGTAGAGAATCGCCTCAAGCGCATCACCTTTCCCAACCAACAGGCGCATGGCAGCGCGTGGGAGAATCCGGAATGGTGCGCGTGTGGGTGGCCCCTCCCACCGGTCTTGGAAGAACGGCTCCCACTCCCCGCTACGGGCAAGCCATCCACGAACCTCGCGGGACACGCCCCCCGGGTGGGCACGAGCGGTGAAGAACCACGGGACGATGATCGCGCTGTCCTGTCCCGTGGTCATGAACACGATATTCCGTTCGTAGACTCTCGCCTCGAAGTCTTGATCCGGTGCGGTGTCGGCCGGCTCGACCCCTGCTTCGTCGCGTATCGACGACCGGTCGGGACCACAGCCATGGACCAAGACGGCCAGGGCCATCACCACGAGTCGTCGGGTTCGTGGCGACCGAATCCTCATGGCATGGGGACCAGCGCATCGAGGATCTGCTCGGGCCGGGCGTCGAGGTTCCGGTCGAGACGGCGCATGAAGCGGTCGATACGGCGCGCGTTGGCGCCCAGGTCCCCCTTACCCTTCCGGGACCGAGACGTCATGTCGAGTCTGGTTTGGGCGTTCTCGTCGAGCGTTATGTGGAGCGACACGTCGTCTAGAAAGCGGAAGACGAGCGTGGTGGCCGTCGCCCTGATCGAGCCCACCTGGTCATTCGCCTCGATTAGGTGCCATCCCGGAGCCCCCTCGATCTGGGCACACGCCGCGTTCCACACCCGGTCGAAGGGAATAGCGTAAGTGCGGCCACGCAACCGGGGATCCGCCGCCGAGGGCCCGGTCTCGGCATAGTTCGTGGTGACGCCCCGCCGAACGCGCTCGGCCAGACCCATTCCCCTGGGGATCAGCGACTCTCCAATCGGTAGGTTATGGTCACTGTGGCGCTCACGGTCAACCGGCTCGGAGCGACCGGCGTGGCCACTGCTTGAGCCATCGCGATGGTGCTCGACCTCATCTGAAAACCTTGGCGTGGCGAATCGGTCCGCACCCGCAGTGCCTCACCGAGCCTCATGTCCATGGCGTCGGCTACGGTCGCGGCTTCAGCGCGCGCCCGCGTGACCGCCTCCGCGAGCGCACGGAGGCGGGCGCCCTCGGTGTCGGAGGAGAAGAAGACGAGGCTGGCCACGCGGTTCGCTCCTGCGGAGATTGCCGCGTCGATGAGCCCACCTACGGCGTCGAGATCCTCTAGGGTCACCTGAACGCTGTTGACGGCCGTGTACCCCACGATGCGCTGTTCCTGAGGATTCGCGCCCGAAGGCCGCACGTACCGTGGCCGCACGTCATAACCGCTCGTCTCCACCGAGAGCCCGGCGGCCCCCGACTGACGCACGGCGTGGATGACTGCCTCCATCAGGTCGGCGTTTTCCGCGGACGCTTCCTGCGCTGTGGTTGCCTCCGTCTCCACGGAGAACCTCGCCCTCGCCCGGTCGGCGGCGATCATCACTGAGGCCGTTCCCGACACCTCGAGAGTACCGAGCGTGTCTGCGGCCTGCCCGGGGGCGGCGAGGGTGCCCGCTCCGGCGAGCGGCGCCGCCTGGGTAAGTGCGACGAGGACCAGAGCGCCCGCTAACTCGCTGAAAGGTCGTGAGAACTGAAATGCTCCGCGTGTCTTGTTCATCGCCTCCAACCTGTCCCGATCAGTGCCCGGCTTGGTGCCGTCGGCTCGAAGCTTCAACCGCTCGTCGGAAGAAGAGTTCCCCCGTTATCGTTGGATCGCAAGTTCCGGCTCGAACTTTGCCGCCGATGGGGGAGACGGGTATAGTTTGGGCGCCTGATCGTCGGCCCGCTCGTACCCCGCCGAGTCATCAGAGATCGGAGTTCCATGAAGGCCATAATTCCTCTTGCCGGCAAGGGGAGTCGCTTACGTCCCCACACGTTCGCCACTCCGAAACCCCTGCTCAGGGTCGGGGGACGTCCCGTCATGAGTTACATCCTCGACGATCTCCGGCGGTTGGGTGTCGAGGAGATCGTGTTCGTGGTGGGATACCTGCGGGACGTTGTGCGGGAATACATCGAGACTGAATACCCGGACATCACGGGCCATTACGTCGTTCAGGAAGTCCAGGACGGCACGGCGGGCGCCCTCCGGCTCGCGGCGCCCTACGTCGACGAGGACGTACTCATCCTATTCGTCGACACCCTCTTCGACGCCGACCTGACCCTGGTGCGGAGTCTGCCGGAGGAGTGGGCCGGTGTTATCTGGGCCAAGGAGGTGGAGGACTACCAACGCTTCGGCGTCATCCTCACCGACGATTCGGGGGCGATGACCCGTATCGTCGAAAAACCCTCCGAGCCTATCTCGAGATTGGCGAACATCGGCTTGTACTATATCCGCGACCACAAGCTCCTCTTCGAGGGAGTAGAGCACACCATGAAATCCAGCGCCGGGCCGTCGGGGGAGTACTACCTCACGGATGCGTTCCAGTACATGGTGGACCACGGCGCGCGCATATGTACGGCCCCCGTGGATGGTTGGTACGATTGCGGTAAGCTGGAGACGCTCCTGGACACCAACCGATACCTGCTCGAGACTACGCGGGGCGGCCTGGATCCGGATGCCGTCTTGGAGAACACCACAGTGGTGGACCCGGTGCGTCTCGAAGAGGGAGTGGTTGTGCGCGATTCGTCGGTGGGCCCCAATGTCACGCTGGAGAGGGGTGTGGTGGTGGAGGCCTCGACTCTGGCCGACGTGATCGTTGGGGATGGCGCTTCTATCGAGTCATCGAGTCTGCATGATTCGATGGTGGGCAGCCGGGCTCGGATCAGTGGTTTCTCGGGGTCGCTGAGTGTGGCCGCCGACTCGGAAGTGGCTGGCTGAGGCCGGAGCCGACCGCAACCCCGGTCTTCGGTCAGGAGATGCCGGTAACGAGCACTGCGGTGAGCAACCCACGGTATATGCCCTCGAGTCCCCGCTCGTTTCTGTACCATTCGTCGGTCGCATGTATGCGGCCGGCCGCTCCGTACCACGTGTCTCCGTCGAGGCGGACCGACACGTCGGTGTCCTCCGGGAAGACCTTCACCAGCTGGGTGGCTCGGGCTTCCTCGGCGCACGGAGGTGCGGGGATCTCCGTAAGCGCGACCTGATCGAGCAAGGTCCGCTCGTCACCTTCGATCAGCTGATCCAGGGCGCCCATGAGCACCGGGTCGGAGAGGAGTTGTGGCCCGTCGGAAAAGGACTTTTCGGTCATCGTGCGAAGCTCGGCGGGCGCATGGTGGGTGTCAAACCATCCCCGACCGAAGCTATACTTAGCCGACGGGGGTGCATCGTACGGGAATGCCACGCACGGAGCTTCGATGGACGAGAGTGACCTCATTCACGACTGGAATGCCCACGAGGCCGACTCGTTCGACTGGAGCACGCTCGGTGAGATCCAGTTGGACGACGAGACGCTGAGAGATGGCCTGCAGAACCCTTCCGTGGTGGATCCGGACATCGAGCGCAAAATCCGCATCCTGCACCTTATGGACGAGTTGGGCATCCACACGGCGGACCTCGGTTTGCCGGGTGCCGGCCCTCGGGCGGTCGAGGCCGTGAGGGCGTTGGCGCGTGAGATCGCCGAAGCGGGGCTCTCGATCACAGCAAACTGTGCGGCTCGAACCGTGGTGGCCGATGTCGAGCCGATCGCCCTTATTTCCCAGGAGGTGGGCATCCCGATCGAGGCGTGCACCTTCATTGGTAGTTCGCCGATTCGCCAGTACGCCGAAGACTGGACGTTGGACAAAATGCTCCGGGTGTCGGAGGAGGCGGTGACCTTCGCCGTCGGCGAGGGGCTGCCGGTGATGTTCGTCACCGAGGACACCGTGCGCGCGCGCCCCGAGACGCTCAGGGTCCTCTACGGCAAGGCGATCGAGTGGGGTGCCCGGCGGCTCTGTGTGGCCGATACCGTGGGTCACGCCACTCCGGCCGGTACACGCGCGGTGGTGCGGTTCGTGATCGAGGAGATCGTCGAGCCTTCCGGCGAGGACGTAGGCGTCGACTGGCATGGGCACCGGGATCGTGGACTCGGGTTGGCCAATGCCCTTGCTGCCATGCAGGCGGGGGCGACGCGCATCCATGGCACAGCCCTCGGAATCGGCGAGCGCGTGGGAAACGTGGAGATGGATCTCCTGCTGGTGAATCTCAAGCTCCTTGGCGTGCACAAGGGCGACCTCGGGAAGCTCCCTGAATACTGCGAGTCGGTTGCCGAGGCATGTCAGGTGCCGATCACGAACGGGTACCCTGTAGTGGGTCGGGACGCCTTCCGGACCGGGACGGGGGTCCACGCGGCGGCTATTGTGAAGGCAGAGGCCAAAGGGGACGCCTGGTTGGCGGACCGTGTATACTCGGGCATCCCTGCCTCCATGGTGGGAAGAACCCAGGTAATCGAGATCGGGCCGATGTCGGGGCTGTCCAACGTGAAGTGCTGGTTACGAAACCACGGGTACGACCCGATGGACGAAGCCCTATGCCAGACGCTCTTCGACGCTGCGAAATCGGCAGACAGGACGTTGTCGACCACGGACCTCGAGCGGTTGATCAGCTCGGGATGACGAGCGAAGGCTTGCACGACCGAGACCCGTGTTCGAAGCGTGGGGCGGGTGACCCCGACTACGAGGAAACGGTCACAGCCGCCGCTGAGCCGCTCGGGGATGCCGTAGAGCAGTTGCTGGACCAGGTGGGAGCAGAGACCCATGCGCAGCCGGCGTTTCACCGAGGCGGCCTCCGTGGCCGCGTGGCGATCGTGACGGGTGGTTCCAGCGGGATCGGGCGCGCTGTAGCTCTCGACCTCGCCCGGTCGGGAGTGGACGTCGCGTTCAATTTCCTCGACACGGGGGCCGAGGAGAGGGAGGAGGCCATGCGTGTGGTGCGCCAACTTCGCGAGCTCGAGGTGAATGTCTTTTGCCGTGCCTGCGACGTGCGCGACCCCAATCAGGTTCGGGATTTTGTAGCTGCGGCGGTGGAGGAGTTGGGTGGCGCGCACATTCTGGTGAACAACGCCGGTATCGGGAGAGACCGGGCTGTGTGGCATATGAGCGATGAGGAATGGCGTTCCGTTCTCGATACCAATCTCTCGGGAGTATTCCACACGACGCGCGAGGTTGCCCCGTATATGCGGGCGCAAGAGTGGGGCAAGATCGTAAACGTCACATCCGTGCACGGACTCCGCAGTGAGTTCGGGCTCGCAAACTACAGCGCTTCGAAAGCGGGCATCATCGGATTCACGCGGAGCACGGCGGTGGAGCTGGGTCCAAAGAACATCAACGTCAATGCGGTCGCACCAGGGTACATACGGACCACGCGCCTGACGGCGAGGGTGCCATCCGAGATCTTGGACCGGGCGCGGGAGCGCAGCGTTCTGGGGCGGTTGGGAGATCCTCAGGACGTGGCGGGCGTGGTCCTTTTTCTCTGCTCCGAGGTGGCGCGGCACATCACGGGTGCGGTGATTCCCATCGACGGCGGGTATCTGCTGTAGCCATGAGAGTTTGGGTTGGGACCACTTGCCTGGCGGCGGCGGTGCTTCTCGGCACGCCGACAGGCCTCACAGGCCAACTGGCTAGCATCGTCGAGGGAGATCGTCTCTACGCGGAGTTGCGGGGCGAGGAATCGCTGCGGGCCTATGAGGGCGTGGTCGACCGCGAACCGGAGAACTTCGAGGCGCTATGGAGGGCGGCTCGCGGTGCTTTGGTGCTCGGCGACCTGGAGAAGCAGAATCCGATGGCTCGGGACGCTCTCTACCAGAAGGCTCAAGTTTATGCCGCGCGTGCGATCGCGGTGGACTCTCTCAGGATCGACGGGCACTACTGGCTCGTCGCCGCGAAGGGAAGGGAGGCTCTATACGCGAGCTTCAGTACCGCTGCCCGGCTCGCGGGTGAGGTATATGAAGAAGCACAGGCAGTTCTGGCGCGGGACCCACTGTACGCCGGGGCCCACTACGTGCTCGGCATATTGAACTACGAGGTGATGAAACTGCCGAGGCTCGAGCGCTGGTTGGGCCGAAAGGTGCTCGGCAACCGGGGTCTCTACGATACGAGTTGGGAGGACGCTCGCAGGTACCTCGAGCGCGCAGTGGAGTTGGACCCCGGAATGATCCTATACAGCTTCGACCTGGCCCGATTCTATGAGACGCAGGGGGAGATCGAGGCGGCCAGGGCCGAATTCGAGCGCCTTGCCACCTTGAAGCCGGTGCATCCCATGGACCAGCGCCTCCAGGCATCGGCAGCGCAGCACATCGAGGACTTGAGTGCGCCGATCGAGCGTGCCGACACCACTGACGGGGGAAGATGAGCATGCCGAAGTTGGAACAGTTTTCGTCACTCTCCGAAGACGAACTCAAGGAATTGGCGGAGGGCGGTGGTGGGATATCGGTAATCCGGGCGAGCGAGACATGCCGGGGTTGGAACGGGATTCGCTACAAGGCCGGAATGTCGGGCAAGACAGTGGGAGCGAAGGAACTGTCCATGAACGTGGCCACGATTCCGCCGGGTGCCGTGGCCTTCGCGCACATCCACGTGGACTTCGAGGTCATGCTCTACATTCTCCAGGGGCGTGTCCGACACGAGTACGGCACGGGACTCCGCGAGGTGATCGAAAACGAGGCCGGTGACTTCATCTTCATCGAACCGGGAGTGCCCCATGAGGTCTTCAACCTGAGCGATACCGAGCCCGTCGTGGCTGTTGTCGCACGCTCCGACGCATCGGAGTGGGAGAATATCGTCTCCTACGACCGGGCGTCGGTTGAAGAGGATGGGGCGTGATCCGAGCCGTTCGTGCGGGTATGGTCGCGCGGATTCTGCTGGGGTTTTCGTTCGCCGGTGTAGCTTCGCCACTGTTCGCCATTCAGGATGCCGTGGCCCCAGTGCGAGCCACGAGTGGCATGGTCGTATCCGGGACGGTGCCTGCTAGCGAGATTGGGGCCGCCGTGCTCGCATCGGGCGGCAACGCCGTCGACGCGGCCATCGCCACCGGCTTGGCTTTGGCGGTAACGCACCCGGCGGCCGGCAATGTCGGGGGGGGCGGCTTCATGGTGATCCGGTTTCCGGACGGGGGTGTGACCGCGCTCGATTTCCGTGAGAAAGCTCCGCTCGCGGCGTATCCCGAAATGTTCACCGACGAGTCCGGTGCGTACTCCCCTGAGATCCATCACGACAGCCATCTGTCGGTCGGCGTGCCGGGGACGGTGGCCGGCTTCTGGAAGGCTCACGTCCTTTACGGCAAGAATGAGTGGGCGTCCTTGGTAAGTCCCGCTGTGGCACTTGCCCGGGACGGATTCCCCCTCACAGAGCGACTCGCGCGGAGCTTGAGTCGTTTGCTGCGGCGCCGTGCGGAGTATCCGGCCACGGTGGCCGCGTTTAGCAAGGACGGCGAGCCCTACGCGCCAGGCGAGATCCTGCGCCAGCCCGACTTGGCCCGGACCCTCGGGCGCATTCAACGCGAGGGGCGGGACGGCTTCTATGAGGGTGAGACGGCCCGCCTGTTGGCCGCCGAGATGCGCCGGGCCGGCGGAATGATCACGGAGGAGGATCTGGCTCGCTATCGCCCTCGGGAGCGTTCACCGATTCGCGGAACCTATCGGGGCTACGACATCATCTCGATGCCGCCGCCGAGTAGCGGCGGGATCGCTTTGGTGGAGATGCTGAACATCCTCGAAGGGTACGACTTGGCAGGAATGGGACATAATTCGACGGCCTACGTGCATTACCTCACCGAGGCGATGCGCGCGGCGTTCAGGGACAGAGCCCGCTTCGTGGCCGACGTGGACTTCGTGGATGTGCCCGTGCACCGGCTTATCAGCAAGGACTACGCGAGCGCACTCAGGACCGGCATCCCGAGAGATCGGGCCGGAGTCTCCGAGCCCTCCGACATCGCGTTGCCCCACGAGAGCTACGAAACCACGCACTACTCGGTCGTGGATGCGGACGGGATGGCCGTTTCCGTGACGTACACTCTCGAGCAGGCGTACGGGTCGGGTATCGTGGTGCCGGGCGCCGGCTTTCTGCTGAATAACGAGATGGGCGACTTCAACGCCCAACCGGGGCTCACCGATGAGCGCGGCCTGATAGGCACGACACCCAACTTGGCGAGGCCGGAGCAACGCATGCTCTCCAGCATGACGCCGAGCATTATCGCCCGGGACGGAGAGTTGGTGGCGGTCGTGGGGAGCCCTGGGGGGCGCACGATCATCAACACAGTGCTCCAAGTGGTGCTCAACGTCATCGACTTCGGTATGAACATCCAAGAGGCCGTGGACGCCCGGCGTCTACACCACCAGTGGCTGCCCGACAGGATTACGATCGAGTCCGGTGGAGTGTCTCCCGCTACAGTCTCGGACCTCCGGCGCATGGGCCACGAGGTGGTGGTGAGGGGTCGACAGGGCCTTTCCCACTCGATCATGATCGACCCCCTTACAGGTGAACGCCTCGGGGCGGCGGACGGCCGCAATCCCGACGCGGGGGCCGTAGGATACTGAGCGACGGATGACCGCTCGAGGCTGTGGCGGTGCGGTCAGCTCACCGGCGTGAGCCAGCCGTGAGCGTCCTCTGCCTCACCCTTCGCGATGCCCAGGAAGCTCCGCTGAAGCGAGAGCGTGATCGGGCCCGCCTTGCCTTCACCCACGGTAATGCGGTCGACGCTTCGGATTGGCGTCACCTCCGAGGCCGTTCCGGTGAAGAACAGCTCGTCGGAGGTGTAGAGGTCCTCGCGTGACACGGCTTCTTCTCGTACTTGGAGGCCCATGTCACGCGCGAGGGTCAGGATGGCATCGCGCGTAATACCCCGAAGAGCCGTGCCTTCCAAGGCCGGGGAGATCAGCACGCCGTGTCGGACCAGGAACAGGTTTTGGCCGCTTCCCTCGCTTACGATCCCGCCGGGCCCGAGCACGATCGCCTCGACATACCCGTTTGCGAGCGCCTCCATCTTGATGAGCTGCGCGTTGTTGTAGTGGCCCGCGGCCTTGGCCTGCACGGGGAAGGTATTCGGCGCGGGACGGTTCCACGATGAAACACACACGTCGACGCCCACCGAGAGCGCTTCCTCTCCCAGGTAGGTGCCCCAATTCCAGGCGGACACATAGGTCTCGATCGGGCTGGCTGCCGGATCGAGTCCAGCCGAACCGTAGCCACGCAGCACCATGGGCCGGATGTAACAGTCGCCAAGCTCGTTTCGGGTCACGACGTCCTTGCATGCGCGACGGAGCGTGTCAGTGGAGTGTGCCGGCACCATGCGGTAGATCTTGCAGGAATTCACGAGCCGCTCGAGATGCGCGTCCAGCCGGAAGATGGCTGGGCCCGACACGCCGTCGTAGCACCGGATCCCTTCGAACATGGACGTACCGAACTGAACCGCCGTGCTTAGGAGGTGCAGGGTCGCGTCCTCCCAGGCGATGAAGTCTCCGTCCTTCCAGATCCACTTCGATCCCTCGAGCTGTGTCGACATGCGCCTTCTCCTGCCGATGGGCGCTAGAGCAGCGCTTTGATGGCACCGCCGTCGACGGCGATCGATGTGCCCGTGATGTAGCTCGCTCTTTCAGAGGCTAGAAACGCCACCAGCGCCCCGAATTCCCTCGGGTCCCCGACCCGTCCCAGTGGAATCTCGCCTTCCCATACTGCGAAGGCGTCGTCGATGCTACCTCCCGACCGCTCGGCGATGTCGGCCGCGAGATGATCGAGCCGCTCAGTGCGCGTGTACCCCGGCATGACATTGTTCACGGTGATACCGAAGGGGGCCACTTCGTTGGCGAGGGTCTTCGCGAAGCCGGTCACCGCCGCGCGAACGCTGTTCGACAGGATGAGCCCGTCCACCGGTTGCTTCACGGCAAGCGAGGTGATGGTGACGATGCGGCCCCACCCCCGTTCCTTCATGCCGGGCAGCACGCTCCGAGTCAGGTTCAGCACTGGGTCGAGGTTCTCGCGCACCGCCTGAGTCCAGGTCTCCGGCGTGTGGCTCTCGAAGGGTCCCGGTGGCGGACCGCCTGTGTTGGTGACCAGGATGTCGACCGGTCCGAACGTCTGCACGCCGGTTTCGATCACATGTTCGATCTGCTGGGGGTCCGTGAGATCGGCGACGACGGCCGTGACTTCGGCGCCCGCGTCGGCTAGGGCCGCCCGGGTAGCCTCGAGCGCATCAGCGCCTCTCGCGCACAGGATCACCCGTGCTCCCTCGGAGGCCAGTTCCTCCGCGACGGCGCGGCCGAGCCCCTTACTAGAGGCCGCCACCAGCGCGGTTTTTCCATCGATTCCAAAGTCCACGGATCCCCCCTCAGCCCTCTTCGGCTTGCCGGAGATAGTCGTCCTCGCCGGAGAGCCAGTCCTGCCTGGGCGGCACGAACACGTCGAGGTCCAGCGTATCCTCGATGGCCTCGGCACTATGCGGAACGCCGGACGGAATGTGGAGGACCTCGCCGCTCCGGACGATGATCTCCTCGGACCCATTCTCCCCGACCCGGAACTTCAGCGCGCCGTCGATGACGTACGTGAATTGCTCGTTCTCGTGGGAGTGCAGCGGGACGCTGCATCCCCGGTCCAGATAGACCTGTGCCAGCATGCCTTTTTGGCCGGACACGATCCGCCTGCCGAGTCCTTCCTTCAATTCCTCGAGGGGCATCTCATCCCATCGGAAATGCCCTACTGATGCTTCACTCATATCGGTGTCCTCTGTCGCGTCACTCGAAAGGGCTCCACTCAATCAGCAGAAGCCTCAAGAGATCATGCTCCGCGCTCAGATACAAGCAGTGTCGTGGCTCGGAACCGCGCGGGCCTCCCCGCGCGTTCGCTAACACGACGACCATGATCCCGAACCGAGGCTAGATATGCGTTTTAGACCCCCTAGGGCCGCGGAGTTGATTCTCTTGCTCACGCTCATGGCCTGCACCAGCCGCCCGGGCGAGGTGGCGGGCCAGGATAGACCGTCCATTGCAGGTCGGGACCAATGGATTACCGACTTTACGAAGTACACGGTGCCGCTCGAGGAGATTGCCTCCGGCGGGCCGCCCAAGGACGGAATCCGGGCGATCGACGCCCCGCGGTTCGTCGATATCAAGTCCGCCGATCGCTGGCTCGGGGCCCGGGAGCCGATCGCCGTGGTGCGCGCCGGCGGTGTGACAAGGGCCTATCCTCTCCAGATTCTGATTCGGCACGAGATCGTAAATGATGTGGTGGGTGGCGAGCCCATCACGGTGACCTACTGTCCTCTGTGCAACACGACCCTGGCATTCGACCGGCGTTACGACGGGAAACTGCTGGACTTCGGTACCACCGGAAGGCTGCGCCACTCGGATCTCGTGATGTATGACAGGCAAACCGAGACGTGGTGGCAGCAGGCGACGGGTGAGGGAATCGTGGGGCGGTACGCCGGTGAGCGGCTGACGTTCATCCCCGCCAACGTGATGTCGTGGCGGGACGTGAAGCGGCAGCTCCCCGATGCCCAGGTCCTGTCCCGCGAGACCGGGCTCTTACCGCCCTCCGCCTACGGGAGGAATCCTTACGTGGGTTACGACCGGGGCAGGGGGCCGATCCGGCAGTTCTTCCGGTTCGGCAGGGATGATGACCGATTGCCTCCCATGGAGCGGGTTGTAGCGCTGGAGGATGCCGAGGTCGAGGCCTATCTGGCGGTGCCATTCTCCGTGCTCAAGGAGATCCGAGTGGCCAACGTCGAGGTGGGTAACCGGAACGTGGTCGTGTTTTGGGCACCGGGTACCGCAAGCGCCGTTGACGCGGCGAACATCGCGGATAGCCAAGATGTGGGATCGAGCGCCACGTTCGACCCTGTTGTGGACGGCCGCAAGCTCATATTCGAGGAGGCGGGGGATGGGCAGTTCAAGGACCGGCAAACGGGTACTGTCTGGAACCTGGTCGGACAGGCGGTCGAGGGTGAGTTGAAGGGGGCTCAGTTGACGGAGGTGGTCCACGGTAATCACTTCTGGTTCTCTTGGGGTGTCTTCCGGCCGGAGACCAAGGTCTGGAAAAGCCGATAGACCGTGAGCAGCGAGGGGATTGTGGCCGACCGAACCCAAAAGACCGATCAGGAGTGGCGGGCGAGCCTGACGCCCGAGCAGTACCGGGTGCTCCGTAAGAAGGGCACGGAGCGAGCTTTCACCGGCGAGCATTGGGAGAATAAGAGCGAGGGCACATACCGGTGTGCCGGATGTGGTGCACCCTTGTTCAGCTCGGCCGCTAAGTACGACTCGGGTACAGGATGGCCGAGTTTCTACGAGCCGGTCGAGCAAGCCAGTGTCCGGGAGGAAGAGGACTGCGGCCTGTTCACGCGTCGGACCGAGGTGTTATGCGCCTCCTGCGACGGGCACCTCGGGCACGTGTTCCCTGACGGGCCTCAGCCGACGGGCCTTCGCTACTGCATCAACTCGACCGCCCTTGAACACGAGGGGTCGGACTCCACTGGTGACGACTGAGTCGATGCCCCTACGAGCGTTGTATTTCCCTAGAACACGGGCTGCAGGACGACCAGCCCACTGCTGATGTCCGAAACGTAGAGCATGCCCTCGTGTAGCTGGGGCGCCCAAGAACGCGTGGGTCCCGGTTGGGCGCTCTCGTAGCGGCTGAACGTGATCTCCCGGCCCTGGCGCTCCAATTCGCCGGCCAATCCTCCCGTTACGTCGAGTGCCCTGATTCCGTTCTGGTACCAGGCCTGGTACAGCACACCTCGGTCCTCGTCGAGCCAGAAGTTGTGGGGAGGTTGTCCGGGCACCCTAAACGTGGCCACCTCGACCGGGGCGTTGAGATCACTGGCGTCCACGACGTGCATGATGCCGGGCGTCGAGAAGTCCTCCTCGCCGATAAAGACATAGCCGGATGCGGGCCAGTACCATGCGTTGTGGGTCTGGCCGCCTGTCGTGCGTACTCGAGACACCAGCCGCGGATCGGACGGCGTTCCTCCGCGGATTCCATGCCCCACGTCCATGATGACGAGCCCTTCGTCCCAATAGGAGAGGAAGAGCAAGCCGTCGCGTCCGTAGATGTCGTGCAGAAAGCTCGTCGGCATCGAGAAGGCGGCCACCAGTGTTGGATTGG
>BTRA01000051.1:0-19844 GCA_036986155.1 Gemmatimonadota bacterium | reverse complement strand
ACGCCGCTCGTGTCCGGCTGCACGCCGGTCGAATCCCCCCCTGTCGCTGTGGTGTCGGGTGGGGGTGGGGGCGAGTACGACAACGTGTCTTCTCCCCCACCACCCGCCATGCCCGCGATGTTCGTCACACCCGATACGGTCACCACGTACCGCACCTCGGAGGTCAGCGTATCGGCGAGGAGCACGTATACCTCGCGACCCGGAAGCGGCTCCCCCAACGGACTCAAACCGGCACTCGTCTGACCGATGCCCCCACTACCCGAGCCTCGGCCGCCCCGCCTCGCGGCTGGCCCAGGACGCGCTCGGGCAGCTGCCTGCCGTTGGGGGGTGGGAGCATCTCCCTCACCCGCCGCGCGAGCGCGCACCGAATCCATCCTCTCCTGGTATGCGTGCCAATGCAGCACCGAGTCGGACCGTGGCGCTGTATCATCGTCCCGAGCGAGAGTCACATTCACTGCAGCCAACGACGAATCGGGGTCGAGGTAGTCGTCGAACACGATCCGCAGGGTGGCGGGATCGACTGCCTCTGCCGAGACCACGAGCGCCGCCGTGGTGTCGGGCGCGAGAAGGGAGAGGTGAGCAAAGACCGTGTCGATGTTCGTGATCGTCCTCACCGTCTCGGCCCTGGGTTCCTGCCGGTCCGCTTCATTGTTGCGGTTCATATCCTCGAACGCTTGGACGCGATAGGTGCCCTCCGGCAGGTACCGCAAAGCGTAGATGCCCGCGGTATCCGTCTGGGCGACATTCTGCACGGCGTCCTCCTCCCCGGCCGGCACGGCGACGACACTGATGCCCTCCCTGGCCCGGCCGGTGATTCGGTCGACGACGATACCGGCAAGCACATTGGGAAGGGGTGGTGGTCCGGTCGAGAACACGAACTCGAACGCTTCGCTCATCGCGTTCTGGAACATGTCGTTCACCACGGGAAGCACGGTGACCCGATAGACCAGCCCTGCTTTGAAACCCCCCGCCACGGAGACTTCGAGCCCCGCCCTGCGATGCTTCACCCGGACCTCACCCGTGCGGGGAGACACCTGTACGGCTCGGTCGAGGCTGCCCCCCGCCACTCTCTCGCTGATGCGCTCGTTGAACTCGATGCGAATGGGGCCCGAAAACGGCTCGACGACGGCGAATGTGTCGGGCACCGTTTTCACCACCTGGGGAGGGAGACGGTCCTTGGGTCCACCGGGCGGGTTCCCAGGATTCGCGCACGCAGCCAAGCCAGCCAGCCCGAGGCCCGACAGCACGGTTCGGAGAATCCTCACACTTCGGCGAGTCCCCGAAGCTTGGCTTCGAGCTTGTCCATCTGCTCAGCGAAGGTGTCGGCCTTTGCGCGCTCACGAGCTACGACCGCTTCAGGGGCGCGTGACACGAAATTCTCGTTCTCCAGCTTGCTGCGCGCGCCCTTCACCTGGTCCCCCAGCCTGTCGATCTCGGTCTGCAGGCGGTCCCGCTCCTTGACGACATCGATCACGCCCTTGAGTGGAACGAACACCTCGGTGCCGTTCTTGAGCACGGCGTGGGCGCCCGCTCCTGCGCTTTCATCGGTCTCGATTCGAACCTCCCCGACGCGCGCCAGGCGCTCAACCGACTCCCGCTGAGCCTCGACTGTCCGGGCAAAGATGTCCGGAGGACTCGCGAGCACCAAGGGGACGCGGTGGCCCTCGGGAACGTTGTACTCCTTCCGCAAGCTCCGCACTTGGACGATCAACTCCTGCAGGTCGGTCATGGCCGACTCCGCTTCCTCGTCACGCCGCGCAGCGTCCGGCGTCGGCCATGGCGCCACCATGAGGGCTTCCGGTCGATCAGCGCCGTTCGGTGTGGGAAGCCGGTCCCAGATGGCCGACGTGACGAACGGCATGAGCGGGTGCAGAAGTCGGCAGATGCCACCGAGAACCTCGACCAGCGTGACCCGCGCAGCCTCCCTGCTCTCGGCGGGCGCATCATCTCGCAGGCGGGGCTTGACCAACTCCAGATACCAATCGGCGAAATCTCCCCATACGAAGTGGTAGAGCTCGTCCGCAACCTCATGGAGCCTGAACCGCTCGAGGTCCTCGGTCACCTTCTCGACGGTTCGGTCCAGTCGCGACAAGATCCAGCGGTCCGCCAGCTCCAGGCCGGCGCCGGCGCCCGCCACCGACCCGACAGGCCCCTCGCCGACGCTCATGAGCGTAAAACGCCCGGCATTCCACACCTTGTTCGCGAAATTGCGCCCTGGCGAAAACGCACCCTCGAGGTCCTCGTGATCAAGCTGAATGTCCGTTCCCACCGCGGCGGCGGACAGGAGCGTAAACCGGAGGGCATCAGCCCCGAAGAGGCCTACCACTTCGAGAGGATCGATGCCGTTGCCGAGCGACTTGGACATCTTCCGGCCCCGGCGATCACGCACGGTGCCGTGCAGGTAGACCTCCGTGAACGGAGCCTCTCCCAGAAACTCGTAGCCCGCCATGATCATGCGGGCGACCCAGAAGAAGAGGATTTCCGGAGCCGTCGAGAGCACGTTTGTCGGGTAGAACGCGTCAACATCATCGGTTTCGTCAGGCCATCCGAGCGTGGAAAACGGCCACAGCCAGGACGAGAACCATGTGTCCAACACGTCTGGATCCTGCTCCAGGTCCTGCGAACCGCAGGACGGACACTCCGTCGGATCCTCCCGCGCCACGATCGTTTCGGCACAGCCGCCACAGTACCAGACCGGAATGCGGTGTCCCCACCAGAGCTGGCGCGAGATACACCAGTCACGGATGTTCTCCATCCAACGCTCGTAGACCTTCTTCCAATGGACCGGCGTGAAGTTGATCGTTCCGTTCCGGGAGGCTTCGAGCGCGGGCTCCGCCAAGGGCCCCATTCGGACAAACCACTGCTCGCTGAGCCTGGGTTCGACCACCGTATGACACCGATAACACTTTGGAATCGAGTGAGCGTGGGCCTCGGACCCCCCGAAGAGTCCTTGAGCCTTCAGCGCCTCGACCACCGCCGTACGCGCGTCGAAGCGATCCATGCCCCGGAACGCCTCGGGCACATTCTCGTTCATGCTGGCGTCGGGGTTCAGAACGTCGATGGGCTCGAGCCCCGTACGTTGCGCAATCTCGAAGTCGTTGGGGTCGTGAGCCGGCGTCACCTTGACCATGCCGGAGCCGAACTCCGGATCGACGAAGGAGTCCGCCACCACTGGGATCGTCCGACCGGCGAGCGGCAAGTCCACGTCGGCCCCGACAAGACCGCGGTACCGCTCATCATCGGGGTTCACCGCCACCCCAGTGTCGCCGAGCATGGTCTCGGGCCGCGTGGTCGATACCGTGAGGAACCATCGCCCGTCCTCGAGCCGGCCTACGGCTTCGGCGCCGCCTTCCGAGGCGGCGCGGGCAGCGTCCCACGCGGACTCCTGGAAGGGATAATGCAGGTGGTACAGTTTGCCGTCCGCCTCTTCTCCTTCGGCCTCCTCGTTCGAGAGCGCCGTAAGGCACCGTGGGCACCAGTTGATGATGTACTCGCCCCGGTAGATCAAATCCTTCTCGTATAGGCGGACGAAGACCTCACGCACCGCGGTACTCGGGCCGGAGTCGAGCGTGAAGCACGTGCGCTCCCAGTCGCAGCTGGATCCGATGGCCTTGAGTTGCTCGAGGATAGCTCCGCCCGTCTCGCGCACGTACTCCCATACGCGCTCGACAAAAGCCTCGCGGCCAACATCGTGTCGGCTGGTACCCTCAGCGGCCAGTAGGCGCTCGACGACGTTTTGGGTCGCGATCCCGGCGTGATCCGTGCCCGGCACCCAGAGGGACGCCCTTCCCTGCATGCGGCGCCACCGGATCAGCACGTCCTGGATCGTGTTATTGAGCCCGTGCCCCATGTGCAGGACCGCGGTCACGTTGGGGGGAGGGATCACGATGACGAACGGATCGAGCCCGTCACGGGTGACGGCCTCAGGGGCTACCTGGAAATACTTTCTCTCCATCCACTCTCGGTAGAGCGGCCCCTCGATGAGGGCGGGGTCCAGGCGTGGTGGCAGCGAGTCGGCCACGGTTCTTCTCGTTGGGTTGAGGTCGGGTTGTCGGCTGTACCATGAGCGGAGCGCGGATGCCGCGCTGCAAGCTTATCCGGGGCTCACGACCCCCGTCAATTTAACCGGGTCCCGACGCGAATCTCGTTCGTACGCTGGGGAGGGGAGGGGGTTCCGTCAGTAGGGCCTCCGCGTCTGCAGTGACCTTGGCGAACTGGTCGCTCGATATGTCGAGGAACGCGGAGGCGACATCGGGCCCAAACTGCCCACCGGTTTCGTTGGCGATCTCCCGCACGGCCTCGGCGTGAGTGCGTGCAGGCCGGTAGGAGCGGGTAGACGTCATCGCGTCGTAGGCGTCGCACACACCCAGAATACGAGCCACAAGTGGAATCCGGTCGCCCGAAAGACCTTCCGGATAACCCGAGCCGTCCCAACGCTCGTGGTGATATCTGCACGCCGGGGAAAGGTGCCGGAGCCCGGGGATTGCGGCCAGTATCTCCGCCCCGGTCTCCGCGTGCAACTCGATCGAACGCCGCTCAGCCTCGTCCAGTCTCCCGGCCTTCGACAGCACAGCGAGCGGCACGCTGATCTTCCCGAGGTCGTGCAGGAAACCACCGGACCAGACCGCCTCCGAAAGGTTGTCCCCGACCGAGAGCATCTCGCACAACAGTGTGCCGAGCGTGGCCACACGGCGGGAATGGCCCGCCGTGTAGGGATCCTTCGTATCGATCAGCGACCCCATGATCTCCAGAAACTCCCGTCCAGAAAGCGCGGAGATCTGCTCGGGGATCAGGTCCCCGGTCGCCTCGATGCTGGCCCTGTAGAATGTCGTGTGATGGAAGTCCGGGAGGCCCTCACCGTCCTCCAAGGCGCAGTATACCTTGACGACCTCCGCATCGAACTCAGTCCCCGTCGCCCCCTCCACGATCTGCCGAATGGCGTCGGAGTCGAGCGCCGAGCGTTGAGGCCGGGGTTCTCCGAGGGCCGCGACTGTATCGGCGAGGCGAAGAATCCTGGCGCCCACGGGAATCTGCTCGCCCGCAAGCCCGTCGGGGTACCCGCCGCCGTCCCACCACTCGTGGTGATGGCGCACCAGGGGTGCGATCGCGTCCAGGTAGGGGATGCCCGCTATGGTGGCCTCGCTCCGCTCCGGGTGCCCCTCCACCCGCTCGCGGGCCTCAGCGGGCAAGACGGGCACGGGATTCACCCAGGCATCCTCGGCCAATCCGATCATACCGAGGTCCGAGAGCACGGCACTGAACAACAGCTCGGCTTGCTCGGCCTGAGTGAGGCCCATCTCGCGAGCGATCGCCTGGGAGAGAAGGGCCACACGGGCACCGTGCGAAAACAGGTAGCCTTTGGCGGTACCCATAACTTCGAGGAGGGCCTCCAGGAGACCCACATAAAAGCTACGGCCCGCCGAGCCTCGGATTGACTCCAAGCCCCTGCCTCGCAGTTCGAGTTAAATGCGCGACCGGTCGCGCTACGCCGTCCTACCCGGTTTGGTTTGGGGGGACCTATGAAACCTACAACACTCATTCCCGCCTCCGACACCCATTTTTTCGATCCGCTATCGAGAATTGCCACCGGGCTTGGCCTCGGCCGAGTCGGATCGGGCCTTCTCACGCTCCCGATCACGCCGTCGACGGATGGCTTCGACGCGTTCCTTCCAGTAATCCGCCATGAACGAAGCCGCCGCCCCATTCCGGATGTCGGCATCCTCGAATGCACGCCGGGCCGCTCGCTCTCGCATCCAAGGGTTGGTGCCGAATCCGAAGGGGAGCGGCAGCGTCAGCTTTCCCAGATGTATCTTCCCTGGCGAAACACCCCAGCGTTCGCCGTTCTCTCCAGTGCGTGTCCAGTCGGTCAGGGCCTCTTCGGCAGCCACCAGAGCACGGACGGAGTCGTTCCAAGCTTCCAGGCGACCCGCCAACTCGAGCTGCATGCGCTCGTTGGCAGTGAGTTCGTGCGCCTCCGGCTCGGCCGCCCGCCACAGTCTCGGGTCGGCACTCCGGACCCGAAGCGCCTCGGAGGCCTTCACGCCGTTGGGCGCGTCATCGACGGAGGGTGTCGTGGACTCCGAGGGGGGCGCCGGGGACGTGGGAGCGTCCTCGGGCGCTGGTTCCGGCTTGGGTTCCTCCTGCACTTCGACGAGAGGAGCGTCGGGAGGCACCTCCACGATCCTTACCACCTGGGTTCCCTCGACCGGAGTCGCGGGCGTATCCCCGACTGGGATAAGCAGGGCGAAATCCCATTCCGGAGAAGACACCGAGTAGAGGATCACTACGAGGACGTGGAAGAGAGCCGAACCGGCAAGGGCTACCGCCATGACCCGGCGGCTCGCAAGCCGCCTGCGACCGTTCCGGCCCAACTGGGCGTCACGGACGGTGGCGGAAATCCCCTGTTTCTCCATTGAAGTTCCTAACCCCTCCCGGGAAGGCGGTTCCTGGAGGGATCAGGCCAAGCACCGCCCCAGACGTTCGGCCGCCTCGGCCAGCCGCTCCTCCCGAACCGTGAGGGCAATCCTGAAGAAGCCTTCCCCACCGGCCCCCAATGCGCCTCCGGGCAGCACGATAACCCCCTCCTGCTCCAGGACCCTCTGCGAGAAGGCCACCGACGACTCGCCGCCAGGTACCGGTACCCAAAGGTACATTGTCGCCTGAGGCAGCCGTACGTCGAATCCTGCGTCACGAAGCGCCTCGAACGCCGCATCGCGGCGGGACCGGAAGAGCTCGACGTTGCCGGGCACCCAATCGGAATAGCTCTCCAGGGCGGCCACGCCCGCAGCCTGCACGCCCATGTAGACCCCCGTGTCCACGAACGTCTTGACCCGCGCGAGGGCGGCGATCAGTTCAGCCGAGCCCGCCGCCCACCCGAGCCTCCAGCCCGTCATGTTGTACGTCTTGGAGAACGAATGGTACTCGATGCACTGGCCCAGAGCGCCATCAACTTCTAAGACGGATGGTGGCCGATATCCGTCGAACGCCAACTCGCTGTATGCGTGGTCGTGAATCAGGATCGCGCCCTCGCGTCGGCACAGGGCGACCGCATCTTGGAAGTACTCGAACGGGGCAACCGCCGCCGTGGGGTTGTTCGGATAGTTGAGGTAGAGCAGCCTCAAGGGTCCGGAAAGCGACTCGACCAGACCATCCAGCGGGATCAGGAAGTCGTTTTCCTGAAGAAGCGGAACGGCATGCGGTGTCCCTCCGGCGAGCACGACGCCTCCGCGGTAGGCTTGATAGCCCGGATCCGGGATCACGGCCACGTCTCCCGGGTTCATGAACGCCAACGGCAGATGGGCGATTCCGTCCTTCGACCCGATGAGCGGAAGGAGCTCCTCGTGCGGATCGAGGCTCACCCCGAAGCGCTCCCGCATCCATGCAGCGATCGCTTCCCGAAGGGCGACCAAGCCCACCTGAAACGGATAGCGCGAGAGCGCCCGCTCGCCCGCGGCCTCGGCGAGCCGCCTCACGACGGCCGGGGGCGGGTCCAGATCGGCGTCTCCCGCTCCCAGGTCGATAAGATCGACGCCCTCCGCCTTCAAGCGCCGACGCAGTGCCGGGATGTGCGCCAGTGGGTAGGGTGGGAGGTTCTTGAACCTATCGCTGGTCTCGAAAGTCATCCCCCGGTCAGCCGGCGTCGCGAACTACGGGGTTCGACACTGCACCGACGCTCGGGATCTCCACCTCGACCACGTCTCCCGGCGAGAGAGGCCCGACTCCCTCAGGCGTTCCGCTGGAGATCACGTCACCCTCTCGGAGCGTCATCGCCCGAGACGCATATGCGATCAACTCAGGGATCGGGAAGATCATGTCCCGAGCGTAACCCTCCTGCCGGACCTCGCCATTCACCCGGGTGACCACCGAGAGATCCGCGAGCTCGCTTGCGGCCACCGGCACGGGCGTGCCCATAGGGCAAAAGGTGTCGAGGCTCTTCGCGCGGGCCCATTGCCCGTCCGAGCGTTGAAGTTCACGCGCCGTGACGTCATTCAGGGGGAAGACGCCTGCGACATGGCTCCACGCATCCTCGGCCGTCAGATTCCGGGCACAGGCCCCGATCAGCACCGCGATTTCTCCCTCGAAGTCCACTCTCCCCGCCCACTGCGGAAGCCGGATGGCTTCTCCGGCGGCGATAATAGAGGAGGTGGCCTTGAGGAAGAGCAGCGGCTCACTGGGGACGTCACTGCCCAGTTCTTTGGCGTGAGCTCGATAGTTCCGGCCCACGCACACGATCTTGGAGGGATGCACGGACCGAAGCGGGGCTGGCCTACCCCTCGGTCTCACTGGTGTGGAGCCATGTCCCGACGATGGCGCCCACTCCGGCGATGCCCAGGAGGACCGCGATCACGGTGAACCAGAAGCCGATGTCGGCGTGGCCCTCGCGCCACTTGACGATGGCATAGTTCAGGGCAAAGGCAGTGATCCCCAGGTACGCTACGCCGATGGCGATTCCGATGACCCGTTTCATCTACGCTCTCGAAAGAGGGAAGGCTACCGTTCCGCGCGGTAATCTACCGGCGGATACCGGCGGGACAAGGCCTGCAATCAGGCTTCCCTGTCACCGTAGAACCGCCTCAGCGCCACCACGACCTCATGCCACGGCCCCTTCACCAATGGCGCCCCGGGCAGGGAATCCCTCAGGTAACGGCCATACCGCTTGCGCACGATCCGGTCGTCGAGCAGGAGCACCGCCCCATGGTCGTCGCGATGCCGGATAAGCCTTCCGAACCCTTGTTTCAGGCGAAGTGCTGCCAACGGCAGCGTAAAGTCCCAGAATGCGTTTCCTCCGGCCGCCTCGATGGCCTCCATACGGGCGGCCGTCACAGGCTCGGAGGGTACCCGGAACGGTAGGCGCTGGATGACGAGCCCGCGGAGGGGGCGGCCGGGCACGTCCACTCCCTCCCAGAACGACGATGTGCCCAGCAGCACACCCGACCCCGACCGGACGAACGAGTCGACCAGTCGGGCACGGGAGTCCTCGCCGTGGACGAATAGCGGCCACTCGAGATCCGAACGCAGCCTGAGCGCTGCGGCGACCTCTCGTAGCGCGCGATGCGACGTGAAGAGCACGAAGAGGCCACCCCCCGTGATGTCCGCCAGCTCGGCCACGACATTCGCCGTCTCGACCTGAAACGCTTCGCCGGGCGTGTTGACATCCGAAAGATCGGTGGGGACACAAAGCAGCGTCTGCTCTTCGAATTCAAATGAAGACAACACGATAGCTTCGGTTACCTCAAGTTGTGTATCAATACAGGCGAGCGCCTCCGGTGCCAACCCAACCCGCTCTCTGACGAATTCGAACGTCTTCTTCGTGGCCAGCGTGGCGGAGGAAAGAACCACTGTGTCGGTTTTCTCGAACAGGCTTTCGCGGAGCAGCGCGCCAGGCTCGATCGGGGCAGCGGCGAGCACCAGGTTGCCGTGGTTGCGGCCCGCCTTCCCCCTCCACTCCATCCAACGCACCGCGCCCGCCTCGTCCTCTCCAGGTCTGAGCACCATCGAGAGCGCCCGAATCTGGTTCAACACGCGCCGTTCGATGCTCTGGAGGTCGAGCACGCGCCCCTCTAGAGCCTCTGCGACGTCGCTTGCCAGTTCGATGCGCCCCCGTAGCTCAGAGAGGGCTCGGGCCAGGTGCCCCAGGGCTGCGACGAGTGCATCCAGCCGTTCCCGCACGTCGATCTGCTCGATCGGCTCCTGAAGCTCGGGGGTCCCGATCCGTACAGCGCCGGAAGCATCCTTCGGCAATAGGGGCTCCACGGAGTCCAGGAAGTTGACCAGGGCCGCCCGCGAATCGTCCAGAGCAGGGCGCACGCGCTCTTCCACCCGCGACCTCAGTTCCGCGGCCTCCCCGGACGCGGCTTCGCTGCCCAAAAGATCGTACACCGACGTGAGCACACCCTTGCCTCCCCGATCCAGGCGCGCCAGCACCCGGAAGAGCCCGACTCGGCTGACTTCGACCCCCAAATGGGACGTGGCAGCATCCTCCAGGTTGTGTGCCTCATCGAGGATGAGGTGCCGATACGCTGGAAGTACGGCCGACGTCTTGAAATCCTGGGTCGCCCGCCTTACGGCGAGATCGCTGAACAGCAGGTGATGATTGACGATCAAGAGCTTGGCCGAAGCAGCCCGGCGCCGTGCCCCTTGGTAAAAACATTGTTGGAAGTGCGGGCAGCGAGCCCGGAGGCATATGTCGGCGTCACTCCTGACCTCCTCCCAGGTTTCCGACGAGGGCACGAACGTCAAATCGGCGAGCGAGCCATCCTCCGTGGACGCGGTCCACTCGAGAATCGCATCCAGTTCCTTGCTGCGATCCTCCTCGAACAGGTGTGGAGCACTCTCTCTCGCGAGCATCGCCCGGCGGATGCTGATGTAGTTGCCCCGCCCCTTGACCAGCGCCCACGTCAACTCCTCGCCGAGCAGTTCACGCACCAGCGGAAGGTCTTTGGTGTCGAGTTGTTCCTGCAGGTTGATGGTGTTGGTGGAGATAACGGTGCGTTCGTTGTTCTGGAGCGCCCAGGAAGCGGCCGGAAGCAAATAGGCGAGTGACTTTCCCGTGCCGGTGCCCGCCTCTACCAGCGCTACCCCCCCTTGGTTGTAGCGGTCGGCCACGCGGCGCAGCATCTCTCGCTGGCCCGGGCGGTCCTCATAGGCCGGATAGATTTGCGACAGAGCGCCTCCGGCGGCCAGCAGAGCCTCGAGCTGCCCGACCTGAATGGGCTCGACCGAGCGCGGTGCCGGTGGCTCGATGACCACGAAGAGTCGTTCCGCGCCGTTATCGACGATCGCGGATCCCAGTCCCTCTTCGTACAGGCGAGCCGCCACGCTCAGATCGGCTTCCGAGGGGCTCAATTCACCGGAAGGGTGATTGTGGATCATCACCCCCCCCTCTTCGGCATCGCGCGCCGCGGCCACGACCGCAGCGTGATTGCCTCGGGCTACCGCCCGGGGCGACTCCACGACGCCGGCCTCGGTCACGGCGGCCAGGAAGCAGACCTCCCGACCGCCGGCCTTTTCGATCTCGAGGCGGATGAGCGCGGCCGTGTCGGGAGAGAGCGTCAGTCCGAGAGCGCGGCTCGGGCCCATCGTTTCGGTCACGGGGGTGTCAGGTCTTGAGCCGCTTCTTCTTGGCGGCCGGAAACAAGACATTGTTGAGGATGAGCCGGTAGCCGGGAGAACTGGGATACAGGTCGAGGTCCGTGGGCGGATCACCGATCTGATGCTCCGGGTCTTCCGGATCATGGCCTCCGAGATAGGTCCACGTGCCCTCGCCGAACGTGCCGTGCAGGTACTTGACCAACTCGCCCTCACTGGCCAAGACGATGGCTCCCGGTTTGATGCGATCGGCCCTGAACGAGGTCGTGAGACCATAGAAATCGTGCACGACCGACTCGTGGTTCTGGGTGAGCATCGCCGGCACCGGATCGAATTTGGCCGAGAAATCGAAAAGCGTGAAGGTACCGAGTTCCCGCCGCCACGGCGTGTTGACCTGGTGGCCGTCGATGTCGCTGAACGCATTGACCGACGGGGCGATCTGCACCTCGGCGTTCTCGAACGCCATGGACCGAGTCCAATCCATCTTGCTCGTGGCGTCGGGGTCCGCCGGCGTCCCGTCCGCGTAGGCGGCGGCGATGTCCACATCCCTGCCGGCGAGCGCCAACTCCAACGTCTCGGTGGCGTTGCACATGGCGAAGAGGAAGCCGCCCGCCGCGACATAATCGCGGATGTCGCTGGCTACGGCCTTCTTGAGGTCGGTGACGTCGGCGAAGCCCAGTTGGTCGGCCATCTCCTGATTCCTGGCGACCTCTTCCTGGAGCCATGGCGAACCGGCGAAGGTGATGTAGAACTTGGAGTACTGGCCCGTGAAGTCCTCGTGATGCAGATGGACCCATTCGTATTCGTCGAGCTCCGCGGACACCACGTCTTGGTCCCAAATCGTCTCGTACGGAATACCGGCGTAGTTCAGGACCATCGTGACCGCGTCGTCCCAGGGCGTGCGGTTTGGCGGGGTGTAGATCGCGATCCTGGGCGCCTTCTCGAGGACCACGGCCTCCATGTTCGACTGCGCGATGATACCCCGGATGGAGGCCTCGGCGGCGCCGCCGATCGGCTGGATCGAGACACCCCGGAGCGCCGCTTCCCGTCTCACGGACTCGATGTCGGGAAGCAAGAAGGACCCACCTCTATAGTTCAGCAACCACTCGGCGCGACCCAACCGTCCCAGCGTCCAATAGGTGAGTCCGTACGCTTTGAGGTGGTTGGTCTGGGTCCGATCCATGGGCACCAGAATGAACTGCGCCTCGGCCGGTGCCGGCCCCACCCCCGCAAGCGCCACAGCCAGAACACCACCGACCACAGCCTTCCTCACGAGTCCCGCGCCTCCGCCTACGCCCGTCACGGTACCCTTCCCGGGATTCGACCCTGCAACCGCTCCAACTCGCGGCGGGCTGTGGGCACGATCGCGCTGTTCGGCCGCGCCAGAATCAAGTTCTCGAGCAACATAATGGCGCTGGGCACACCGACCGCCTCCCTGCTGCGGAAGCGCGCCAGCGCCAGGATCGCTTCAGCCGCCTCCGGCGCATCCGCGAAACGCTCGACCACCTGCTCGCGCAGCGCCGCCGCCGCCTCTTCGTCACCGTCGGCCTGAGCCATGCGCGCACCGGCGACCAAGAGCGCGACCCGATCCTGCTTGGGCAGGGCACCTAATCGCTCCTCCAGAACCCTCAGCGCACCCGGTACGTCACCCCGATGGGCCCGAGCGGCGCTCTCGGACAGAAGCTCCACGCCGGCGGGGCTCAGCCGACCCAGCAAGCCTATGAGTTGTATCACTTCGGTCGCCGCTGCGGGCTCGAGCTCCGGGGCGGCGCCGAGAAACGCCTCGCCCGCACCCCGGGAATCCCCCTCCGCGAGCAAGAGGTAGCCCCGCTCCACCGCGCTCCTGGGCCCGTCCACGTCGCTGAGTAGGCGCTCCGCTTCGACGACCTCCCCCGCGGCCTGGTACCTCAGCGCGAGAGTCACGCTCAACTCGTCGAGTTCCGGGGCCTCCGGGAACTCCCTTCGAAAGGCGTCAAGCCTACGCTCGGTGCCGTGCCGGTCTGCCGAGATGCCAAGGCGCAGCACCGTGGCCAACGCCCGCCGACGCTCGGCTGTGCGCGGCGCCAGCGATTCAGCTACCCGGTTCTGGGCTGAAACGGCTACCGCGGTGTCTCCGCCGGCGAGGGCGGACGATGTGATGCGGTGATCGAGCGAGCGAGCTTCGGACGGGTCGGCTGCGTACTTTCGCTGCATCTGATAGGCCCAGAGCGCCGCCCCGTGCGCACCCTCCCGCTCGGCCGTGCGGGCCAGATCCGCCAGGAAGCCCCTCCGCGGCTGTCCGGAAATCGTGGGCAGCACCTCCTCGGCCATCGCGAGGGCCTGCTCGGTCAGGCCGGCCTCGATAGCCATTCTGGTCGCCACGCGTCGTCGAGCTACCGTGGTGGGTGAGCGTCCGAGTCGCTCCACCAACGGCCCGACCAGGTCAGCCGGATCACCCTCGATGGCCCGGATCCGCCGCATCACGCCCGATGCCTGGGCGCCGTCGTTCCCGATGGCTCTGCTCCACTCAGCGACAGCTTGGCCGACTCGGCCCAACTGTACGAGTAGGTCGCTCACATCCATGGCGAACAAGGCCTCGTCCTCGAGGATGTCGCGTCCCCGACGGAGCATCTCCAGCGCCGACTCGGCACCCAGGGAAAGGCGAAAGACCCTGGCCACCTCCTGGTAGGGTCCCGCGGAGGACGGGTCGGCCTCGATCCAATCGGCCGCGGCCTCACGCATAGCCGTCAACGAATCCAGCTCCAAGAGGACCCGGAGCTTGAGCAGGCGGGGTGTGGAGGCCACCGAGTCCACGGCGATAAACCGATCGGCAGCGGTGAGCACTGCCGCCACTCGGCCCTGGGCGCGCAACACGCGCTCGAGAGCGAAGAGCCCACTCGACGACCTCGGATGGTCTTCCAGCAGCCCGGTCAGGAGTCGTTCGGCTCCCGCTAGATCGCCGCGCGACTCGAGCGAAGTGGCGACCCGGAGCAGGCGGCGCTCCGCCAGGCTCTCGGCCGGACTCCGCTGAGCGCACACGGGACGCGGCAAAACCGCCAGGATCCACACCACCATGGCGGCGACCTGGAGAGGCCGGCCCATCAGCGGTTCCCTCGGCCCGACCGCCGGCCTCGACCGGAGCGATTCAGTCTCTCGAAATACTCCATGACCATCTGTCGCTGTGCGGGCGAGAGTCGGCGAAGCACCTCCCCCGGAGGAAGGCGGAAGCGGAGTGCGCCCAACTCCTCCGGGCCGAGGGGCTCAACGTCGCGGCGCTCGACGGCACCCGGCGCCTCGGACTCGCGCTCCTCGGACTCCTCATCCTTCTCCAGGCTGCGCCCCGCGTCCAGTAGACGGTGGAAGAGCCGTTCCTGCCTCCTGAGGGTCTCCATAGTGAGACGGCCTTCTGCCAACGCGTCCGCCAGGCGCCGCGCCTCTTCCATGAGGCCTTCCAGGTCACCGAGCGTCCGGTCCTCGGATCCTGGCTGGTCCGAGAGGTCTTGCAACTCGTCGGCCACGCCGCCTTGGCCCTGCGAGATTCGTTCGAGTTGCTGTCGCATAGCCTGTTCGCCCAACTGCATGGGTATGAGTTGCCCGGTCTGGTTGTTCAGCGAGCCCTGCTGCTGGGCCAGTTGTTCGAGTTGCTCCATGAGTTGTTCGGTAGCTTGGCCCGCCCCTGACTGACCCGCCTGCTGAGCACCGGCCATGGCCAAGAGCGCGACCTGGTTGAGGGCATCCACGGCCGACTGGGAGGCCGAGAACGGCGATGGCGCCCGTCCCCGCTGTCCCTCCATCGCATCGATGGTTCGACGGAGCGCCTCCATCGCCTCACCGATCTGCGTCGAGAGGCCGCGGCTATCAGATTGGGCGACCTGAGCCATCACGGCGAGGTTGTCCGCCATGTTGCGCACTCCCTGAAGGATGGCCGCCTCGCCGCCGCGCAGACTCGCCATGGTCTCCTGGCTGGCCCCTCGCATCTGCTCCCGCACCTCCGACTGCTCGCGGGCGAGGGATAGCGCGTCCCCGGCGGTCTGCTCCAAGACCTGCCGCATGGCGTCCAGCATGCGCTGCGCCATGTCGGCCTGGGCGCTCTCTAGTTGCTCGGCCACCCTTTCGAGCTCCTCGGCGGCTCGCTCGGCCGACTCTCCCGCCTCTCGCGGCTCCCCCTGGAGGGCCTGATCCCCAGCCTCACTCATGCGCTGTTGCGCCTGCTCGGTCCGGTCACCGGCCTGCTGGACGGAGTCCTCGGCGTCCTGCTCACCAGCCTCCGCAAGGCGCTCCTCGAGCCGCTGCATGCGCTTCTGTAAGTCCTCGGCCCGTTCGTTCAAAGCCTTCTGCTGCTGTGCTCTGAACTCGGGGTTCCCGCCCTCTTTGAGCGCCTCGGCGAGCGCCCGCTGCTGCACGGCCAGCTCTTCGGCTTCCGCGGTCGTGGCACGGAAATCCTGCTCCATGGCGGCACGCCGGAACCGTTCAAGCGCCTCTTCGATCTGCCGCCTGAATTTCTCTTGGTCCTCGCTCAGCTCCCGGAGCGCAACCTTGGCCCTCCGCGCATCCATGTCGTCGAGGCTCTGCTGGAACTCCCCGAGGCGTTCCCTCAACTCGTCGGAGGCGATCTCTCCGAGCAGCTCCTGGAGCTCCTCCAGGCTGCGCCGCAGTTCCGCATCGCTCAGGCCGGCTTCCTCGATCTCCCGGCCGAGCTCCTCGAGCGCCGCCGTCAGAGAATCGACCTCGGCCACCCGCTCCTCTTGGCGCTCGACGGCCTGCTCGACCTCCTTTCGCTCCTCGAAACCGATCCGAGCTTCCACCGGTCGACCGGCGGTCCTCCGCTCCAGATCGCGGGCAGCCTCGGCTCCGCGGGCAGCCCTCTCGCTAAGGGTCTCCAGGTCGTCGGCGGCCCCCTCCAGGCGTTCCTGCGCCTCACGACGAAGCTCAGCGGAAGTCGGCATGCGCAGTACGTACTCGGGCGTCTCGGTGATCTGGGCTATCGGTGCGTTGTCCACCGCACGGGCCAGGTAGCGAATCGTGTCGCCGGGGAGCAATTCCCAGCGCGAGAAGTCCATCAGGGGCCGCGCGAGTGTGCCGCGGATACCGCCGAGACCGAGGCTCTGGATCACGGAGTCCATGCGCTGGCCGAACCCCGTGACTCGGTAGACCACGAGTTCGATTCGGTCCACGCCGTAGTCGTCTCCTGCCTCGATCACGAGAGGCTGTCGGAGGGAGAGCGGAAGCACCGTGTCCCGCCCGGGAAGCAGGACCGCGATGTCGGGCGCATCGTCTCCAACCAGGGTCAGATCGAGCGGTTCCGGGGCGATCTCGGCCGGGCCATCCTCACCATCCCTGAAGGACCACCGGAAGAGGCCGCCGGACCGGGGGGTCCAGTCGGCCTCGAAGGTGACTCCGTCCACCTGAAACGTGGATGCTGGACCACCATCGTTTCCATTCTCGAGCACTCGAACCAGGCTCGCGGCAACGAGCGGCCGACTGGCCCTCCCGCTGATGCGGATGCGACTCCCCACCGGAATCTCGAGCGGTGGAACAGCTCCCCGGTACTCCTCGGGGAATCGGCCGGTGTGAGGCGGAAACGACAGCGACACACGCACATCGCTCACCAGAAGCGGATCCACGGGCGTTATCGTGTAGACCTCGCTCCGAGCACCGTCGGGACCCTCAGCCCAGTACTCCAACTCGACCGACACGCCCGCGAACGCGAATTCGGCGACCTCATCCGTCGCGATAGGACGCGTCTCCGAGCGGGCGATGTCACCGGCCGCCTGCCAATGGAGGGTAACGGCCTCCCGGCCCGGAGCTCTGACCTGAACGGCGACAGGTGTGCCTCGGAGCACCTCGGTGGAGCCTGGACTCACCGAGAGCGCCGGCAGCACCGGGCGTGGAAGGAGCGAAAACGGGCGCAGCAGCCCTCCCCAAGCGCCTGCCGTGCGGGAGGGCGATACGAATACCAGTAGCACGATCAACGGCGCCATGACGGCGACCCCCCCGAGGCCGTTCCTGAACCAGCGACGCGCCTGAGCGTCCAGGCACCCGGAAAGATCCGCCTCGGAGCCCTCGAGTTGGTCGAGGACTCGCCTCTGCGCCCGCTCCGACAAGCTCGCCGAGACCCCCACCGGAAGGCTCCGCGCCAACTCGAGCGAGCCGAGGAGCGTTCCCGAGGCGAGGCTCGCCGCGTCCTCGACGGCATCGGCCAGTCGGCGGTCCCGCACCCACCGCGTCGGCGCCAGCGCGTACAGCGCCACCGCCGCCGCCGAGAGGGAGACGAGCACGGTGTCCAAGATCAGTGGCCCGGCGGTGCCCTGTGCCCACCCAGCCGAGCCCGCGAGCATCCATGTCAGGACCAAGACGCCACCCGCTCCAACGGCAACCCAGAGGGCCAACGCGAAGGCAGCCCGCTTGAGGAGGTGGCGTCGCAACCGCTCGAAAAGTCCGATGAGGCCGGACGATGCGGGACTCACGGAGTGATCTGGCTCAGGACGTACACGTAGAGGTTGACCCCCATCCGGATGGCTGCCTCACGAACCTCCGCGGTGTCGTCGTGCACTCCCTCGTCCTCCCAGCCGTCCCCGAGGTCCGACTCGTAGCTGTAGAACACCATGAGCCGCCCTCCGTTGAAGATTCCGAACGCCTGGGGCGGCCCGCCATCGTGTTCGTGGATCTTGGGCAGCCCTTCCGGCAAGTCGTACACGACGTGGAACACCGGATGGTCCGCCGGAAGCTCGATGAGCTCGCGATCGGGGAAGATCTCGGCAATCTCCCGCCGGAACGACTCGTCCAAACCGTAGTTGTCGTCCGCGTGCAGAAAGCCTCCGGACAACAGATACTCCCGCAACGCAGCTCGCTCATCCTCCGTGAATCGCACATTCCCGTGTCCGGTCATGTACAGAAACGGATAGTCCCGGAGAGCCGGATCCAATGGCCTGAGAGCGGTCTCGCGCCGAGTGGTGGGAAGACCGGTGCGCTCCCTTATCGCCGCCAGGAGGTTGGAGAGCGAAGAGGGGTTGGCGTACCAATCGCCACCGCCGTCGTATTGAAGACGGCCCACGGTGAGGATGGAGTCGGACGACGGCGCACTGCCCCCGGGCAACACCAGCATCAACGAGGTCACGAGGATCAGGCTCACGAATCGGGCCCCTTGTTCGGATCGGAAAGGGACTGAACGATCTCGTACGCGAGATTTCTTGGAAGGCCGAGCCGACGTGCGACCTCCCGAGCAGCCTGGCTCGACTTTTGGCCTTGATCCATGAGTGCCCCGGCCAGCACTCGGGCGGCCTCGGTATCGGCCACATCCGGATTCCCGGACGGATCGCCACCCTCCAGCACGACCGTGACTTCACCCCGCGGGGGCGACTCGGCGTAGAAGGAGGCGGCGGCGGCCAAAGTCCCCCGGAAGAACGTTTCGTGGAGCTTCGTGATCTCACGCCCAACGGCGACCCGCCTGTCCTCGCCGCAGGTCGCGGCCAGGTCGCGGAGAAGCACCTCGAGGCGCTCGGGCGATTCGAAGCTGACGGTGGGGTGGTCCGTATCCGCCATGCGCTCCAAGAAGGCCGCTCGCTCCTTCCCTTTTCGGGGTACGAAACCCAAGAACGTGAAGCCACCGCCCGCCAGACCCGATCCCACCAAGGCCGCCATCACGGCCGATGGTCCGGGTATGGGCACGACATCGTGGCCAGCCTCCACCACAGCCTCGACCAGCCGGGCGCCCGGGTCTGACACGAGCGGCGTGCCCGCGTCCGAGACGAGAGCCAGGTCTTCACCGCTCTTCAGTCGCGCGAGCACCGTGTCGACCCGAGACGCCTCGTTGTGCCCATGGAGTGAGAGGAGCGACGTGCGTACACCCAGATGCTTGAGCAGAATGCCGGTGCGCCGCGTGTCCTCGGACAGCACGGATGCGACCTCACCGAGGATGCGGGCCGCCCGGGCGGTCACGTCCTCCAGATTGCCGATCGGAGTGCTCACGATGTAGAGGGTACCCATGCTGGAATTATATCGGTGCGGCATGGGTGAGAGAATGCGGACCGGCCGGGGCGTGTGTGACGCCCCGGCCGGTCCGCTGATACCTTGCGCCTGCGCAGGTCTTACAGGTGCTCCTCGACCTTGGCTTCCAGATGGGGCTTCGGCACGGCGCCCACGACGGTATCAACGTGTTCGCCGTCCTTGAAGAAGAGAATGCTCGGGATCGAGCGGATCCCGAAGCGCGCCGCAACGTGAGGGTTTTGGTCCACGTCCAGCTTGCCTACGGTCAGGCCTTTCTCGCCGTACTCGTCCGCCAGTTGTTCCACGATGGGCGCGACGATCCTGCAGGGTCCGCACCAGGTAGCCCAGAAATCGATCATGGTGAGACCTTTACTGCCCTCGACCGTCTCGCCGAAGTTGTCATCCGTGATCGTGACCACGGCATCATTCTCGGTCATGCATTAATCTCCTTGTCCGCAAAAGCGGCGGATGCTAGCATCCGCCGACGGTCGTAGGGTCGGCGAAGGCGTACTGCCGAACCCCCACTCATCTTTTCCGCGATGTCGCCCATGCATGGCAATACAGTCGACCACATAGCAGTCGCCGTGCCATCGATCGCCGATGCCGCGACGACCTTCGAACTCCTGATCGACCACACGTGTTCCCCGATCGAGGAGCTCCCCGGTCAGGGCGTCAACGTGGCGTTCGTCGGCCCGCTCGAACTCATCGAACCACGCGGCCCGGACACCTCCGTGGCGCGCTTCATCGAGAGACGCGGAGCGGGGTTACACCACATCGCATTCAGGTGCCGG
>BTRA01000050.1:0-20273 GCA_036986155.1 Gemmatimonadota bacterium | reverse complement strand
GGGTTCGCGGCCGTTACCCCGAGCGCTCAAGGCTGCTGCGGCGCACTGCACTGCCACGCTGGGGATCTGGAGGGGGCAAGGGCGCTGGCACGTGTAAACATTGCGGCGTTCGAGGGTGCGGACGTGGAGACGGTGGTCGTGAACGCGGCCGGATGCGGTGCGGCCATGAAGGGCTACGCACAACTTTTGGCTGACGACGGTGAGTATGCCGCGCGTGCCGAGGCCATCACTGCGAAGGTCGTCGACATCTCCGAAATCCTCGTGCGGTACGGGTTGCGTCAGGGTGCCCCCATCCCTGCTCGGGTGACATACGACGCTCCATGCCATCTTCTGCATGCCCAGGGAGTGGCCGAGGCTCCGCTGGAGATGCTGAGGTCGGTTCCGCAATTGGAGTTGGTCGAGCTGAAGGGTAGCGCGGAGTGCTGCGGTGGCGCCGGCGTCTACGGGATCACGCACGGCGAGTTGGGGGGCGCGATCGGCTCGGACAAGGTGGATGCGATCGTCGACACCAAAGCCGAGGCGGTTGCCACGGGCAATCCCGGGTGCATGATGCACATCGGCGCCGGGTTGCGTTTTCGGGGCGCTGGAATCGAGATTGTCCACCCTGTGGAATTGGTGGATGAGAGCTACCGTAGGGGAGGACTCTACTGACCATCTTACCTGAGGAATCGCTGTGAGTGACACGGAACTGGAAGGCCTGCTGGGTTACCTCGAGTCCGCCAAGGCCGAACTCATCGAGGCTGTCAGCGAGCTCGCTCGAATCGAGTCGCCTTCGCGGGCACCCGAGGCACAGCAGGGCGTCCAGGAATTACTTACAGGCTGGCTGGAGCGACTGGGATTCTCGGTGCGGCATGTGTCAGGCAAGGCGACGGGCGGCCATCTCATGGCCGTTCCGGCCCGCCGGATGCGGGGTGTGCCCTTTCAGATGCTCATCGGCCATACCGATACCGTTTGGGACCTGGGCACACTTGAGAACATGCCCGTCGAGTTCGATGAAGAGCATGCCGTTCTGAGGGGCCCCGGCGTCTTCGATATGAAGACTGGCCTCGTGCAGGCCGTTTTCGCGCTGCGCGCTCTCCGTTACGTGGGGCTGTGGCCGACGGTCACGCCCGTGTTCTTTCTCAACTCGGACGAGGAGATCGGGAGCCCCGAGTCGGAGGTGCACATCGCCCGCTTGGCCAAGCGGGCCGACCGCGCGCTGGTGCTGGAGCCCGCTTTGGGGCCGGACGGGCACCTCAAGACCACCCGGCGGGGAACCGGTGAAGTCAGCATCAAGATCGTGGGGAAGGCTTCGCACGCTGGCCTCGCACCGACCGAGGGAGCCAGCGCCATAGAGGAGTTGTCCCACGTGATTCAGGCGCTTCACGCCCTTGCGGATCACGATCGAGGCGTGGGAGTAAACGTCGGAGAGGTGCGAGGGGGCGTCCGTCCGAACGTGGTTGCTCCGGATGCGCACGCGGTGGTGGATCTGCGGGTCGATACTATGGAGGATGCTCGATTGCTCGAAGAGCAGATCCACGGGCTGAGGGCGACCACGCCCGGCACACGCCTCGAGATCACCGGTGGCGTCAGCCGGGCCCCGATGGAGGCCACCCCAAGGAACCAGGTGCTGTGGCAGGCGGCGAGGGAGGCCGGAGAGCGCCTGGGTTTGGAGCTCGAAGGCTCACTCTCGGGCGGGGCCTCGGATGGTAATATTACGAGCCAGTTTACTGCCACGCTGGACGGCCTAGGGCCGATAGGTGACGGCGCCCACGCCGCACACGAGTTCGTAGCGGCCGACAGGCTTGTCGAGCGGACCGCCCTCCTAGCGCTGGTACTGCTGCTGCCGAAGTTGGAGGAAACTCAGCCCTAGATCATCGATGGCTTCGGCTTTGGCGTGTATCGAGATAGATAGAGATAAACTTAGATTGCAACCAATCTATATCGAGGTCCGTCGAAGTAGGTAGCCCAATCGATTGCTCGAGGAGGAACGGTGAGTAAAATCCGAATGACGTATGCCACGGCCATGGTGCTCCAGGCCCTGGATGGAGGCTACATGTACGGCTTCGATATCGCGGACGTGACCGGACTCCGTGGCGGTACGGTCTATCCCATCCTCCGCCGCCTGGAGGGCGGCGGCCTCGTCCGGTCACGGTGGGAGTCGGTGGGTGTGTCCCGCGAAGAGGGCCGTCCTCCTCGGAAGTACTATCGGCTGGCCCCGGTGGCCCAGGAGATAGTTGCGGCCGCACGCACCCGGTTCCCTGAGGCGTCGGCGGTGATCGGCCGTCTGGAGCGGACCAAGTGAGCCCGGGCCACGCCGGTAGCGGCAACAGTCCGCCTGAGAGCCGGCTGATATCCCTGCTCAGCCGCCTTGTGCCGAGAGACGAGCGGACGGAGTGGGTGGAGGAGTGGTGCGCGGAACTCGAACACATTCGCGCTCCGTCGGCGCCCGGGGGCTGGACGCAACGCTGGCGCCGGTACCTCGGAGCCGCCGAGGACGCGGTACACTTGCGAATTCGTGGGATTACCCCACCGGCGGGCATTCACGATGTGCGGTTCGCCCTCCGGTCTCTCAGCAAGAATCCGGGCTACACGATCGTCGCGTTGCTCACCCTCACGCTCGGAATCGGAGCCAACACGGCGATCTTCACGGTCGTCAACGCCTACATCCTAAGACCGTTACCGCTGCCCGAGGCTGATCGCGTGCTCGTGTTGTTGGGGATGACGGGGGATCGCATCGGCGGGGTTTCGGCTCCCGACTATCTCGACTGGAAGGAGCAGAGTACGTCGTTCAGCAGCATGGGAGCGATGCATCGGTTTGGCGTGACCCTGACGGGGGGGGAGGCTCCACTCCGGATAAGACAGGCTAGGGTAACACCGGCGTTCTTCGACGTCGCGGGCGTAGCTCCTCTCTACGGTCGGACGTTTACTTCGGAGGAGGCCACTCTCGGCAACGACAGGGTGGCGGTGGTGGGATTCGAGCTGTGGCGGACGGCGTTCGGCGCCGACCCCGAGATCGTAGGGGCGAGCGTCATGCTCGACGGCGAGCCGCACACGCTGGTGGGAGTGATGCCGGCGTCGTTCCGGTTTCCCCCGATGTCCGATCAGATTTGGAGGCCGCTGGCCTTCACGGAGGTCGCCCTCAACCGCCGTGGAATGCATAACCTTTGGGTTTTCGGGCGACTGGCCAACGGGGTCTCCACAGCCGAGGCTGCCTCGGAAATGAACGTGATCGCCTCCAATCTCGAAGAGGCCTTCCCCGAAACGAACAACGGTCAAAGCGTCCGCGTACGAGCCCTTCACGAGTTCGCGCTGGATGGCTCTGGGCGAGGTGTGTTCATGCTCTTCGGGGCGGCTGGATTCGTCCTCCTCATAGCCTGCGCCAACGTTGCGAACCTCACGCTCACGCGGGGAGCCGCCCGAGAACAGGAGATCGCGATTCGCACCGCGCTGGGCGCGTCAAGGTCTCGGATCGTCGGGCAGTTGCTGGTTGAGAGCCTCGTGCTCTCCGTAGCCGGAGGGGCGCTGGGCATTGCGGCCGCGTACCTGTCACTCGGTTTGATCGAAAGCAATGTTCCCCAGTCCCTTGCGAGGGTGGGGCCGCTGACCCTCGACGCGGGAGTGCTGCTCTTCGCCGCGGCCGTGGCCTCCGTTACTGGACTCGGATCCGGGCTGTTCCCGAGCCTGCGGGTTACAGGAAGTTCGGCGCACAGCGTGGCGTTTTCCGGCGTCGCGACCTCTCTTTGGGGACGGGGCACAGCCCGCCGTGCGCGTAGTGCGATGGTGGTCGCCGAGTTCGCGATGGCGGTGGTCCTCCTGGTGGGAGCCGGGCTGTTTCTGCGGAGCATCGAGCGGCTCTACTCAGCGGATCTCGGGTTGGACACCTCCGATGCCATGGCGTTTGGTTTGGTGTTCCCGCAAGCGGACTATCCGGTCCCTGCTAACGTGACCGAGGGGGTCAATTCGGTTCTGCAACAGCTCGAATCCGAGCCAACCATTCAGGCGGTGGCCGGAATCTCGCAACTCCCCCTTACCGGACGTGGGCTGACAAGCGCTCTGCTGATCGAAGGAGGCCCCGCCGAGATGAATGCAGACTCACCCAGCGGAAATCTCCGCATGGTGTCGCCCGGGTATTTCGAGCTTCTCGGCATCGCGCTCACGGAGGGCCGCGCCCTCACCAATGACGACACTGAGAACGCACCACTAGTCGTCATGATCAACCAGGCGGCAGCGAGCCGGTATTGGGGTGCGGAGGATCCGGTGGGAAAGTGGATGTCCTTCACTGAGATCGACGGCCAACCCATGCACCGGCGTGTGATCGGTGTGACTGAAGACGTGCGCCAGTCGGGACCGGCCGGGTCTGTCTTCCCGGAGGTCTACCTACCGCACCGACAGACGGGCGAGGTGTGGTTGTGGAACGGAGCTGCGATGTCCTTCGTGGTGAAACCCGCTCCGGGTGGCGTCGTCGGCATCGAAGCGCTACGCCGCGCGGTGGGGGCCGTGGATCCGAACCTTCCGATCAACTCGTTGAGAACCCTCGAATCCATGGTCGGGTTCACCGTCGCCGGTGCCCGTTTCAACAGCACTCTTCTTGTCGGGTTTTCCGTGCTGGCCCTGCTGCTCGCCGTTGTGGGTATCTATGGTGTGATGTCGTTCTCGGTGCGACAGCGCACCCGAGAGATCGGCGTGCATGTAGCCATCGGTGCCAATCGCTCGGACATCGTACGGAGGGTGGTGTTCGATGGTGTGCGCCTGGCGGCCATGGGGACCGCGTTGGGCGTACTCGGGGCCCTTGGTCTGAGTCGGCTCGTGCGATCCATGCTCTTCGAAGTGAGCGCCGCAGACCCGGTGACATACGTGGGCGTGGTGCTCGTGCTGGCCACCGCAACGGTGGGCGCCTGTTTCATGCCTGCCCGGCGAGCGAGCCGCATCGATCCGGTGGAAGCTCTGCGAGCGGAATAATCTCCGGCCTCTTGGTGGAGCATGCTCAGACGAAGTAATCCGAGACGTTGACCATGTACTTGTCCGGGTCGGTGACCTTGATGATGGTGCGTTCGAAATCGCCGTCGTCGTTCTTGTCCGCGAGATCCACGAGCGGTGGCTGGTCCAGCCAAGGTCCGTCGGGGTCGGAGAGGACGCGCACGGGGGGCCGGTGAAGTTGAGTGCTGTCCGGGTTGGCCGCGTGGACCAGCGCAAGTTCGAAGGTATCGAGGATGACGCAGGTTCCCACAGGGTAGATCCCCAGGAGATTGATGATCGCCTTGACCAGTACGGGGTCGTACCCGAGGTCGGGATCGCCCCACATCTCGCCGAGCACGACGTCCGGTGACTTTCCGCTCGCGTGAGCCCGTGTGCTCAACGCCGCGTTATAGGCGTCCGCTACGGTGATGATCTTGGAGAACACCGAGAGCTTTCTCGATCGGACACTCTTGGGGTAACCGCCGAGGTCGGGCTTCATGTGGTGCTCGTACGCGGCGATCATCGCCCTGAAGGGGATGCCCCCGTAGTCACGCAGCTTGAAGATGCTGAGCGCCCCACGCCATGTATGCGCCTCCATCTGGCGTCGCTCCTCCTCGGTGAGTTTGTCCTGCTTGTCGAGGATTTCGACCGGCACCCAACTCATGCCGACATCATGGAGCATTGCGGCCAACCCCAGGTCGAAGAGTTGGGGCCGTGTGAGGCCCAACCTCCGCCCGAGGGCCACACTGAAGATGCAGACGTTGACCGAGTGGATGAAGGTGTAGTCGTCGTAGTCGCGTAGGGTGGTGAGCCCGACCAGGGACACTTCGTTCTTGAGCACTTGATCGACGATGTTCTGGAGGGCGTGCTTGATCTCCTTCACCTGCCCACTACGGCCCATGCGGGCGCTGCTGAATAAGTCCTTCGTAACGGACACCGACCGTTGGTAGGTGCGCTTCGCTGATTCGCGGCGCTGAAGGGCGTCCGCGAAGGCGACGTCCTTATCCACCGGCGGTTCGACCACGATCCGGTCGACGCCCAGGTCGCCCAACCGCCGCTGCATTTCCAATTGCCCTTCGGGGCCGGCCTCTTCGGCCGAGTACTTGAGGATCTGCGCGACAAGCACCTTCCACTCGTGGCTGTCTGCCGGCTTCTGCACACGGATGATTCCCACACCCGCGAGCTGGAGCGTGCTCAGAACATGCCCGAGTGAGGCGAAGTTTCCGACGTCGAGATGCACGGGCGCGGAGTTCACATACAGGAGCTCTCCGGCGACCCGCGCTACGAGTCGGCCATCACTCTCGAGGATCGCGTTTGCGCTCTTGGCGAGTCCGTCCAAGGCCCTCCGCACCTGTGCGTTCTCGATCGCATGTGACTTGAGCGATTGAAGGGCTAGGTGGAAGGCCACGAGAAAACGGCTCGCCCGCTCCTCCGGCATCGCCTCAGCCACTGTCTTGCAGTGCTCCCGACACTGCGGTGCGGACCAGGGGGTCCTTGTCACTTCCCGCCTTCTTCAGAACCACCCGTGCCTCCCGGCCGCCGACCTTTCCAAGGGCCATGGCCGCGCAAGCCCGAATGTCGGTGTCGGAACACCGCCGCGTGAACCCTTTGCCGATGAGAAGGGAAGCGAGTGAATCGACACATCCCGCGCCGCCGAGCACTCCGTACGTTTCGAAAATGGCCCGCTTTTCGCTCAAGTCCTTGGCCTCCAGATCCTTTGCGAGGACCAACTGCTGGAGCATGGGGAGCGCGCCCGCATATCGACGGCTAGCCACGCCGTGCATCGCCGCGATGCGAACGTCGGGATCGGGATCCTCCAGCAGCGCCAGCATGGCCCGCATCGACTTGGGCGTAGCGATCCCGGACAGGGCTCGAACGACCGAGGCCCGCACCCCGATGTCGGGATGATTGACCAGTGACGCCACGTCGTCCCCCACCTCCTTCAAACGCAACCGAGCCACCAGCTCGAGGGCTCCCATGATGACGGCTCTCTCCTCCGAGATAAGAGCCTTGCGCACCTGACGCGGGTGTGCACCCGCCATCTCATCGAGAGCCGCCCGGAATAGGCTGCGTGTGTCGTCGTCCAAGACCCGTCCGACCCACTTGATCATCGTCCCGAGCGCTTCCGGGCGAAGCTGGTTGAACAACAGGACAAGGTCAGCCTCGTCGGCGTTCGCTCCAGCACCGTCGAGCGCATGCAGGAGCTGGGAGAGGGCTTCCGGGCGCGATATGCGGGCGGCTAGGTCCTCGAGGGCCCGCCGCTCCTTCGCACCCACCGCCCTCGCGCGTCCAGCGGCGATGTGGGCCTCCTTGAGGAGGAACGCAACCGAGCGGAAGTCCCCCGTGCTCAAGAGGTACAGGAGTAACTCTTCGAGGGTGGCCACGACCTCCATGCGCGTCGTGGCATCATTCTGTAACTCGAAGACGTCAAGAAGCATGGAGAGCACATTCTCAGCGAGATCCTGCTCGTACTCCCGATGTATGTCCGCCTTGAGATCCTCGATCTCGCTCGTATCCAGGAAGTAGAGCGTGGAGTCGAAGGCCTCCAGATCCACGATTCCCTTGGGCCGAGGCTTCTGCACGTCCTCGTGGACGTGCTCACGTACCTCGTCGGCACCGGCGGTCACGTCCGGCGCCTCGGGCCGGGTGATCGCGGACGGCTCGGGGCGAGCTTGGTCCACTTCGTAGCTGATGAACTCGAAGTCCTCGTTCCACAGTATGGTGACGAGGTCGTCGACATCATCATCAGTCAGCACCCGTGCCCGCCTGATGACGCCTAGAAGCCGCTCGACTTCCTCTCTTTCTGCCCCAGCCCTGAACTTGAGTGACCGAAGCCCGTCCTTGTGGAGGAGGGTGGCGAGGGTGTTGGCCTCGGATGTCGAGAAAAGCAGGCCGCGAAAGTCGATCCCGTCGGCGCGGATCGTAAGGTAGAGGCTGGGCACGTGCTTCCAGGCCTCCGCGAAGAGCGCCTGCAGGTCGGCCAGGACCTGTTCGTACTCGGTGGATTCTCGCCCTAGGACTGGGCCAGCCTGCAGAGCGCCGACAAGCCGTTGGACGACGTCGACCGGGATATGCGGCCCACCCCCACGATCCAATGTCATGGGCTTGGCTCGCAGGTTTGTTTGGAGCTTCGGGTGCGGGTCAGGAAGACGTCCGCGCGCAAAAGTGGGTGCATGATTCAATGTGCACCCGGCTGCTATGGCTGAACAAGGTGGGGACTCGGGGCGTGCGGGGCTCTCCGGAGGGGTTCGCGCCGAGCGCTCCTCCCTCCGATCGCATGATAACGGTGATGGATTCCCCGAGGGTCTCGCCGGAAGCGGCACCGAAGGGAGGAATCCGAGTGATCTTGCACGAGAACGCCCTTGCGCTGCATATACAAGTACGTGTATATACACTCAATGTTCGGAGCACCCAACCCTCGCGAAGAGGACGCGCTCGAGATTCTCAGGCACTGCGGATGCGGCCGTGTCCGCCTGCTGGCGCGCGTGGTGAGCGGGATCTACGACACCGCCCTGAGGGAGTGCGGAGTGAAGGGCGGACAGCTCACCACGCTGGCTCTTCTCGCCTATCGGAGCGGAATCTCCAGGGCGGACGTGCACCGACACCTGGCCATGGACCGGTCCACGGTAAGCCGCAACCTCAAGGTCATGCGGGAGCGCGGATGGATCGAGGCGCGGCTGAACCCGAATACGGGCGAGCGGATCGTAGAGGTCACCGACCTCGGCCGTCAGTTACTTCGCGATGCGCTGCCAGCCTGGCGCGCCGCCCAGGCCGAGACGCGCCACGTGCTCGGCACCGAAGGCTTTCTGGCGATCGAGCGACTCGGCAACGCCCTTCTCACGGGTGGGGGCGCTCGATGAAACCGACCAACGCGCTGATGAACATGGCACGGGGCGCCTCCAGGTGGGCCGCGTGGTCACCCCCCGGAAGTGTGACCCACTCACGGTCGGCGGTGCCGAGTTCGGTGAAAAAGGCGGCTTGATCCTCGGTCTGGGCGAATGGGTCCAACTCGCCCTGGAGAAGGAGTGTGCGCACAATGACTTTCGCCGGATCGAGTGCGTTCCACTGGTACGCCCTCCGCCAGTCCACCCGAACCGGGTCGGCGGCGAGGGAAGCGGCCACGTAGGCGTCGATGGCGCGCTGACTGATGGCGTTCGGCGCGATGAAATCACTGGCGGCCGCCTCCGCCGTAGTAGCCTCACGCGGCGGTTCGGCCGGGTCCTCTTGCTCGGCGAACTGCCGCCCGGGCGTCACCGGGTACCCGAAGAATACGACCCCTGAAACCAGCTCCGGCCGCCGCTGCACCATCAACTGCGATACCATCGACCCCAGGGACCATCCGACGAGGGTTGGTCGGTCCAGACCGGGGTGCCGGCTGCGAACCCACCCCAGTACATTCGCGAGGTCGAGAGCCGCCCGATCGGCATCGAGCCACCCGGTGACGTCTCTCGGCGTCTGCCCGTATCCGCGCATATCCAGTCCATAGGTGGCGTAGCCCTTCTCAACGAGGCCGTCCATGAGGGAAAGGTCCTCGCCCTCGACTTGGAGGTCGAAGTCGGGCAAGGTGCTCCACGTCCGACCGTGGAGGAGAAGCACTACACCCGTCGGCTTCTCTCCACTCTTCTCCCAGACGGCCATGGGATGACCATCCGAGTCCACGGTGTGGCGGACGAGTTCTGCCTTCGTCGAAGTGTATACCTGGGGAGCCTCCTCCGACGTACATCCGGCAACGGTAATCGCTGCCGCTGCGAGCGCCGGGGCCCTTACCAACCAGCGAAAAAGAGGAGGTCCGGTGGGGGTGACCCTGCGATGTGACATTCGAGAGTATCTCCTCTGGGGATCGTCAGCCCTGGCTGCGTCATTCCCGTTGGCTGTAACTTCGCGCACTCTACGTCGAGACACCCGGCCAAGCGAGGGAAGGATCCGGCGACAGGCCAGAGACCCCATGACCCAATTCGTGATCCGTCCGATGAAGTCGATCTCGGACTTCAAACAGTGTGTGAGTCTTCAGGAAGCCATCTGGGGCCCCGGGTTCTCCGAGACCGTACCGGTGGCCATCCTCAAGGTGTCGCAACGGCTGGGTGGCGTCGCGGCGGGTGCGTACGACGAGGCAGGTGAACTCGGGGGCTTCGTCTACGGCATGACGGGATTGGAGAATGGCCGGACGGTGCACTGGTCCGACATGCTTGCGGTGCGGTCGGGCCTCGAAGGCGCTGGCCTGGGCCCACGTCTCAAAGCGTACCAGCGCGAGCAGCTCCTGGGCATTGGCGTCGAGACGGTGTACTGGACGTTCGATCCTCTCGAGTCCCGCAACGCCCATGTGAATTTTTCGAAGCTAGGGGTCATCGTGCGCGAGTATGCCGAGGACATGTACGGGGACACGACCTCTCCCCTACACCAGGGGATCGGCACCGACCGATTGATCGCACTCTGGCTGATCGGCACCGACCGGGTCGCACACCGCGTGGCTGGTCACCACGGTCCGGCGCCGGAGGCCGACCGCGACGCGGTACCGGTTTTTCGCGTACGTAGCGACCAAGACGAACTGCTCCCGGGCGAGTCCGACCTAGACTTGGAGGCTCGGGCGGTATTGGTGCCGATCCCAGCCTCGATCCAGGCGGTCAAGGCCCGCTCTGCCGATGCCGCAGTGGAGTGGCGGCACGCCACACGAGCGGCGCTCCTCACGTATCTGGAGCGAGGTTACCAAGTGCACGAGCTCTACAGGCGGGAACGGCACTCCGAGTATCTGCTGGTAGACGAGGGGGATTGAATAGGTGAGAATCCAGCGAATCGAACTCCGGGAGCTGAGGCTGCGCCTCCGCGAGCGCTTCGAAATCTCGAGTGGCTGGAGTGAGACCCGCCGCATCGTGCTCGTGTCGCTCCACTCCGACGGACTCACGGGATGGGGAGAGTGCGTTCAGTCCGAATCACCGAACTACTCCTACGAGACGACGGAGACCGCCTGGCACGTCCTGACAGACTTCGTGTTGCCGACGGTGGTAGGGATCGACGCCACCGAGCCCTCGGATGTTCTGGGTCCGGTCGAGTGGATCCGGGGCCACCGCATGGCCCTGGCGGGCGTGGAGATGGCCGCATGGGATCTATGGGCCAAGCTGAATGATATCCCGCTAGCCGAGGCGATTGGCGGCTCTGTGAAGGCTCTGCCGGTGGGTGTGAGCATCGGCCTCCAACCCACTGACGACGCGCTCCTCCGCAAGGTCGAGCGCCATCTGGGCGAGGGCTACGCCAAGATCAAGTTGAAGATCAAGCCAGGAAGGGATATCGAGATGCTCGCTCGGGTGAGGGAGCGCTTTCCCGAGGCCCCGCTGATGGCAGACGCGAACTCGGCGTACACGTTGGACGATGCGCCACGATTAGCGGAGCTCGACGACCTGGGCCTCATGATGATCGAGCAGCCGCTGGCCCACGACGATTACCTCGAGCATGCACGGCTCCAGGATCGCATGAGCACGCCGATCTGCTTGGACGAGTCGATTCGGTGCCTCGGAGACGTCCGGCTCGCCGCCCATCTGCAGGCTTGCAAAATCATCAACATCAAACCGGGCCGGGTGGGGGGCTTCCGCGAATCCGTACGGATCCATGACTTCTGCCGAGCGGCGGGCATGCCCGTGTGGTGTGGTGGCATGTTGGAGTCGGGTGTGGGTCGAGCCCACAATCTGGCGCTCGCGTCTCTGCCGGGGTTCACGCTTCCCGGGGACATTTCCGAAAGCCGACGCTACTGGGAGCAGGACATCGTGACACCCGAATTCGAACTGTCCGACGGCGCCATGCAGGTACCCGAGGGAGTGGGTATCGGAGTCGAGCCAGACCTCGAAAGAATGGCCACGATCACCGTCAGATCGGCGGTTTTCGAGTAGCGTTTCGGGTAGGCCTCTCGAGTTTCCGAGTGAACAGGCCGCCATCCAGCGGTGTAGGATCATCCCCAGGTTCCTAGGTGAACTACGGGAGCAGCCGGCACGGAGGCCGGCGTTCCGGGGCGAAAGGAGCTGTTCAATGATCCTTCCGGCAATAAGGGCGACCTTCCGGCGAAGCGATGCGCTGCACCTGGTCGAGCTTCTCGGGAGGCACGACCCGGAGTTGCGTGAGCGAGCCCATGCCCGCTTGATGGAGCACGGAATCCACAGCCTTCTGGATGATCCGCGCGTCCTGAACGCCCTGCTCAATGACCCCCAAGTGACCGCAGCACCGACATTGATATTCTACGTGCTCGTACGCCAAGCGCTGCTCGAGGGAGGTATCGACGAGCCGGAGATTGCAGACTACGTGGCGTCCATGTTGGTCGCATTTGGAGGCCATCGGCGGGCCTACCGAATCGGTGATGGGAGTGGACGAGAGTTCAATTACGTGGTGGACCTCATGGCGGAGTTGGAGTCCGCCGGCGCACGTGAGCGATTCCTCCTCAGAGTGCACCTGGGCGACTACTCGCTTTGGATGAGCGGGCTCTTTCCTCACTACGTTGCGGCAAGGCTGCGTCGTCGCGGGGCGCCGCCGCTTTCCTACTACGAAGGCGTGGGGGCCAGCGGGTACAGCATGGCCGCCGACTCGGCGGAGGCCGAGCGCTTTGGGATCAACCGTGTGCTCATGGCCGTGGCCAGGCAGTTCGCCGGGGTGCGCATCGCCCTGAACCGGATCTCGGATCGATATTTCTGGCCAGGTTGCGGTGACCCAGTCGAGAGACTGCTCCGCGAAGTAGCGGGGGGCGCCGCCTAGCCGGCCTGCCGCGGTTCTCAGGTCCGAATAGCTCGCAGGCACCACGGACAGTAGCGCCACCCGCGCTGAGTCCAACGCCCGCATGGGCACACCTTCCGGCGCCGCTTGCCACAGCGCGGGCATGCCATGGCATCACTCGGCACGTCCATTCCGCAGGCGGTGCACGGAAGGGTTGCTCCCGGGTCGCCATGGATCACGCGTGCGACTTCGTGAGGGGTGGTCATGCCCTCCGCCACTTGACGGCGAGCGTCCTCGGCGAGAGTGACCATGCCCCGGGCGCGAGCCAACCGGCGCAGCGTCGAGAGGGATGCGCCATGAATGATCTCTTCCCGCATGGCGTCATCGATCGTGAGTACCTGGAATACGCCGGTGCGCCCACGGAAGCCATCGACACACGCGTGGCAGGATTCGTGATCGTGCCCGCGGCACGCGCGGCAGACCCGTCGCAGCAGCCGCTGGGAGACCACGCCGGTGAGCCCTCCCGCGACGAGGAAGGGAGGCACTCCCATGTCGAGTAACCGGGCGATTGCTCCTGGCGCGTCGATGGTGTGGATACTCGACATCACCAAGTGACCAGTGACGGCGGCCGTCATTGCGATCTCGGCGGTTTCCCGGTCACGGATTTCTCCGACCATAACGACATCGGGGTCCTGACGCAGAATCGCCCGGAGAGCGGACGGAAAGGTGAGTCCAGCGCGGGGGCTGACCTGCACCTGATTGACTCCCGGCAGCGTGTACTCGACCGGATCCTCGAGCGTCACGATGTTGAGGCCCTCCTGGTTCAATTCGGCCAGAGCAGCAAACAGGCTGCTACTCTTGCCGCTTCCCGTGGGCCCCGCGGCCAGGATGACACCCTGGCCGGCCGACCCGAGCTGTCTGAGGGCCTGGGCATCTCCATCGGAGAGGCCGAGGGCGTCGAGCGTGCGCGGGGCTCCGGACGGGTCGAGGATGCGCACCACCACCTTCTCGCCTCCCTCCACCGGCAGCGTCGATACCCGTAGTCGGAGCTCCACGCCCCCGGGACGGAACGTGAGCCCGCCATCTTGCGGGCGTCGCTTCACCGAAATGTCCATGTCCGCCATGACCTTTATGCGCGACACGACCGGGCCATGGCTGGCGGCCGGCAAGGTGAGCCGCTTGCGCAGGACACCGTCGACGCGGAAGCGCACCTCCAAACCGTGCGCACCCGCCTCGATATGGACATCGCTCGCACCTTCTTCGGCGGCGGTCGTGAGGACGTGGTCCACCACGCGCACGACCGGGGCCGCCGCCGCCGCGGCCTCGAGTGCCTCGCGGCTCTCCGATGGATCGAGGAACCGGGGTAGCGATCCGACGAGTGTGGCCAGCTCGTCGGAGTAGGCTCGCGCCAGTCCGTCGAGTATCGCGGTCCGCGCTGCGACCGCGGGCTCGATGCGGCGGCCGCAACGGAAACCGAGCTCGCCCAAGGCCTCGACGTCCAACGGGTCGGCCATGGCCAGCCGGAGCACCTTCGGAGTGACCGTTAGCGGCAGAACGGTACGCTTGCGGGCGAGCTCGGGTCCGATGAGGGCCAACGCAGCGGGTTGGGGAGAGAGAGGCGGCTCTACGTAGGCGAGGCTCAGTTGAGTCGCCAGGCCACGAGCGATGTGCCGATCGTCCGTGAGGCCTCTTCGGATCAGGATCTCCCCCAACCGATGCCCACCTTTCCCCTGCTCGCGGAGAGCGGATTCCAACACCGTCTCGGTGATGGAGCCCGCATCGACAAGCAGCCGTCCGAGTGCCTTCGCGCTCTGTACCATGAAGCAGGCTGGCGACGCCGGCTGGGCACGGCCATGGGGGGCTGGGTCAGGGTCTGTTCACGGGCGCGGGACACCGGCCTAGAGTTCGAGGGCAGCCCGCGCCCGCGCTACCGCGATCCCGTTGGCCCGCACCACCTTCGAGCGGCTGCCCTCGCCCCTCACGACGTGGAGCGCCGACCGGCTCACGCCGAGGACCTTGGCCAGCAGTTTGATGAGCTCGGCGTTGGCCGCCCCATCCACGGGCGCCGCCGCGATGCGGATCTTGACCTGGTCCCCATGCGCTCCCACGACCTCGCTTCGGCTTGCGCGCGGCTGCGCTCGCACTGAAATCTCGACTCCACCCTCGACGGCTCTCACACACATGGGATCAGCGTCCCCACCTAGGGAGCTTCTCGATGATCCTCGGAACGCGGGCGCCGGGGGGTTCTGAGAAAGTGAGCAACGATCGAAGAAAGGAATCGACCCTGAGAAGGTCGCCGATGACGAGGAGGGCGACGAGCGCGATGAGGAGTCCGAGAAGAACCCGGCGAATCTCGGGGCGCCCGCCCATGGCCTTCTAGTCGGTGTCCACCGGGTCGAGGTCGGCATCGAGCGCCTCGAGGATGGTGGGGACAGCCGAGCGCACATCCATGGTGACCTGGACCGCCACGTGGCCCATGTCCGCACGGTCACGCAGTGCGTCTCGAACCCGGGGCTCCACCTTCTTGTAGGCGGCGAGCACTCCATCCCTGAGGTGACGGCGGAGCACCTTCATCGCGTTGACGTCGGGACGGCTCGTCTTGGTCTCTCTCTTCGCTTCGATCAGCGAGGCGGGCAGGATCTCGAACGGCGCCATGCCGAGGTCGTCCGGACGGGCGGAGTCGATGTACTGGATGGAAATCGAGACGTCTCCGAGCGCATGATGGTCAGGAATGTCCCCCACAGCGCGAAACCTTCCGGCGAGCTTTCCGAGTTCCTGATTCTGGGCTGCCGCGACGTAGCTCCGTTCGACAATGGCAAAAATCCGCCGTAGCCGCTCGGGGTTCGTCGCATCGACGTCGGGCAACTCGGTCTCGAGTTCCCGTCCGATGGCCTGCCGGTCCTGACCGGCTAACAGCCCCTCCTCCTGGCGGCTTCGAGCCCGATCGATATTCTCGAGAATGCGATCGGGGTTCGTGCGTAAACTCATCCCTGCTCTCCGTACACGCTGGTTGGACGATTCGATATCCAAGTACCAAGAACCCTCAGAATAACCTGGAAGACAAGGTACGGCCAAGGCCTTCGGCGTTCCCGAGGACGATGGCGAGAAGAATTGCGTAGAGTAGGAAGTAGTGTAAACGTAGGGTGGTGGCGCGGGAATCCGGGTCACGAATGGACAGGAAGATCACTCGAGGGAGGCCCAATGAACCAGCCCGAGGCGATGAATGGAGTCGATCCGGTCGACGAGTCCGAGGCTCCCCAGCTACCATCCCTCCCCGTTCGGGCGCTGAATGTGTTCTTCGCGCCCAGCGACCTCATGGCCGGTCTGAGGAGCCATCCAGCCTGGGTGGGTGCCGTTGCTCTCGGGTCGATTCTAACAGTGCTGAGCGCCATCCTGCTTCCCACCGAGATCTTCGAGGTGTCGATGCGCCAGAGGTTGCTCGAGTCGGGAGGGGAGGTTCCCGACAACCTGGAGAGGATGGCCGGCTTTTTCAGAATCGGTGGCGCGGTGGCGGGCTTCGTATTCTGGTGGGTCATCGCAGCCATCATGGCGGGCTTGGTCACCCTCATCTTCTCGTTCGGTCTCGGTGACCGCGGCACGTACCGGCAGTACCTCGCCGTGCTCGCCCACGCGTTCCTGATCTCGGCGGTCGGGGCTCTGGCCGTTCTCCCGCTGCGCATCTCCGCCCAGGATGCGTCGATGCTGCTGAGCGTCGGCACGTTCATGCCCTTCTTGGAGGATGGATACCCGGCGCGGGCTCTGCGGCTCCTCGACCTCTTCGGCCTCTGGTCATGGGCTGTCGTGGGGATCGGCGTTGCGGTATTGGAACCCAAGCGGACCGTAGGGAGCGCTATCGCCATCGTCATGGCGATCCCTGTAGCCATGGCCTTGATCTTCGGCATCTTCGGAGGCTGATCCCGCGGCGGGGTCGGCAAGAAAGCCGGTCGGGCCGCTGAGCGCTTTTCACCGGAAGCGTGTCTTAATTATCGAAACAAGCCCACCCCGGCGAGGTTAGGGGTGGGCATGCGTATGTATAGACGGGGAGCCGGATGAGAGGTCGAGCTTGGATAGTACCGCTGATCCTCGCGCTGGGGCCGGCTACGCTCAGGGCCCAAGGGTTGGCTGGAAGCCACGCTGATGTGCCGGTCCGGGTCGCCTCGCCCTCCGCCGAGGTCGCCGCGGGCACGGTGGTCGGTGAGATTCGGATCGACGGTCGGATGAACGAAGCGGCCTGGCTGAACGCCGAGGTTGCCAGCGGCTTCGTCCAACAATCCCCGGTCGAAGGAAACCCGGCCATTGAAGACACTCGGGTCCGCGTGCTATTCGGTCCCAAGGCGATCTACGTCGGCGCACGCATGCTGGACAGTGACGCCGCCTCCATCGCGGCCCAACTCGTTCGACGGGACGCCGAGGGTCAGTACGACTTCTTCGAGGTGGCCTTCGATCCGAACCTGGACCGGCGCACGGGCTACGTATTCCGAGTCAGCGCCGCCAACGTGCAAACGGACGGCTACCTCTTCAACGACCGGGAACAGGACCGGGCCTGGAACGCGGTGTGGGAGTCGGAGGTGACTCTGGACGACGGAGGATGGACCGTCGAGATCCGCATTCCCCTCTCGCAAATCCGGTACGAGGCTACCGACTCGTTGCAGACCTGGGGTGTCAACTTCGGTCGCCGACAGCTGCGCCACAACGAGCGCACATTCTTCGCGCTTCTGTCTCGGCTTCAACGGGGTACGGTCAGCCAGTTCGGCACTCTCCGGGGCGTCGAGGCTCGACAGAACGCCCGCCGCATGGAGGTTCGCCCCTACGTGCTGAGCGACTCGCGCGTGGCTCCATCCGAGGATGGCGACCCGTTCTTCGATGGTTCCGAGGTGACGGCGCGCATGGGGCTCGAGTTGAGCTATGGGCTTTCGGCGAACTTCACCCTCGACGCGACCATCAATCCCGACTTCGGACAGGTCGAAGCCGACCCGGCCGTGATCAACCTTACGGCCTTCGAGACGTTCTTCCAGGAGCGGCGGCCGTTCTTCGTGTCGGACGCTCGTGTGTTCGACTTCAAGTTATCCGGACGCCAGAATCAGCTCTTCTACAGCCGCCGGGTGGGCCGAGCGCCACGGGGTGGACCGCCGAGCGGGGCCGACTTCACAGACATACCCGTCGCCGCCACCATACTGGGGGCCGCGAAGATAGCGGGGCGGACGTCGAGTGGACTGTCCGTCGGCATCCTCGGGGCGGTCACTCAGGCCGAGAGCGGAGTGGCATATTTCAAGGACGAAGCCAGGCGGGAACGCTTCCTGGTCGAGCCACAGGCGCGCTTCGGCGTCGTGCGTGTGACGCAGGACCTCGGTGGTGGTGCGTCGCAGATCGGTGCGATCGTCACGGCTCTCCAGCGCGATCTTCCCGGGGACGGCTCCTTCGATTTCCTTACGTCCAACTCATTCAACGCGGGCGTCGACTTCGAGTTCCAATGGGGCGACCGGGAGTGGGCCCTCAACGGGTTCTTCGCCGGCAGCTGGGTGCAGGGTGACTCGACAGCCATTACGCGGCTCCAGCGGTCCAGCAATCACTACTTCCAACGGCCCGATGCCACGCGGCTCCAACTCGACCCGACCGCCACGTCGATGATCGGTCGCAACTGGCGCCTGGAGTTCGCACGGCGGAGAGGGCGTCACTGGACGGGCTCCGTCTGGGCGGCAGAGGTGTCCAACGGCTTCGAGATCAACGACCTGGGATTTTCGCGCGACCTGGAGCGCCTCGACGCAGGGGCGCGGGTTACATACCAGGAAATCGAGCCCGGCAGCTTGTTTCGGAGCTACAATCTCACCTTCTTCACCTTCCAGAACTGGATGCACGAGGCATTGGACGACGTCTGGTCGCTCCGAAGCTGGAGCCGGGCCCACGTGAGCGGTTCGTTCTCCGTTCGCAACCGGTTCGAGTTCTTGAACTATTGGACGTTGAACCTGAATGCGTCCTACCGGCCCGACCTGGTCAACCGCACCGCCACACGCGGCGGGCCGCTGACGTCCGCTCCTGGAAACACCTCGGCTGAGATCCGCCTGAACACGGACCGGCGGGCCCGGTTCAGCGTGGGCGCCAACGTGAACGTGAAGCGCGGACGCAAGGCGGTCGGCAACCAACTCAGGACGGGGCTCGACATCACCGTGCGGCCATCCCCGCGGTTCGTATTGAGCGTCAAGCCGACATTCGCGACCCAGACGGACGGGGGGCAGTATGTGACCTCCACGGACGTTCTCCCGTTCGAGCCCACGTTCGGCCGGCGGTACATCTTCGCCGACCTCAACCGCAAGGCGTTCTCCATGGAGACCCGGCTCGACGTGTCGCTCACTCCGGATTTGACGCTCCAGCTGTTCGCTCAGCCGCTCATCTCATCGGTCGACTACGTGGCGTACAAACAACTACTCGCGCCGGAGACGTTCGACTTCGAGACGTTTCAGGCCGGAACGTTCTCGGCGTCGGGCCAGGACGTGCTCTGCCGGGGCGGCAAGATCTGCCGGGACGGTGACACGCAGAACGTGGACTTCGATGGAGACGGTGTGGCGGACGCCTCGTTCTCGGACCGCGATTTCGTCCAGCGTTCGCTCGTGGGCAACGCGGTGCTCCGGTGGCAGTATCGTCCGGGCTCGACGATCTTCTTGGTGTGGCAGCGGCGCCAGCTCGGCCGCGCGGACATCGGCGACTTCGACCTGGGGCGCGACATCGGGGCGCTGTTCGACGCGCCCTCGGACGACCGCTTCATTCTCAAGGTCAACTACTGGCTGGGGCTCTGATTGATCACCTGCCAGCGCGACGCGTTCTCTCTTCCGCCCGACGTCCACTACCTGAACTGCGCCTATATGTCTCCGCTTCCAAGGACCGTGGAGGCGGCAGGCACCGACGGAATAGCCAAGAAGCGCTACCCGGCCGGTACGACGCCCGCCGATTTCTTCGAGGAAAGCGACGAGGCCCGTAGGCTGTTCGCTCACCTCGTCGGCGCGGATGATCCCAACCGCGTGGCCATCGTGCCTGCCGCCTCGTATGGAGTCGCCGTCGCAGCCAAGAATGTGGAGGCCCGCGCCGGGCAAAACCTCGTGCTGTTGCACGAGCAGTTCCCCGGTAACGTCTACGCCTGGCGCCGCCGCGCCACCGAATCCGGAGCGGAGATACGGACGGTCGCCCCGCCCGAGGAAGGCGACAGAGGCCGAGTGTGGAACGAGCGCATCCTGGAGGCCATCGACGGCGACACCGCGGTCGTGGCCGTACCCCACGTGCACTGGACGGACGGGACGCTCTTCGACCTGAAGGCCATTGGGCAGCGGGCCCGCGAGGTCGGCGCGGCTCTGATCGTCGATGCGACCCAGTCCGTGGGAGCGTTACCCTTCGATGTGGGTGAGCTACAGCCCGATGCGCTCATCGTGGCGGCCTACAAGTGGCTGCTCGGCCCGTACTCCATCGGGCTGGCCTACTTCGGGCCTCGCTTCGACGATGGTACGCCCCTCGAGGAGACATGGATCGGGCGCGAGGGTAGCGAGCGTTTCCAGCACCTCGTGGACTACCAGGACGCCTATCAGGCCGGCGCGATCCGTTACGACGTGGGCGAGCGGTCCAACTTCATTCTCGTGCCGATGCTCGTTGCGGCCCTCGAG
>BTRA01000049.1:0-20317 GCA_036986155.1 Gemmatimonadota bacterium | reverse complement strand
TCCCGCTTCGCATCGTTGAGTGTGTTGAAGAGGCCAACGGCAAGCAGCCCTCGTACCTGCGCGTCATCCGGATTCGATTGCTGGAGTGCCCTCAGTTCATCGAGCAACGAATCTCGCCGCGCTAGATCGTCCTCCTGCTTCGCATCGTTGAGTGTGTTGAAGAGGCCCATGGCAAGCTGCTCTCGCACCGGCGCGTCATCCGGATTCGATTGCTGGAGTGCCCTCAGTTCATCGAGCAACGAATCCCGCCGCGCTAGATCGTCCTCCTGCTTCGCATCGATGAGTGTGTTGAAGAGGCCAACGGCAAGCTGCTCTCGTACCTGCCCGTCGTCCGGATTCGATTGCCGGAGTGCCCTCAGTTCATCGAGCAACGAATCCCGCCGCGCTAGATCGCCCTCCTGCTGCGCATCGTCGAGCGTGTTGAAGAGGCCAACGGCAAGCAGCCCTCGTACCTGCGCGTCATCCGGATTCGATTGCTGGAGTGCCCTCAGTTCATCGAGCAACGAATCCCGCCGCGCTAGATCGTCCTCCTGCTTCGCATCATCGAGTGTGTTGAAGAGGCCCTTGGCGAGCTGCGCTCGTACCCGAGCGTCGTCCGGATTCGATTGCTGGAGTGCCCTCAGTTCATCGAGCAACGAATCTCGCCACGCTGGATCGTCCTCCTGCTGCGCATCGTTGAGTGCGTTGAAGAGGCCCTTGGCAAGCGGCGCTCGCACCTGCGCGTCATCCGGATTCGATTGCTGGAGTGCCCTCAGTTCATCCATTAGGGCGTCACATTCTTCGAACAACTCACTGTCCGTGAGTCCCACCATCGCATTCACGATACCCATGGCAAGGATAGGACAATTAGGGATGCTATCGCGCCGCATAGATGTCAGATCAGCCGCTAGTGAGGACCCGAGGGGGGCTCCCTCCTCATCCCCCCTGAGCAAGAGCCTACAGCAGGTGGTCAGTAGCTCAGCGCCCGGCGAAAGTGGCACGCCCGTTGAGCGCCTTGCCCGTGTCGAGATCGCGACAATGGACACTATCAAGAGGGCGAAGTCATCTTCACCAACACTTCGCGCTCCCTGCGAGAAGTCGTGTATCAACGACTCTGCCTCTTTGGACAGAAGGGACCCGAGCGAGGCATCGCCACCGACAAGACGGAGCGCGGATTCATGCCTAGTCTCGTGTCCAAGGGTAGGCGAGATCTCAGGAATCAGGAGTGTACAGAGACGAAGCTCCTCCAAGGCTGTAGTCGGCAACCCCTGGAGAATCCGAGGCTTTAAGTCGAGCCACACCTCCTCGGTCATACGGGGGAGTAGGATTAATCGTAGGGCGAGTGTGCGGGCTTCGGGACTGAGGTCGCCGTTGGTGAGGATGTCATCTAGGTCCCGGTAGCGGTATTCTTGGGCATTCTCCGCCTCTTCGATAAGATCTTCCCGGGAGCCCAACTCTCTCCGTGCACTCTCGGCACTCCATCGGTGCAGGACACCGGGGAACCCCGACACCTGGCTAACCAGGAAACCGTCGTCGAGCGTACGCGTCGCCGGCACGTTCGTACGGACCCAGGAGAGCATTCTCTTCCGCTCTTCGACGTCATCAAGATTCATCAGGCCAAGCTCGTACATCTTCGCTGCGGGGCTCTGCCCCTCTAGATCGGCGACAAGATGAAATGCTGGGTGATCAGGCCTCAGGCCAACCAGGAAGTGACACCCGGCCCCCCATTCGTCTACTCGGTCGAGGAACCGAGACAGGAGTTCGTGTTCGACTTCGACGGACGGAGACTGTTCCCAAGCATCCCAAATCAAGACGGCCTTCTTGCCTGAGAGCCGTCCGAGGAGCACGACGAGATCACGCGCGTGTTCGTATTGAAATGCTTCCAGATGGAGGCCATCTGTGTTCAGGTCGGTACCGCCTCGGGTAAGTGAGTCGAGAGTGCGACCGACGATCGTGGTGATCGGTTTCGATGACCCCTTCTCGATCCTCCCTACCGCCTCTAGCATGGCCCCGACAGCGATTCCGGCACGCCCTACCAAGTCACCACGATGCCGCTCTCGTAGAGATCGGGACTGAGCGATGAACCCGTCGGATGAAAGCCACCGCACGTAGGCGTCCGAGACGACACGAAGAAGCATGTCCGACCGCTGGCCAGTCGATTCGTAATACCCGACGATGGAGTCTTCTTGGGTACGTCGTCCGACCTCCTCCAGAAGCCAGGTCTTTCCGAGCTTCGGCCTTCCCACAATTGCCGTAAGCCCAGGCGAGACCACCCGCCCCAGCAGGTGCTCGACATCCTCCTCCCGACCGAAGAAGACCTCCGCTCGATCTCTGAAGTGCTGTGCGCTCAACAGGTGACTCGCAATTTGAAAATGCTCCTACGACGAAAGCGGGGGGGGGACGCCAATGGAACTGTCTGGGGAATCCGTGACAAGAGACAGATGGGAGGAAAACGGCTTTTGGAGCGATTCGCGGATAGGATCCGTGCTGAGGGAGGCAGAGTGTGAGCTTGCGGATCGACACCGCCCCGGGTCGAGTTTCCCTGTACGTATCACACGTTATGGCCTACTCGCCAAAAAAAGTGCGATGTCGCGGGCGATTTCCCTAGCCATCTCCTCGAAGAGGTCCGAGGATCCGCTGAAGGCTCTGCCTCCGGTGTCGGCCGTGAAGGCGCCCATCGCGTAGAGCCGGTCGTCTCCGGCGTCCAGAAATCGGCACGAGGTGTGCAAGTGGGCCTTGCCGGCGGTGCCGAGAGAGAGCGACCGGGCTGCTAGGTTGCCGTTGTCGAAATCGTCGATCTGACACTCGACCCTCAAAACACCGGGCTCCATGTCGGGCTTGGACGCCACCAACTTGTAGCGATCGCTCTCCCTCAGGGCATCGACGATGGCCCAACGGGCCACGGCCAGAGCGGCAACGTCCACCGAGTCCGTCGTAACTCCCACCGTGACGGGCGCGACCGCAATGCCCTTGAACCCAATGGTCGGGCCGCTGGGCGCCCGCAGGACCCTCATGCCAGACGTCCGGATCGCGCCGACGATCACGCCCGTGATGGCACCGGCGATGGCACCACCGAGAAAGGCCTCTCCCACGTCTGAGGAGCTGGAAGGCCCAAAAAAACTATTCCCGCTTCTTCGGCTCCCACCAGCAACCACCGTAGCAGCCCCGGCGATTATTGAAAACCCGATTCCACCGTAGAGCGCGCCCTCCAACGCGCCTCGAGTACGGTCGCGGTACTCCGCAACGACGAAGGTCTCCGCGGGAACGGCGACTCGCCCATCAAACGGCGACTCGAATCGTACCGAGTCGGGTTGAATGTTGAGGTCGCGGATAGCCGAGAGGCCGCCGTAGAAGTCACGTCCACGTCCGTCGCCGATTCGCACCTTTGCGTCACGGCCGGCGAACGCACGGTTGACCTCATCGTAATCCGACTGTGGGGACGTGCTCGACAGCACCATTGTTCGGGTGCACGCCGGGAGCGACATCGCTACGAAAGCTAGGGCGGCAACGGGGGAGATCAGGCGAAGGCTCATTCTCGCTACTCCTGTGCTGGCTCACTCGGACTCGATGGGGCTTGTCGCACCAACGATGCAGCACCGCAGGGCAAGGATCTCTACGCCGAACGACGTAGATGAGAGGTCGAGATTACGTAGACCCGAGCCCGGTCGGGTCAACGCCCTCACTCCAGGGAACGCTTCTCCACGCCCGTCACTCGGTCGGAGGCCAGAGCGAAGATCCACTCCCAGCCTCCGAATCCCGAATCGAAGCGGTAGAGGAGGGTGTCCGGGGTGGACTCGGTCGGGGTGCCCACGATCGTGAGGACGTCCCGCATCGGGCTCCCCACGGGGTCCCATTCGGCCATGAGCGCGTTCATCGCGAACACCGAGTCGGAGATGTCCGCGCTGGTCAAGCCTCGTTCGATGCGCACGGTATACCTCTGGCTCAGTGCTTGGACTGCCGGGCCCCCTCCCGCTGACGCGCAGGCGCTTGCGGCGATGACGAGAAGAGCGCTCAGACACGCCCACGGGCTTCGGACCTTCATGCGTTCCATCGCTCGAATCCTCATGGTAGGATCTCCGCCACCCTGCGGATGGTGGTCACATCCGCATTCGCTACGCCGGCGCCCGGATAGGGCCCGATACGCTTGGTACCCCCCACGATGTTCAAGGTAGTGCCTCCCCTGAACAACGAGGTCGCGGGCTCGCCGCCTCGATGTCCGGCGTTCAACAGGATGTGCATGACTTCGTGGCCGAGGGACAACGGGCCGCGGTGAGCTGTGGCCACGACGTTGTTTCGGAAGCTGGGGTTCGGGCTCGCAAGGAACGCCGGGTAGGATCGGGCCCTCGCGCCGACGAGGGCTTGCGCGGCCGCCGAGAGGTCCGGCGTGAAGAAGATATCGATCGAGTTGACGTCCGCGTCCTTGAGCGCGAAGATCGCCGCTTCTTCGGCATGAAGTGCGCCACCGACCACCGCTGTGACGGCATCGAAGCCGTCACCCCAGGCGATCCCTGCACCCACGGGAAGCGCGACTCCGGGGCTTCCGGCTCCGCCCATGTTCACACCTCTCACGTCGATCTGGATCCCGGCTTGCGCCATCCTCTCACCTATGACGTCCATCGCGCTGTCGACGGCTGCCCGGGTCGCCACGGGGGCGGTACCCGCCGCGTTCCGGAACACGATCACGTTCAATCTCAGTCTACGGATATCATGCAACCGCTCGTTCAGGGTGTTGTTGTTGTCCGCGACGGGTCGTGCGACCAGGCGGTCTTTCGTCAGGCCGCGGACGCTGCCTCCAAGAGGCACGTAGGTGGTCCGCACCGTGTCGCCGAGCGACACCCAGACGGTTTGTTGCCTCGGATCGGCAGGGACCGGGACGGCATCGTCGACGGTGTCGGACACGGGCCGTATGTAGATGGTCCTCAGTGTATCCGCCAACCTGGACGTGAGCCCATACGTGAACGGCCCTCGGATCGTGCGGTTGCCGCGAATCACCTCCACTCGCACGGAGTCGCGCGCCGGGACTGCATTCGGGTCGATCACCTCGAGCCTGAAGTTCTCGGGGTCCGCATTGCCGGCGGCAAAGACTGCTGCGGCCGGGAGTGTGTTGGTGGTCACGTAGTTACTGACGCCGTGGGCCTCACCGAGCGGCAGGGGTCGATTCGCGGCGGGTGGTGCACCCACGCCGGCCAGCGTCTGCAAGGACACGGCCGAGACACGGGCGATGTCGGTACAGTCGAACCCCGCCGAAGCGGCCGCGGGCCCATCGGGATCCATCGACACTATGATCTGGTTTCCGCCGCGGCGCGTGCTGGGACGCACGGCCTCGACCCAGAGTACGGCCTCCCGACTCGCGCCTACGCCGAGGTCGGCGGGGGTGTAGGCCGCCAGCGTATCGACGAAGTGCCCCCCGGGGACCGCAGCGGGCTGCCGTAGTCGATTCCCCGCCCGGGTCCAGATGCGCAACGTCCCCGCTGGGGGCGCGCCGGCCCCGGCGGGCGCTCGGGGGTCGGACCTCGCATACGAGAACCGGACGCGAGCCAGTGCCAGGTCGACCGGTCGGGCGATCTCGAGGGTCACGCGCACGAAGTCCCGCTCCTGGGCGTTCGCGGCCGCCCCGAATCCGTCGCGCCAGTCGGCGATCCCGTTGGCGTCGTCATCCCCGTCATTGACGAGCACGAAGCGACCGGGAAAGAGGGTGTCGTTCTCCATCTGATCTTCGGCGGTGTTGCGCGCGGGACCGTAGTTGGCCGTGTTTGGAGGCCCGGTCGCCACGAAGCTGCTGGTGTTGTCACTGTCGACGTCCAAGTCGATCGAGCCCGCCACGCAGGCGAACTCAGACGTGCTCCGGGTCGTGTCGGTTGCGGTCGCGGTCAGGAATTGGCCTGCCACGTAGGGAGTCGCGATCCGGAATTCCGCCTGCCCGTTGGCGTCGGTGGTCACCCGCTGGGTGGCGAGGAGGGAATCGCCCTCGCCGAACCCGGTCGGATGGGCCGTCCGACTCGAGAAGAGCTGTACGTCGTAGAGCATGCTCGGCAGACTGCGCAGCCTCAGGTCGACGTGGGGCGCACCCTGCCGGTCCGAAAGCACCTCCGGGAAGTTCTGTCGATCGTTGGCGCCACCATCCCGGTCCAGCCGGTCGTTGGCGGTGAGCCCGTCGCGCACCAGGTCGATCCCGAGCGGCCGAGGTACCACGCCCGCGATCGCGGCCACCGTGTTGCCGCGCATGGAATTCGACAGAATGCTGTTGCCGATGCCCGACTCGACGATGACGCCGCCGCGGAGGTTGTGAGCGATTCGGTTGGCGAGGTTCGCCGCGGTCCCCCCGATGGAGTTGTGCGCCGCATTGCCCGTGATCAGAACCCCAGCGGATCGATTGGGGAGAGCGGAGGTGCCGTCGGACTGGAGGCCGATCAAGTTGCCCTGCACCAGGTTGCCCTGCGCCGTATCGCCCTGGATGTGGACGGCCCCGCCCACCGGGCTCGCGAAGGGTGCGGTTCGGCGGCGGCTGGTCCAATTCCCGGAGATGACATTCCCGGGACCCTCACCCGGGCGCGCGGTCGCGGCGCCCACCCTGTTGCTGTCCGCCTGATTGATCAAGACGCCGGCACCGCCGTTGCCGATCGCCTGCACACCCGCCTCGTCCGTGCCGATGTAGTTCCCCACAACCGTATTCCCGGAGGCGTCCGACCCGGAAATCGTGACGCCTCGGCCCGCGTTGCCCGCTATGACGTTGCGGAACCCGGCGGTCGGGCCCCCGACCGTATTGTCGGGCGCTCTGCTGATGAAGACGCCGTCGCGCTGGCCGGCCGGGAGGGCCGGGGTCCCTTGCGGGAGGGAACGGCCGGTCTGGTCGAGACCGATGTAGTTGCCGAGGATCTTGTTGTCGCGAGCCGTCGGCCCTCTGATCTGGATCCCATCGAGCTCGTTTCCGGAGATGACGTTCCTTCGGATCAGGTTGAGTGCGGGCTGATTCTCCCCTCCGACCGTGTTCCCGGGCGCATTGCTGATCAGCACGCCCATCCCCGTGTTGCCCATGTCGATCAATCCACCGGCATCCACGCCGATGAGATTGCCGAGGATTTCGTTGTTGGTGGCACCAAGCCTGGCGATTTCGATCCCGTCCCCACCGTTCGCCGCGATCACGTTCCCCGGCGACAGCCCCGCGCTCGGGTTGAGCGCGCCCCCGATGGTGTTGTTGGGGGCGTTCGAAACGAAGATGCCGTTTCCGGTGTTCGCTCGGGCGGTGCTACCGACCTCGTTCGTCCCGATGTAATTGCCCAGGATCTGGTTGCGTTGCGAGCTGGTCCCATCGATCTGGATGCCGTCACCACGGTTGTTGCTGATGACGTTGCCGCGGCGCACGCCCAGGCTGAAATCGTTCGTTCCTCCGATGACGTTGTCTGCGCTGCTTGTGAGGAATACACCGTCGTCCCCATTTCCCAGGGGATCGTTCCCGTTGGCTGCCAGGCCGATCAGATTGTTCTCGATGATGGTGTGATCGGAGCCCGCGCCCTGCACCGAAATCCCGAAACTGCCATTCCCCGAGATGACGTTCCGCTCACCCTGAGCGGTGCCGCCGATGAACGTCGAAGATGCTCCCGTGATGAAGATCCCCATCCCGACGTTGGGTACTGCCGTCAGGCCCGTGGAATCCGTGCCGATGTAGTTTCCTCGAACCTCGTTGCTGTCGGCGGCCGCCCGCTGGATCTGGATGCCGTCACCCCCGTTGCCGGAAACGACGTTGCGATGCGCGGCGGCCGCGCCGCCGATGCGGTTCATGGCTCCGTCGGAGATGTGGATGCCGTCCTGCGTATTGCTCAGGCGAAGGAGCCCGTTGCTGCCTAGCCCGATCAGGTTGCCGATGATGATGTTCAGCCGGGACGTGGCACCGGTGATCCACACTCCGTTGCCCCGATTTCCCGAAATGATGTTTCGCAGGTCACGCGTGGTGCCACCGATCACGTTGTTCGCAGCATTGACGATGACGACGCCGTCCTGGTTCCCGGACATGGTGGTGCCGGCCCGGTTGGTGCCGATGAAGTTGCCCTCGATCGTGTTACCGGTAGATCCTGCCCCGACGATCCTGATTCCCGCACGGAAGTTTCCGATGATCAGGTTGCTGCGGCGGGGAGCCCGCCCGCCGATTTGGTTGTTCGCCGAGTTATTGATCTGGATGCCGTCGCCGCGATTGTCCCGCACATCGAGGTTCGCGAGCGTGTTTCCCCCGCCCCTCGAGAGCGAGATTCCGTCGCCGTCGAACCGACGAATCACGAAGTTGCGTACCTCGGAGTTTCCACCACGGAGCGCGAGGCCGTCGCCCACCGTCCCGACCTGAGAGCCGTCGAGCACGGTGCGCGTTGTGCCCACCGGCAGGATCACGATTTCGCCGGTAACCGTGGGAAGCGGAATCGTGGTCACGGTCAGAATGGCCGTTCGGACGAGAATCGTGTCGCGCCCCGGAGTCCAATTGGCCTGCTCGATGGCCGCTCGAAGCGTGCACACGCCGCTCGGCGCCCGCGGTGGACTCGCAGTGGGGTCGTTGCGTGTGTCGCAGATCCGGTCCTGCCGATAGCTGTCGCCCCCACGGTCATCACTGGTGTTGACCACGAAGGTGTCGCGAGCGAAAACGGGTTGAGCCAACGCCAGCGTAGCCAACCCCGCGAGGACGCACTCTCGGAAGGACGCAACTCTCATAGGGGCCCTCTTAGTCGGGGAAGTCACACTCTAAACGTGGGGGGGGTCAGTCAGAGTACGGGCCGTCCGAGCATGGAGCAATGACCACATCGGACCCAGAGACGACGTAGTCCCAGGCTCGAGTGATGCCCATCCCAACGTGGATTCGCTCGCCCGCACCGCTTAGATTTCCTCATCTGCCCTCCACGGCGCCCCTGATCCAAGCGCGGATGACCAAGTCAGGATACGTCCGATTCCACCTCGAGCCACGTCTTTCCTCAGGACCGCGACTGCCGCCGGCCTAATGGCAGCCCTGTCGGCGCTAGCGGTGGCCCCCTCGGGCGTCGCGGCCCAGGGCCCGCCACGACTCGACGCCCGGAGGACACAGGCTCCCCCGGTGATCGACGGGGACGTCGGCGAGGCCGAGTGGGCGAACGCCGACACGGTCGAGAGCCTCATTCAGTTCGAGCCTCAGCGCGGAGCCCCCGCTACCGAGCGCACGCGCGTGCTCGTCACCTACGACAGCTCGGCGGTCTACGTGGCGTTCCAGGTTTGGGAGTCGGGGGGCATCACGGCGCAACTCACCCGCCGGGATGCCAACCTGCTCACGGACGACTCGGTCATCCTTCTACTCGATACGCATCGCGACCGGCAGTCGGCGTACCTCTTCATCACGAACCCTCTCGGAACGCAGAGCGACGGGCGAATCGCGAGGGACGGTCGCACGGTGGACTACTCATGGGACGAGAGTTGGCTCTCCGCCAGCCGGCGCACCGCGTGGGGATGGGAGGCTGAGATGGCGATTCCGCTCTCCTCCGTTCGGTACTCGTCGGGTGAAGGCCGGACATGGGGCATCAACGTGGGCCGAAGCCGCCGGCAAAACCTGGAGCTGAGCTTCTGGGCCGGCCCCCTCGAGAACCGCTTTCGGATCTCTCAGGCCGGTGAGCTTTCGGGGCTCGATCTGCCCACTCCGCAACGCCGGGCTCAAGTCATCGCCTACGGTGTGTCGCGAGTGCAGGAGGGGGAGGAGACGGCCTGGGACGGGGGCGCCGACCTCCGATATCAACTCTCCTCCGAGCTCGCCTTCGACGGCACGGTCAATCCCGACTTCGCCACCATCGAGGCCGACCAGGAGCAGATCAACCTCAGCCGATTCGAGCTCCGGCTCCGGGAGAAGCGCCCGTTCTTCCTTGAGGGTAGCGAGCTCTTCCGCCAGCGCATTCGGACCTTCTACACGCGGCGCATCTCCGATATCAAGGGTGGCGGCAAGGTGATGGGCAAGCAGGGTCCCTGGACGCTGGCCTTCCTCGGCGCGGGCACCGAGGAGGCCGGGAGTGTGACGGGCGCATTCTTCGGTGTGGGCCGCGTTCAGCGTGACCTGGGACGCTCCAGCGTCGGAGTCACGTGGGCCGGCCGGGAAGCCGACGGCCGGAGCCAGGGGTCCGTGAGCGTGGATGCGACCCTCTTCTTCACGCAGACGCTCGGCTTGACGGCCCAGGCCGTCGAAAGCTACGGGCAGTTCGGCGAGGGCTCGACGGCGTTCTTCATCCGCCCCTCGTTCGACTCTCCGACGGCCCATTTCCACGTGCGCTTCACTAGCCTCGGGGCCCGATTCGCCGACAACGCGAACGCGGTGGGCTTCATCCGCGACGACGATCGTCGCGAGCTGGACTCGGCTCTGGAAAAGACGCTCTGGTTCGAGACCGGTTTCTTCGAGCGACTCTCGTATGAATCGAATTACAACATCTATTGGGGCCAGACCGGAATCCTCCGGAGCTGGCAGATCGATGAATCGCTGGAGACCCAGCTCCGCAATCGGTGGGCACTCAAGGTGGCTCACAGCGAGGAGTTCAAGCGATTCGAGAAGGACTTCCGGAACCGTGATTCCGGGTTGACTCTCGGATACAACACGCGCGCCTTCGAGTCGGTCGCGGTGGGATACCGCTTCGGCCGGAACTTCGATTCGGATTTCAAGCTCTACACCGCGAGGGCGCGGTACAAGCCGACGCCCGAGTCCGCATTGGAGTACGAGCTGCAGCGTCTGAAGCTCGATCCGGACCCCGACCTCGAGACGACATGGATTCACGTCGTGAGGGCCAACTACTTCTTCACGAACGACCTCTTGCTGCGCGTCTTCTACCAAACGAACTCGGCGATCGACCGCAACAACCTCCAGGCCGTGTTCGTCTACCGGTACCTCCCGCCGTTCGGGACGCTGCAGCTCGCGTTTCAAAGAGGGACCGCGGGGTTTGGTGAGCGCTCGGACCAGGGGAACACGCTGTTCGTGAAGGCGACGGCGGTGTTCTAGGGACCGACCGCCCAATGGGCACGGGCGGCTTTCCGCCCACCACGTGCCGCTCTACCTTGCGACTTCCCGCCAAACCCGAACAGCGAACGGTGAGGGGATGAAGAAGCCAGCGTGGGCCCTCGTCGCCCTGGGACTGAGCCTTGGTCTCGGCGTTCTTCCAAGCGGCGTCTCCGGCGCCCAGGACATCGATGTCGATGCCCTCGCGAACGAGGCCGTCCAGCGAGTCCGGGAATACGTCCGGATCAACACGATCAACCCGCCGGGCAACGAGATCCGGGCCGCCGAGTTTTTCGCCGCCATCTTCGAGGCGGAGGGAATCGACTACGAGATCGCGGAGTCCGCGCCGGGCCGGGGCAACATCTGGGCGCGCCTGGAAGGAGGAGACGAGCCGGCCCTGGTGCTCCTCCACCACAGCGACGTGGTCCCCGCCGACGAACGCTTCTGGGACACCGACCCGCTCTCGGGAGAGCTCCGGGACGGCTACATCTACGGCCGGGGGGCCATGGACACCAAGGCGGGCGGGATCCTGCACCTGCAGACCTTCCTGGCGCTCCACCGCGCGGGCGTGCCCCTGAACCGAGACGTGATCTTCATGGCCACGGCAGACGAGGAGGCCGGCGGCCTCTACGGAGCGGGTTGGCTGGTGGAGAACCGGCCTGAGGTCTTCGAGGATGTGGGCCTGCTGCTGAACGAGGGCGGGTTCGGGTGGGGGGCCGATGGGCAGGAACGGTTCGGGGTCGAGGTGACACAGAAGGTGCCCCTATGGCTGAAGCTGGTCGCCCACGGCGAGCCCGGGCACGGGGCATGGCCTGCGGCGGCCACGTCGGTCACCCGACTGGTGGCCGCCCTGGAGCGGATCCGCACGCATCCGTTCGAGCCTCGCATCGTCCCGGTGGTTGACGCGAACTTCAAGAAGATGTCCCCCCTGGAGGACGAGCCATGGCGGAGCCGGTTCGCCGACATGGCGTCCACCATCCGGGATCCGGCGCTCCTGGCGGAGTTCCGGGAATCGTATCCGTCACTTCACCCTTTGATCCGGAACACCTGTTCCATCACGATGCTGGAGGGGAGTACCAAGATCAACGTGGTGCCGCCCGAGGCGACCGCTCAGCTCGACTGCCGGCTTCTGCCGGACCAGGACCCCGAGGCGTTCACCGAAGAACTGACCGCCCTCATCGACGATCCGGATATCGACATCGAGCGCACAATGGGATTCTCTCCGGCGGTATCCACCACTGACACGGACCTGTACCGGGCCATCGAAGCAGGGGTGACCCATCGGTTCCCCGACGCTGTCGTGCTTCCCCTCGTCCAGCCCGGGTTCACCGACAGCCACTTCTTCCGGGACCTGGGCATCGTGAGTTATGGGTTCTTCCCCATGGTCATTTCACAGGAGGACTTCCCTCGCGCACACGGTAACAACGAGAGGGTGACGGTGGAGAACGTGAAGCGGGGTACGCGCATGATGCTCGAGATCGTTCGAGCCGTGGTGGAGGAGCCCTAGGGGCTCGAGACGGCACCCGTTTCCAACAAGCCATTGAAATGACATATACATGCATGTATACATGTATGTATGGCAACCAAGACCATCTCCGTCGACATCGAGGCCTACGAGAGGCTGCGGAGGGCCCGCCGGGTCCCGACCGAGTCCTTTTCGCAGGTGATCAAGCGGGCTTCGTGGCCGCAGCCTCCGAAAACCGCGAGCGCGATGATCCGGGCCCTGGCGGGCGTGCCTGTGCTGGATGAGGACACCCTCGACACGCTGGACAGGGCCCAGGACTGTGACGCGCCCCCGGAGGATCCGTGGCGGGCCGAGTAGCACTCGACACCACGTTCCTGATCGACCTCCAACGCGAGCGAGCCCGAGAGAACGCGGAGGGCTCCGCACACCGATTCCTGGCGGAGGACCCGGGGCTCGAGCTTCACCTATCCACAGTCGCGCTCGGGGAGTTCGCCGAAGGCTTCGAGGACAAGGACCATCCCGTGCTCCGCGTGGTGCGTGAGCTACACGTGCTGCTCCCGGTGGATGAAGCGACGGCGCTCACCTATGGCGCGCTGACCCGGGGTCTGCGACGCCAGGGCCGGCTCATCGGCACGAACGACCTGTGGATCGCAGCCGCGAGTGTGCGGCACGGGCTTCCGCTCGTCACAGCCAACCCCGCCGACTTCGGCCGCGTGGACGGACTGCAGGTGGTGGTCTACCGCTGAGGGGGTGGTGAGCCTCAGTCTCCCGCCGCGCCCATCTCCACCACAGTGGGAGCAACCCGACCCTCCCGTCGCCCCTCCCACCACTCCGTCACGTTGGCCTGCACGACCGCCAGGGCCGGCACCAGCAGCATCAGAATCGCCGTCGCGAACAGGATTCCGAACGCGAGTGATGCCGCCATAGGAATCAGGAACTGTGCCTGCAGGCTCCGCTCGAACACGAGCGGTGCCACGCCCAGGAAGGTCGTGAGCGAGGTCAGCATGATGGGGCGGAAGCGCGACTTCGCGCCCTCGATGATCGCATCACACGGGGGCGTGCCCTTACGGCACTCCTCGTTGATGAAGTCGATCATCACCAGGGAATCGTTCACCACCACGCCAGAGAGTCCGATGATGCCGAAGAGCGAGAGCAGTCCGAGAGACAGCCCCATGAAGAGGTGAGCCAGGAGAGCCCCGATGATCCCGAAGGGGATCGCCGCCATGATGATGAGCGGTTGGATGTAGGAGCCGAACGGGATGGCCAGCAACGCATAGATCACCAACAAGGCCAGCACGAATCCACGCCCGATGGAGGCGAACGACTCCTGCTGCTCCTGCTGTTCGCCGCCGAAGTTGAATCCGAGGCGCGCGTCCGCCGCCGCGAGCCGTGGGATGATGACCTTTTCCAGTTCCCCTGTGGCCTCCTGCCCGGTCAAAACCGCCGGATCCACATCGGCCGTGACCGTGAGAATGCGCCGACCCTCCTTGCGGCGGATCTTCGTGGGAGACTTGCCGAACGAGACGCTCGCGACGCGACTCAGCGTCACCTCACCGCCGCTCGGTGTGCGTACGATGTAGTCCTCGACGTCCGCGATGGCGTCACGCTCGTTTTTGGGGAGCCGCACGTAGACACGCATGTCCTCGCGCCCTCGCTGCACCCGCAGCGCCTCGTCCCCGAAAAACGCCGCGCGGACCTGTCGCGCGACGTTGTCCAACGTCAACCCCAGGCTGCGGGCCTCGGGCCTCAGGCGAAGCTGAATCTCTCTGAGTCCCTGATCCTGATCGGTCTTCACGTCGAACACACCCGCGAGTGACTCCAACTCGGTCACCACGCGATCGCCGGCCGCTTCGAGCCTCTCCGGATCGGGGTGCGACAACTCCACTTGGACGGGAGCCCCGAGGTCGAGGGCAGCGGCCGTGAACGTGAGGGAGCGCACCTCAGGCACGTTTCCGACCTCTTCGCGCCACACCTGCTCGAACCGGCGGGCCGTGAGGGTGCGCTCCTCCGCGGGAAGGAGCCGGACGTTCACGTACGCCAGGTTCGCGACCGGTGCCGCCGTGCTGACGGCGGCGATCGGCCCTCCGAGCGGAGACGACTTGCCCACGACGCTGTACACTCCCCGCACCAGCGGAGGGGAACCCTCCGGCCGCTCGGATTCCAGGCGCTCGACGGCCCGCTCGGCGGCCAGCCGAAGTCGTGCGGCCACCGCACTCGTGCGCGACACCGCGGTGCCCTCGGGCATCTCGAGGTCGGCGATCACGTTGTCGCCTTCCACGCTGGGAAAGAACTCCACCTTGATGAGGCCTGCGGGCACGAGCGCGACGGACATGATGATCAACGCCACCGCCACCGCGATGATGATGCCCGGCTCCCTGACCGTAAAGCGGAGAGCCCGGTCCAGGGGCCCCTGGACGAAGGCTTGGAGGCGCGCGTCGACCGCGGTCTGGATCAGCATGATCCGACGGGAGATGCCCTTCTTCTTCCGCGCGTGCGGCTCGGGCAGGTGCGAGAGGTGGTGCGGGAGGATCAGGAGCGACTCCATGAGCGATAGGAGCAGCACCGAGATCACGATGATCGGGATCGCGCCGAGGATCTTGCCCATCACACCCGGTACGAAGAGTAGGGGAGCGAACGCGGTGATCGTCGTGAGTACGGCGAAAATGACCGGACCCGTGATGCGTTTGGCACCGCGAACCGCCGCGAGCATGCCGGGCACACCCCTCTCCCGCTGCGAATAGATGTTCTCTCCGACCACGATGGCATCGTCCACCACGATGCCGACAGCCAGGATGAAGCCGAACAGCGACATCACGTTGATCGAGACACCGAGCACCATCATCACCGCCAGCGTGCCGATGAACGACAGCGCGATGCCCGACGCCACCCAGAGCGCGAGCCCCAACTCGAGGAAGAGAGTCAGAGCGATCATTACGAGCAGCAGGCCGAGCGCCGCGTTCCTCAGCATCAGCTCGAGCCGGTCCGACAGGACGTCGGCCTCGTTGTCCCACACCTCCAGGAACACGCCCTCAGGCAGCGCCGGAATGATCTCGTCCGCAAGCGCGGCCTCGACCACGTCCACGATTTCGAGCACGCGCTCGTCCGAAGTCCGGTACACCTCCACCAGCGCGGCGGGCCGACCGTTGTAGCGAGTGATCAGGTCGGCGTCCTCGAAGCCGTCACGCACCGTCGCGATCTCCCCGAGCCTTACGACCGTGCCGTCCGGCCGGCTGATGACCACGATCGACTCGAAGTCCTGCTGGTCGTAGTTCTGCCCGAGCGTGCGGACGCGCACCTGCTCATCGCGCGTCTCGATCTTCCCCGCGGATAGGTCGAGGCTGCTCTGTCGAACCGCGCGCGAGACGTCACCCAGCGTGAGGCCGAGTGCGCGCAGCGTGTTTTGTTCGACTTCGATCGAGATCTCGTACTGCCGGATACCGCTCGTCTCCACGTAGGAGACTTTGTCGAGGGCGGCGAGAGCGTCCTCGGTGCGGTACGCGATTTCCTTGAGGGCTCGCTCGGAAACGTTTCCGAAAACCGCGAGCTTGATAACGCTCTGGCGGTTGGTGAGTTCGCGGATCTCCGGCCGTTCCGCGTCGACGGGGAAGGTCGTGATCCGGTCGACTTCCGCTTTCACGTCGTTGAGTACCGCACTCAAGTCCACGCCCAGCTCGAGCTCGAGCGAGACCGTCGCCAGCCCTTCTGCGGCCGTCGACGTGATCTCGGAAATGCCATCGATCGACTGCACCTGCTCCTCGATCTTGAGCAGGATCGACTCCTCGATCTCGTCCGGCGTCGCACCCGGGTACCGCACCGAGACCAACACGGTATCGAGACTGAACTCCGGAAAGACCTCCTGGACGAGAGCCCCAAGCGACACGAGGCCCGCCATGATCACGAAGATCATGACCAGATTCGCGGCCACCTTGTGCTTCGCCATGTAGGCGACCGGGCCATGGAACTCCTCGGGCATGCGGGTCATGACGCTACCGCCCGCCGGCTCCGGACATACGGACTACCATTCCTTCGGTCGCCACGTTGGTCCCTGACACGATCACCGACTGGCCGTCGGTCAGGTCGCCGATGACGTAGATCTTCCCCTCGGATTCCTGGAGTACATCCACCGCTACGATGGTCACTCGACCATCGGCGCCGATCGCCCAGACTTCGTTGTTCGGACGGAGGGCCCGGCGCGGCACCACGAAGTACTCCTCAGGCTCGATGCCGGCGATCGCGACCTGCGCGAACTGTCCCACCAAGAGGGGCGGCGCCGTTCCGACCTCGGAGTCGCCCTCGCCCGGACGCCCATGGCTGAACGGGTTGTTGACACGCACAACGATGTCGATGGTACGGCTCTGTTCGTCGAGTGCGGTCTCGGCCCGGTCGACGTAGCCCTCCCAAGAAAAGCTCCGGTTGCCGTACTCGGTGGTTACGGTCGCCGCGACGGAGCGGTCATCGTCCCCGGCCTCGAGCGCCCAGAGGTTGGGGATCAGCACGGCGTCGCCGTCGGACACCGGGATCACCACCTCGACCACGTCGGAAGCGTAGATCCGACCGAGACTCTGACCCGGAGCGACGACACGACCCACATCGGCGTTCTCGTTTCGGACCCGCCCGTCGAAGGGGGAGGTGATCGCGGTTCGAGACAGCGCCAGTTGCGCTTCGCGAAGCTGGGCCTCGGCTCGGACCAGGGCGGCCTTGGCCGCCTGGAGTTGAGGCTCGCGCAGGGCCAGCGGACTCGGCGGTCGGGAGCCAGCGCCGCGGCGACCCTCGCGAGCTCGGAATTGCTCGTATTCGGTCTGCGCAATTTTCGCTTCCTCCTCGGCTTGAAGCAGGGCGACGGTCTGTGTGGCGACCTCCGCCTGGGCCTGCTGCACCCGGTTCTCGTAATCCGCCGGGTCGATCCGCACGAGGACCTCTCCCAGGGACACCTGGCCGCCGCTCTGAAGGTTGGGGCTCACCGCTACGATCCTCCCCCCCACCTCGGGCGCGACGTCGATTTCCGATTGTGGACGGACGGTTCCACTCCCGAAAACCGGAACCGGACCTGATCCGGCTACCACCGCCTCGACCGACACGACCGGCGCCTCGGGTTCGGGAGCACGGCGAGGCGGCTCCGGGCGCAGCATCACCATCACCTGGGCGACGACGACCGCGCCGATGATAATGCCGGCCATGGCGAGAAGTCGGTTGCGGTTCGTCATCGCGAGGCCTCACCAGGAACAAGTTGTGAGTCGTCCTCCGTCCATCCACCACCCAGGGCACGGTGAACGCCGAGCCGGGCGAGCGCGAGATCGGTCCCGGCCGCCGACAGGGTGGACTGCACGCCGAGCAACGTCCGAAGGGCGTCGAGGTAGTCCGTGTATCCCGCCACGCCCGCCGCATACCGTCGCGACTGTAGGTCCGCGGAGGCGAGGGCCTCCTCCTGCTGCGAGGTCAGCAGCCCATAACGCTGTCGTTCATCTTCGAACCGCTTGAGCGACGTCTCCACCTCGAAGACCGCGGTCAGAACCGTGCGTCCGAAAGCTGCCGCGAATTGGGTGTACTGTGCCTCGGCGAGTTTCACGTTGTTGCGCAACCGGCCACCCTGAAAGATGGGGGCCGTGAGCCCCGCGATGAAATTGGTGAACCACTGGTCGGCGTCGAACAGGCCACCGACGTCACGACTTTGCCGCCCGGCGGACCCGGAGAGCGTAAGCGTGGGAAGAAGCTGCGCTTTGCGGGCTCCCACCCGGAAGCGGGCTGCCGCAAATCGTTCGGCGGCGGCCCGCACGTCGGGTCGCTGCAACAGCAGGTCGGCGGGAATGCCCGTATCGATCGGCTTGATGACCTGGACAGGGGCGAGCACCTCACCCAAGAGGCCTCCGATGCGTCCGGCGTACTTACCGAGCAGCACGGCCATGCGGCCCTCTGCGTCCGCCAATTGGGTTTCGATCTGCGGCAAGCTCGCCTGTGCGGTTCGGAGGTCGAGACGCACCTGATACAACTCGAGTGAAGAGACGAGGCCGCGGTCGTATCGGGTCACGGTGAGCGCTTCCCGCTCCTCCAACACCTCGGCCGTCTCACGGGTCAGTCCCACGCGCTCCCGTAGATCGGCGATCTGGAAGTACGTGGAGATCGTCTCGGAGAGCACACCCAGCCGTGCAGCGTCCAAATCCGCGCGGGAGGCCATGAGGTCCGCAGCGGCCGCCCGCCCGTCGTTGCGGGCGCGGCCCCAGAAATCGAGCTCCCAGGAGAATCCCAGCGAGGCCGAATACGTGGTGAAATCGAACCTGTCGATCGTGGGGCCGGCCAACGTGGAGTCGGGAGTGAGGTCACGGAAGGCTCCGCCGATGCCCGTGTTCGCCGGTTGGCTCGTCTTGCTCGCGTCGGCCCCGGCCTGGATCTGGGGGAAGAGGTCCGCCCATGCGATACCCGATCGTGCCCGGGCCTGCTCGACGCGCGCGATGGCTTCGACGAGATCGAGATTGGACACGAGCGCCGAGTCGATGAGCGCGTCGAGCGTGGGGTCCTCGAAGTCCCGCCACCACTCCAGAGGGGCGTAGTCGCCCGAGCCCTCCGATTCCAAGAAACTCTCGGGTAGATCGGCGACCGGCTGCGGAACCTGGGGAGCGGGTGCGAACGAGCACGCCGTAGCGGCAAAAAGGGCCAGTACGGAGGCATGTCGAACCCGGATGTTCTGCTGGAGTTTTTCCACCGTAGAGGATACGCAGGGGGATGAGGGGCGGCAAGACGGCGCGGTGGGCTCGCATCGAGGCGGCCGTATCTGGCCCAGGGGCCCGAGGTCCACCGCTGTCCCGGCAAGCCGCTACGCTCCCGGAAAGTACTGCACGATCGATACACCGGCGTACCACGCCCCGGACGTCCCCCCCTTGCCCACCGCCACCACTCCATAGTACCCATCACAGCCGCTGGGCCCGTCCGGCCCTGCCGTCGTGTCGGATTCGTGTCCAGGAGACCACAATGACCACGCTTCCCCGCTCCACATCCCTTTCCCACCGCCTGCCACGCGCCGTGGGCGCCCTCGTGCTCGCCGCCGTTCTCGGAGCGTCGCCCCTCATCGCGCAGGGCACGGCCCAGTGGACCCCCCTGAAGCGCGGCAGCGACAACATCGAGGTGCTGGGCCACCTGCCGTTGGGCCCGCACAACAATCTGGCGGACATGGAGGTCGAGCAGGAGCTCAGCCGCCCCTACGCCTATGTGGCCAGAGCCCGCTATGACGGTCTCGGCCCCGTAGGCATGGCGATCATCGACATCTCGGACCCCGAGCACCCGACGAAAATCACCGAGTGGCAGATCGAGAATCAGGACCTGCACATCGGCGGAGCCCGGGACGTGAAGTACTTCAAATGGAACGGCCGCTACTACGTGGTCCAGAGCCTCCAGTTCAGGCAAGGCGGCCCGGACTCGGATCTGGGTGCGGTGGTGCTCGACGTGACCGGCCTGCCGGATGCCTCGTCGGTGAGAGAGGTGGCCCGCATCCGGGAGCCCGATCTGCCGGGCGGCTTTCACAACATCTTCATCTACAAGCATTCGAACGGACGGATCTACCTGATGACCACCGTGTCGGGGCCCTTCGCTAACCTCTACGACCTGGGTACGCTGGTGGACGACGGGCCGGAGAACGCGTTCGCGGGCCGAGTGCCCGTTCCGCAGGGAGGCCCGGGCTCGCGCGGCTACCACGACCTCTACGCCGGCTACCATCCCGACACCGGGCAGGACCGCTTCTACGGCGGCGGCACCGGCGGCTACTACGTCTACGACATCACGGACCACGACAACCCGAGTCTGCTCGTCACGCTGACCGGTATCAGCGGGGTCTCACGCGGACACACGTTCACGCCCTCTCCCGACGGACGTTATGCGATCGCAGAGTCCGAGTACCAGTACGCGCC
>BTRA01000048.1:0-20478 GCA_036986155.1 Gemmatimonadota bacterium | reverse complement strand
CACATTGATGAACGGGCCTCCCTGGCGCGGTCCCTTGGCATGTATGGCACGGGCCACCAGCTCCTTGCCCGTGCCGCTCTCGCCGTGGATCAGGACGTTGGAGGGAGTGCCTCGAATAGCGAGGCGCGTGATCACGTCGGCCACCCGGCGGAGCGCAAAGGAACGACCCACGAGCGTGACATCGGCAAACTGCCAACGATTCCCCTCCTGGTAGCGACCCACCGCGCTCGCTAGGCGTCGGGTCTCGAGAGCCTGTTCGATGAGAAGTACCAATTCCGCAAGCTCGAGAGGCTTTTCGAGGAAGTGATGTGCCCCCGCCCGTACCGCTTGGACAGCGGTCGCCACGTCACCGTGCGCCGTCATCATGAGAACGGGGAGGGAGGGCTCAATCTCCTTCAGTCGTGGAATGAGCTTGAGTCCCGTGGTGTCAGGAAGACGTAAGTCAAGCAGAACCACATCCGCGCCATTGCGCTTGATGGCATCGAGCAGGCTCCCTCCGTCAGCGGCTCCCTCCGTCTCATATCCCTCTTCCTCGAGATTCTCCTCGAGCCAGAGGCGCAGGAGCACCTCGTCCTCGCAGATGAGGATACGAGCCTTGCTCATGTCTCCTCGCGAGTAGGCATCGACTCCTCCGAAGACGGCCCGGGCAGCATGATCGTGAAGCACGAGCCTTCGCCGACGATCGTGTCCACTGTGATACGACCGCCGTGCCGCTCGATGATACTCTTGGTGATCGAAAGGCCCAGGCCGCTGCCGCTGTGCCGCGTTGTGAAGAACGGCCTGAACAGTTGCCTGAAATTCTCCTCCGCGATGCCGCTGCCCGTATCCCTGACCGTCAACTCTACTCCATTCTCGAGTCCTCGGGTCGAGAGAACGACCGACCCGCCCCGCTCAGTCGCGTGAATCGCGTTGATGACAAGGTTGATTACTGCTTGGCCGACCAGGTCCGAGTCGAGCTTCAGTTGGGGAAGCTCCCCGTCCAGCTCGAGAACCAGCGAGACCCCGGCCTTCTCCGCGGCGGGTTCCACGAGAACCACGGAGCGACGCACGACCTCGTTGATCCGGCCCGGTAGAAGAGTCGGCGAGGGGGGACGAGCGAACGCGAGTAGGTCTTTGATCGCCGCCTCGATCCTCCGCAGCTGCCGCTTCATCTCGGTTACGATCGGGGACAACTTCTCATCCCCACCGGTTCTTCGAACCACAAGATCCAACCCGCTCGAGATGCCGATCACCGGATTCTTGATCTCGTGGGCCAGACCGCTGGCCAACTCCCCCACGGTCGCAAGCTGCTCGGCCCTCTCCAGCTCCAGTTGATGGAGTTCCTCAATGCGAGCTGCGTTCCCAGCCAGCTCTTCGGTCATGTCGTTGAAGGCGTGCCCCAATTCTCCGATCTCGTCACCGACGTCGACCTGGACGCGTGCTTCCAGATCTCCGCTCGCCACTCTTCTCGCGGCCGCCACCAGACGCTCGATCGGTGCCACAATGCCTCCGGCAACCAGCCAGGCGGCTCCCGCCACCATGAGCGTGAAGAGCAGACCCACGATGGTCGATACGGACCTGAGTTGCCGGAGCCCCACCAACGCATCGTCGACCGGGACCTCGTTCACGAAGAGCCACGAATACTCGGGAATCGACACACTCGTGCCCAACACCTCCACGCCTTCCCGATCTCTGTAGCGCTCCGTTGATCCGACCGGCATGTCAAGTAGCGGCGTCGCCAGCGGTGTGTCATACCGCAGATATCCGTGCGTGTGGGATACGAAAATGGGCCGGCCAGCCTCGTCCAGGATGAATGACTCGATACTCTCGGCAACGTGCTCGGGGATCTCGAGAAAGTCGCTAGCGTGTCCGATGGCGATAGTGCCGAGCAGATACGCGATGGTTACACCATCTTCGTCCTCGAGCGCGATCCCGAGACCCAGCGACGGGGACTCCTCAGAGTTGCCGCCTCTGGCGACCGTGAGTCGCGGTGGCTCCCCGGAGCCCAAGAACGATCGCCAGGGATCCTCGCTTGTCGCCGCGATGACGGTGCCGTCTAGCTGGACGAGGGCCAGCGCCCCGAACGTGCCCAGCTCCTCCAACTGCCGCCGCAGATAACCGTACACCGCCGCGGAGTCCGCAATTCCGCTCATTTCCAAGCGGTCCGACTCAGGAACGCTCTCTGCCGCAGCCACCAGGAATCGGTTGCCTCTCCCAATGGCGGATAGGTACAGAAAGTGCTGCTCCATACCTTCCCGGACACGTCGGGCCTGTAGATCGGAAACGCCTCCCAGGTACCGCTCTACGAGTGCTTCGATGATGACCTGCGTGCGCAGATACCCGATTGTGTTGGACCCGAGAAGAGGTATCAGTGAGAGAAGCAGGAACCACATCAGGAGGCGGCGGCCGAGACCCCCGCTCAGTGTTCCCGTCTTGGTCTTTCCATCTGTGTGCTCGTGCCTCATACGCATCTCGCATCTGATCATCCGGGGAGCCACCCCGACTTACCCACGCGTGCAAAGTTCGGACCCGGGCACTCCATCACGCATAAAACTGTGACATCCAACGTCTTAAGAGGAAAACCCAGTCCGATGCGTAGAGAAAATACGTCAAATAACCCAAGGTTCTGCGGCTTCCCACCCAAAGATGGGGTATATCACCCAGGATCGCCACGCTCTTCGCGGCCGCTACGCGGTAAGTAACTACCACAGCCGATGTTAGATCGGATCGCGTCCCCAGCCATGACTGCTTCTCCTGAGGCCCCTAGGGGCGCAACGGGTAGTGAATCCTGGGAAGAGGGAGCGGGTCGCCTGACCGAACGGGTCATAAACCCCACCCACACCGCAGCCGATGATTGCTCGGTGTGAGGTAATCCCGTGTACCACAGGCGTTTAGGGTGGCTTTGGCGGAACGGGCACGCATGTTGCTTTCCCGAAGATCGTGGCGCGGACCCGCAAAGTGCGGATTCATTTCGACCGGAGAGAGCCAATGCCGAGATTCCGATGGATCACTACAGCCTGTTTCGCCACCCTGGCGGTTGTCCCATCGCCAGCCCACTCCCTGCAGGAGTATGCGCCTGGGGACGTGGCCGAGGTTGGCACCATTCGGGGCGCCATCACCTTCCGAGGCGAGGTGCCGGCAGCGCGAATGGTGAAGATCACCGCAGACCCTGAAGTGTGCGGCGTGGAGCCAAGGTTCACGTCCGACCTCCTGGTTACCGACGAGAGCTATGGCGTCAAGAACGTGGTGATTTGGCTCAGCGATATCCAAGAAGGCAAGGGCTGGGAGCCGACGGCGGAACCCCGAACTTTGAATCAAAAAGGCTGCACGTTCATTCCGCGCGTCCTGGTCGTGCCAGCTGGGGAGCGGTTCTTCGCCGTCAACAGCGACGGCATCCTTCACAACCTCCACACTCGTGGCGGGGAGAACCGACCCATCAACAAGGCGCAACCGGGCTTCTTGGAGAGGCTACCCCTCAAGCTTCGATACCCGGACATCGTTCGGGTCGAGTGTGATGCCCATGACTGGATGATTGCCTGGATCGTGGTTGCGGCGCACCCCTACTACGCGGTGACGGAATCCGACGGAAGCTTCAGGCTCGAGAATGTCCCGCCGGGGACGTTCACAATGCAGGTGTGGCACGAGCGTCTCGGCACGCTCACGCGTGAAGTGACCGTGTTGGCCGACGCTGAAGTGAGCGTGGATATCGAGTATCCTGCCGGCCCGTAGCCGCACCCGGCGCTAGAGCCCCCGGAACCCTTCTATTCCTGACTAGCCCGGAGACGGACGATGAGGACCTTGCAGCCTGTGATTGGGGCTCTCGCTGCCGTAACGTTCCTAGTATCCCCCGCCCAGACGATCGGCCAGGAGAGTCCCTGGCGAGACGGCACTCCCGACCCCTCCGTGGTCGAATCTGGGAGGAGGCTCTATTTGAGGAAATGCGCTTTCTGTCACGGGGCTGGAGGACGAGGTGATGGTTCCGTGTCCCGGTACGTTTTCCCAAAGCCCCGCGATCTCAGCATGGGACTGTTCAAGATCCGCTCGACTCCAACCGGGGGGCTACCCACCGACCCGGATCTCTTCAAGACGCTGTCACGCGGTCTCCCCGGAACCACGATGCCCTCGTGGAGCAACCTCAGCACGATGCAGCGCTGGCAACTCGTCTCCTACATCAAGACCTTCTCGGACCGCTTCGAGAACGAGATGGATCTCGAGCTGCAGCCGATCACGATCGGATCTCCGAAACCACCCTACCCCGAGAGCGTGGCCAGCGGTCAGCGACTCTTTCTCCAGGCGCAATGCTGGACGTGCCACGGCATGAAGGGCAAGGGGGACGGGCCCTCCTCGCACACTCTCGTCGATGATTGGGACTACCCGATCGTTCCGGCCGACCTGACCACCTCTCGAAACTGGCGAGGCGGCTATCAGCCGGAGGACGTGTATAGGAGCATTGCCGTTGGAATCGGTGGTACGCCGATGCCCAGCTTCAGCGACGCGCTGACGGAGGACCAGCTCTGGGATATCGTCAACTACCTACTGTGGAACATCGGGAGTTAGCCTGAGGAAACGCTCAGGCCTACGCGTACAACCTCGACCGTGAGGTAATCAAGAATGGATCGGCTCGCAAAGCTCTGCACGGTTAGCCTGGGTGTCATGCTCCTGTCCTCCCTGCTCGCCTTCGCGCCCCGCACGATGACGGCGTACGAAACGTGGTCGGGTAGGACACACGGAACGCTCCCCGTCCCCAGCTTCGCCCGACGGTATAACCTGAGTTGCAGCACGTGCCACACGGTCTTTCCGGCCCTAAACCAATACGGCGAACTCTTCCGGGCCAAGGGCTATAGACTGCCGGGAACGGGCGAGACTCTGGAGGGTGAGGAACCCCTCGCCCTCGGTCCCGAGGAGGAGCCCGAAGGCGCGCAAGCCGCGAGCCAGATACCCTTCATCGACATTCCTGCAACGTCGGTGGCAGGCTTCCAGGTCCTCACGGATTTTCGATACCGGAACGACGAAGAGGTGACGAACGAGTTCGCTGGAATCAACTCGGTAGGCCTCATATTCGGTGGAAGCATGGGGGACCGATTCTCGTTCTTCGGCAATCTCGCAATCGTGGAGGATGGTAAGTTCGAGGGTGTCGATCGGTTGTTCCTCCAGTACAACCGCTCTCTGGGATTCAACGTGCGCGTCGGGCAATTCGAGCCCCGCGCGATCCCGTTCTCGAATCACCGGCGCCTGTTGCGCGTGACGCCGTACCTGAACGGTGTCTTCCCCATCATTCCCGCCCAGAACTTCTTTGGCTTCTCACCCAACCAGAGAGGTGTAGAGCTGTTCGGTCGTTTTGCAGGCCCCGGTGGACGCGGAGACCTACAGTACTCTGTGGGGCTGATCAACGGAGAACCGGGTGGAGCGTTCGAGGCGCTGGAGGGAGGCAAAGGGCCCGCTGCGGAGTTGACGCGTGAACTCGAAGAGGCGTACGAGGAACACGGTGGCCAGTTCGACGTCAACAACCAGAAGGACTACTACGCACGGCTGAATTATCTGACTTGGCTGCGCGGGACGTTTTCAATCGGGGGGTTCCTCTACAAGGGAACGTCCGGCTTCCTCATGGACACGAAAGATCCGAAGTCGTTTGTCCGCGACGGGAATGTCTTCGATCGCTGGGGTTTGGATGCCCGGTGGGACCAGGAGAACGGCTACCTGACTCTGCTGGGCTCCGTCCAGTTCTTCAACGATCGTCTGACCAGAGCGCAGATGGCGGAACCATCCGCCAGAATCGATACGGGTGAGGTCCAGTTCTACTTTTTCCCATGGCTCGTGCCCGGTTTTCGCATCGAGCGAGTGACCGTCGATCGTTTTCCACAGGGATTCCCGACGAGCTTTCAGCGGTACTCCGTGGACGTCCTGGCACTGATGGGCCCCAACATCATGCTCATGGCCGGACCCACGTGGAGCAGCGGATCGGCGCCAGACCTCCCGCTGTTCGAGAACTTCGCCCGGGTCTCCCTGCACTTGGCGTTCTGAGGGACCATGGGCGATAGGCGGACAAATGTCCGCAGCGCCTGCGAAGGCAGCGTTGACCTCCATCGAGTGCAGCCGACACCATTTCGAGGGGGGAAGTCAGCCTGACCGACGTCAGGGCCCGATCGCTTCCTGAGCAGAAGGTCGAGCTCGTGCAAGAACTCCGTCGTCGCCACAAGACGGTGGCGATGCTTGGTGATGGCGTGAACGATGCCCCCGCGTTGACCGTAGCCGACGTCGGCATAGCGATGGGAGCGGCCGGCTCGTCCGATTCAACGTCGCGGCCGATCTCGAGCTAGGGGCCTCCGTCCAGGTCGAAGAGAAAGATGTCGGAGTTGCCGCTGCGCACGTCCTGCCAGACGATGAGGCGACCGGAAATGTCCGGGAACGCCTGTTCGTCATGTAGGCGGGTGATTTGGGCCACGTCGGTGACCCGTCGCTTCGTGCCCCGGTTGATATCGAAGAGAATCACGTCGTGGTTGTTCCAGACGTAATCCTGCCAGATGAGTAGAGGCCCCGAGAGCGCCGGGAACCGCTGGCTCTCCCCGTGAAAGTCCGGCGTGACCTGTCTCGAGCTCAGCACCTGGGCAAAGGTCACTTGGCTTTCCTTCCCCGTACGGAGGTTGAACATGTAGATGTTCTCCTCCCCGTTGCGGAAATCCACCCATGCGACGAAGTCACCCTCTATGTCGGGGTCGATCTGTTCGGCCGGCTGGTCGGTAATCCGACGTTCTCGCTCAGTGACCAGGTCGTACACATAGATCTCCGCGTTGCCGAAGCGGTCGTCCTCCCAGACCACTCGGGTGCCGGAAATCTGCGGGTGCCCTTGTTCCCCGTCGCCAGTGAGGACCTGAGTCACCTGACTCTCCAGGTCGTGCAGGACGATGTCGAAGTCCCCTCCCACGTCGTCCTGCCAGACCACCCTCTTCCCGGAGATATTGGGAAACGCCTGGTTCCCCGGTCCCTGGGCAACCGGTATGGTTTCTCCGGTGGCCACATCATACAGAATGACGTCGGCGTCGCCGCCCCCCCAGTCCTCCCAAGCGACCAGAGATCCCGAGACGGCCGGACGCATCTGGTCCCCCGGCCCCTGCGCGATCGGCACGGTTTTCCCCGTGGTCATGTCGTGCAGATAGATGTCACTGTCTCCGGTCCGCCAGTCCTCCCAAACGATCAAGGGCCCCGAGATCGCCGGTCGGCGCTGGGGGGCGGGATTCGACGTGAGCTGGGTTTCCAGCCCGGGTCGATCGTCGTCCTCGGGCTGTAGGGACGTCGAGCTTCCGTCGCACGCGATCGCGCCGAGGGGAAGCGCCAACGCGGCGATCCAGACAAATCGTTTCAACAACATATGCGCCAACCTGCGGGATTGGATGGGACGTTCATACGCCCTTTGGCGGCAAGATAGTAGAAGACGCGCCAGAGGACAAAGGCGGGCCCCCGCATGAATGCACGAGAGCCCGGGGGGCCGCCTAGGGCTGTTACCAACATGACCCCTTCCCCGGAGGTTCAGTGCCCGATCACATCAGGCTCGCATTTCACCCGGGAGAGGAGAGTTGTGCCACACTCCCCTCCGACCCGCCCTCCTGGTGTGCGTTGTGCGTTCCGTACGTGGTGAAACCCAACGTCCAGAGCGCAATCAGGAGCAAAACCGTCGCGCGAATTGCTCGGTGGTCGGAAGTCGAAACGGTCGACTCGTCCTCGTCACAAAGCAACCGTCGAACACGCCTGTGAAGGCTGCTGCAAGATGTGAACGGCACCACGCCGCAAGCCGTCGGGGCGACCCCGAGTTGGGCGACCTTCAGGATGGTCCGAGCGAGCCCTGCCCGATCCATCTGCGCCGCTGCGTCGTCGGCATCGAACTCGATCTTGGACATGACCCGCTCTTCGAGCGTACGCACCGCCGGCAGCCAGAAGAAGAGGTCTCCCAAGATCGTCGCAAAAAGGGACCGCAACGGGTCTCCCGACCGGCAGTGCTTGATCTCATGCAGAAGCAGTAGCTCGAGCTCATCGGAATCCAGCGCCGCGAGAACGGAGGCGGAGACATATATCCTGGGGCGAACCAAGCCGGCGGTGAACGCGACCGGACCGTGACCGGCGGGCAATACCCTGATCGACGAAAGCCTGCCGTGCCGGACTCCGAGGCGATAGAGGTCCGTCCCCGGCTCGGGTAGGCGGGCGGCTCGAGTCGTCATACGACGACGAAAAGACCAAAACGGCCGCGCGCGCCGAACGGCGACATTCGTCAACCCTGCGATGATCAGCAGGCGGGCAATCCAATGGAGCCAGACATCCATTCCCACCAGCGGTTCGAGGCTCAGCAGCGACAGGTCACCGCCCATTTTATAGAACAATCCGTCGAGCGGCTCGAGGCCACTCGACAGCAGAAGCGGAGTCCAGCAAAGCACTGTCAACGCGGCGATGGCGGCCATGTCCGGGACGACCGAGACGGGCCTCTGCGGGTTAGCGGGAGTCATCTGTACCATCGTCCTCCCGGTCCTTCAAATGAGACGCCAACTCGGCCTGAAGTTCGGCCAGGCTCTCGGGGGAAAGCACGCCCAGACTACCCACGAACGAGTTCACCGCGATGCGTGGCGAGAGGTCGAGGAGGCCACGAATCACTTCCTCCGACACCGAGGCCAGAAACTCTTCACGAGTCTCAACCGGCTCGAACACGAGCGCTCTCCCATCCCGCTCACGGCGAAGCAGCCCCTTCCTGGCGAGGTTGTTCAGCACGGTCAGCACTGTGACGTACTTCACCGCCGCCTTGGCCTCCGCGCTGATTTCTCGTGCTGTCTTCGGTCTGTCGGAAGCCCACACACACTCCATCAACTCAGCTTCGAGAGGACCGAGGAGCTTGGCTATCCCATCTCGCCCCGATCGAAAGGGGCCTATTCTACTCATATCCACGTTCAGTCAACTTCCGCCAGGGTTCTGCCCCGACCGGGCGCCGATACCATTAGCGCCGCCTGGTCGTAATCACGATGACCCCATCAGTGAAACCCGTGCCAAATCGGGTCGTGGCCTCACGGGAATCCAAAAAACGCATCTCCTCGATATCCGACGCGAGGATCTCTGCCATATCCGCCACATACCCTCGCCGGTTTCCGTCCACATAGAGGCGAGCGCCCTGAAACTGTTGGTTCTCAATCGAGACCCGGCCCCGGTTTCGTAGCCAAGTCGGCCGCAGGCGTTCGACCACCTGAAGCGCATTCAAGTCCAACACGCTCTGGAGCTCCGCCGCGGCAATCACCTTCGAGGACCGGGACGCCCGCTGGGGACGTCCGTCCGGCGAAGGTCTAGCGGCGGGATCTCCTGTCGTCGAGCACGAGGCGGCAAGGAGGAGAAACCCCACGAAGCCCAGGCTCCTGGCACGGCTGGCGGTGACGTACATGGCGGCCCTCCGTATGGTCGACACTGTAGGGGATGCGACTTCCGCTTGAAGGTATCTCCGCCATGTGTACGCCACTAGAGTAACCCACGCAAGCGCGCGCTCCCGACGATCACGGCGACCCGGCGGCCGCTCGGGCCACCACCTCCGCGAAGGCCGGCGCCACGGCCTCGAGCCGTGCGAGCATTTCGAGAGCCTCAGCCTGCCGTCCGGTCGCCGCCAGCCTAAGGTATTGAAAATACATCAAACCCGCATCGGCATAGCGTACCTCGTTGCTGGGCAGCGACGAAAGGTACGGATCACGATCCAGTGGCACGGCGTCGTGTATCGTGGTGAAAAGCCGGTCCAGGGCTGCCCCGACGACGAATGTCTCGCGTCCCGCGTTGGCTTCCTGAGAGCGCACGGGCGCGCTCAACTCGAGGATCCGACGATCATCCGTGTTTAGCGCAACCCCGGCGAAACGGCTTGGAGTCCCTGTGAGGTTCCCCACGTAGAACAATGTCGCCATGTGGTCGTCCGGCCTGTCCGGCGCCACCTCGGCGGCCCCGGTCAGATTCCGGCTGTTGCGCATGAGTGTCCCCTGATCGAGTCGGGCACCCGACTCCTGCCCCACGAGAGCGATGCTCGCCCTCGAATCCGAGAAATCGGCGCGCCAGACGGTGACCTGGGGAAAGACAGACGCGAACGTCGCGGCGATCGTCTCGAATCCCTCGGGTGTGAGTTGGTAAAGGGGCAGCCACTGCGCAAATATTCCGCCCTCGGCTAGACGCTCTCGCACGAGGCGGAAGTGCTCCACGGTGTAGAGGCTCCCGGTACCGGCGTGCCACGGAGTGAAAAGATCACCCACGATGACGTCGAAGTTCTCACTCGAACTCAGAAGGTAGTTTCGTGCGTCATCGGCGACGATCTCTACGCGCGGGTCGGTGAACAGGCCGTTGGTCCACGGCGAGAAATAGCGGCGAGCGGCCCGGATCACGTTCGGCACCAACTCGGCCGCAACGACACGCTCGACGTCGTGCGCGAGCGAGGCGCCGGCAGTGAATCCGGTGCCGAGTCCCAAAAACAGGACCTTCGCGGGGTGGGGGTGAATCAGCAACGGCACGTGGGCCTGCATCTGCTCGACGAGCGTCGACCGGGAGTCACCCAGAGCATAGAAGTTGTCCAATCTCATTTGGACCGCGCCGTCGCTCTCGACGACCGACACGACACCGTCACTGGCCTCCCAGACTTCCCGCAGGGTCTCGCCCGGCTCGAGGCGCACGACGGCTGGACTCGGAAGAGCGATGACCGCGAGGAGAGCGAATGCCGCCAGTGCCGCACCGCCGAGGGACCGACGGTGGCCCTGCGGCGAGACGAGGAGCAGTGCCAGGCCCCCGTATACCACCGCCATGATCTTGATCGCGATCCACAGGCCCACCAGATCGAGCAGGATGAACCCGGCCACGATTGGGCCGGCCACGGCCCCCAGCGAGTTGAGAAGAACGAGCCGACCGACCAGCGGACCGGTCGGCCGGTCTCTCCGCGGGGTGGCCTTCAGCAGATACGGAAAGACAGCACCGATCAGAACGACAGGCGGAAGCACCACCACCGCGACCATCCGGAAAACCGTCGCCACGTAGGCGGGCCAGGTGGCACGGGGCGCGACGTACGCCAGGCCACCGGTAGCCCACCCGAACACCGCTGGGGAGAGGCCCACCATCAATGCGCCGACCACCAGAAGTGCACCCAGGACCACCCGGGGGGCAAACGACGTGCGCGCGAGGGCGTGGGCGAGTAGGCCTCCCAACCCGAGAGCGAGCAGGAACACGACCAGAATCGCCGAGAAGGAATAGACAGAGTTCTGGAGGACCTGAGAGAACATCCGGGTCCAAAGGGTCTCTGCCGCGAGTGTAAGGAAGCCTGAACCCACGGCCAGGAGCGCGATCAGCCCATCCCCCGGGGACGGGGACGGCACCGATGTCGAGCCGGACGTCGCTGTCACCGCGACGGAGCCGGAGGCCGGGCGGCCATGTACGCGGCCCTGTTCCACACCGAGAATTCGGTCGAGGATCACGGCGGCCATTCCGACGAGCGCGAGCAACGCCACGGCGCCGAAATAGGCTCGCCGAACCCCAAGGACAGGCAGCAGGTAGAACCCGGCTAGCAAGGCCCCGAGCGCAGCGCCGAGCGTGTTGAAGGCGTACAGCAGAGTACCACGCCTCCCGAGCTTGCCGGGATCCGGCACGACGTGCTGCGTCAGGACCGGAAACGTGCCACCCATTAGGAACGTCGGCAAAAGCAGGAGCGAAGTGCTGAACACGAACTTGCCGGTGATCAGCATGCCCCGGTGGTCGCCCAACATCGCGGTCACCGACGAGTAGTGCGCCTCATAGAAGCCGAGCCCGGGCAGCCAGAGGAGTGCGGTCGCGGCCACGCCGAGTTCGATGATCCCGTAGACCGCCAGAGGTCTCCGGACGCGCGGCGCGGTGTGACCCCAGAACCATCCCCCTAGCGCCAGCCCCAAGAAGAACGCGGACAGCGTGGCAGCTGTAGCGTAGGCCGCGTTGCCGAAGACCAGGCCGAGCCGGTACATCCAGAGAACCTGGAGAACCAGGCCCCCCACCCCGGACAGGAAGAAAAGACCGGTGAACCCGGCGAGACGCCGGGCACCGCCCGATCCGTGAAGGCCTGCTTGTTCCGTGGAGCTTGTCATCTCGGAAAGTACCCCCACCCGCTCAGAGTGCGAAGGTGCGGAGTCGTGAAAAAAAGGGGAGGGACCGTGAAGTCCCTCCCCTCCTTACTTGGTGCTCGCCGGAACGAGCGGTTACGGATTCACGTCGAGGCATCCCGCGAAGTTCGGGTTGTTCTGCTCCGATTCCGGAACCGGGAAGTTAACGAGCGTGTTGTACTGCCCGCCCTTGAAGTACGGACCCCAAGGGAACACAGTCTCCACCGGCTCACCATAGACGCGAACCAGCCGCCGCAGGTCACCCTGACGGTGACCCGTAGCGTACAGCCAGAAAGCACGCTCACGGAAATGGTACGCCCTGAGTTGGTCCTGCGTCATTCCGGTCAGATCGACCGGGGCGAGACCCACCGTGGCCCGGAGAGCATCGTGGATGCCGGCAACCTGCCCGGCGACTCCGGCGCCGTTGGCTGCGATCATGGCCTCCGCTTCGATCAGACGAGCCTCGATGCCCGAGGCCAGCGGGACAAACGCATTCGACGACGTGTACTTCAGCTGGTTGTAGTAGAGCGTCCGATCGTCCTGACCGAACACGAGCCCGCCGTCCCATGGAACCCGGGGGTCCATTGCGGACCGATAGTTGATTCCGTTGATGCCCTTGACCTCGGCCACGGAGTATTGCCGGCGAACGGTTGTCATCACGAAAATCCCGTTCTCCTGGCGTCGGCTGTTCGTCGAGTGCTCGATGTTGTAGACGAACTCGGTGGGCACGCCAGCGACCGCGGCCGCGGCAGCAGCAATCTGACCCTGCCCGAGCAGGGCACGGGCCTTACCTACCTTTGCCAGGTTGGCGAGGTCACCACCGGCACCGGAAAGTGCCTTGTCGAACCACTCACCCGATGCCACAAACATCTGGTCGGTGGTGAGCGGCATTCCGAATTGCAACTCGCCACCATCCGCTGGCGCATTGCTGAACGGAACCCCGGCACAAAACGTCTCGGCGAAGATGGCGTAGGAGAATCCCACGATACTCTGCAACTCGCTGGTGACGGCTGCGCCACCCCCGAATTCTCCGGCCAACCCGACGGCCGCCTCGGCCGCCGCGCGGGCTCGGTGCAGGTTGCCGTAGATGCGATTCATGGTCGAGTTGTTCGGCTTGAGGAGCCGAGTGTCGCCTTCACGACGCGTCGGGAACGTACCCGAGTAGTCGAACTCGTCGGACATCAGCCCGCTCATGACCGTAAGGCCCGCTGTGGCACCATGGCCCGACGCGGCGCCATCCAGCGCGACCGCCATGTCCCCGAGTGCACCGGCACGAAGCGTCGCTACACCCGCTTCATTGGCAAGAGAACTGGGCGTGACGATGTCCGGATCGGTGACTTCCAAAATGCCGTCGCACGCCCCCACGCCAAACACGAGGGCGAGGGCAGTGACGGCCAGGCCGGTCCTTCCAATCCATCCGGACCGATCCCGACTTTGATATATCTTGCTCATCATGATTCTCCGGATCAGAAGGATACGTTGACGCGGGCGGTCCACATGCGCACCGGCGGCTGACTCAGGAACTCTTCCATGGCGAAGTTGGCCTGCCCGGATTCGCTGATCTCCGGGTCGAGACCGGAGTAGTCCGTCCACAGACCGAGGTTCCGCCCGGCCACCGTCAGGCTCAGGCGACTCGCGCGGAGCGACTCTGCCCATTCCGGTGGGGCGTTAAGCGTCACCGAAAGCTCTCTCAGCCTCCAGAACGACGCGTCCTCGATGTACCCCGCGTCCGTTCCGAGGAACTTCGACGCGATGGCGCGGGCCTGGTTCTCCAGCGACGCGTTCGGATCGTTCAGCTCTTGTGTATTGCTGTTGCCGTTCCGCCACGCAGCGGTGTTGTTGTGCAGCGCCTGGCCACCGCGGTAGCTGAGAAGGCCCGTGAAGACAACTCGGTCGTTGAACAGGTTGAGGCCGGCACGGAAAGAAATGTCCCGCGGAGCGAACGGCGTACCGAGATAGACGGCCGTGTCACCCACTTGCACCTCGTCCTTTCCGATCAGTCCATCACCGTTGGCGTCGCTGAAGGTGAAGGGCTCATCCCAGTAACCGCCCAGAGGCTTGCCAACGGCGTGAATCTGATGGCCGCCGAGGACAACGGACGGAATGCCCTCGCCGAGCTTTACCAGCTCGTTATTCGAGAACGTTCCCACGATGTCCAGGTCGAACGAAAGGCTGGAAGACTCGATGACGCGTGTATTGACACCCACCTCGAGCCCCCTGTTGCGGACCGAACCCAGGTTCTCGAAGCGTCCGGCGCCGACACCGAGCGACAGCGGAAGCTGCCGCAGCACCAGGGCGTCCTTCGTCTTCTTGTTGTAGTAGGTCAACTCGAGGCCCGCACGTCCCGAGTATAATTCGGCGTCCAGCCCGAACTCGTACTCACGGGAGCGCTCGGGCTTGAGGTCTGCGTTGCCCACGCCACCGAACGTCACTCCAGTGACGTTCTGGCCACCGTCGACCGTAGCTGCGATCGGCAGGAAGAAGCGTAACGCGTCGTTCGTGCCCGGCTGCACGCCCGAGTCACCCCAGGCGCCGCGAACCCGCAGCGAAGTCAGCCAATCCCCCATGTCGAAGAAGTCCTCTTCGGATATGAGCCACGAGGCACTCACCTTTGGATAGTAGACCGCATCCAGAGAGGAACCGAAGGCGCTTCCCTTGTCCCCACGGACCGCGGCAGTCAGGAAGAGCCGGCCACCGAAGTCGAGCTGCTCTTCGATGAATGCACCAGCCGTCCGCTGTTCAAGCGTCGACTCACCACTGGTAGTGACCGCAGCACCGGCGATCGAGCTGCTGCCCGACACGAGTTGGAAGCCCGACGCGAACGTACCCTGCGTCAGGGCCTGTAGGTACTGGAATCCCACCGACGTGCGGGAGTCGATGCTCCCGGTCAACGCTCTCGTGTACGTTCCTCCCACATCGATCGTGTAATTGAAGGTCTGGAACCTGTTCGAGAAGCGCGCTCCCTGATCGAAGTTCAGGAACGCCGGCGCCTCACCGGTCGGGAAGAATTGACTGTCCCAACGCGACGTGAAGTCGAGTCCGCCCGATGCACGGAAACTGATCGAGTTGGTCGGGCGCCAATCGGCCTCGAGGCCGCTCGTGAAGCGGCGGATGTTCTGTTTCGTCTGGATCGTGAACAACTCCTCAGGCGTAAACTCACCCCACCCGTTGTTGATCGAACGAGTCGAAAAGCCGTTCAGTCCCTGGCCCATCAGGCCCAACGCGAAGTTGTCGTTGAGCGGGAGACCCAAGTCACTCGAGACATAGCCGGTCGCGAGCCGGAAGTTCAACTTTTCGTTGACCTGCGCACCGAAATTACCGCGAAACGTGCTACGCTTGCTGTCGTTCACCGGCAACACACCCTCGTCGTTGGCATAGTTGCCCGACAGGAAATAGGTGAGCACTTCGTTACCACCCGAGACGCTGAGCCCGAGGCGACGCTGCGCTCCGTTGCGGAAAGGAGAGGTGGCCGGATCATTGAGCGGCTGGAAGGAGGCAACTGAGCTTTGAGTACAGATGCCGGCGGCTACGTCGAAGAGCGGGCAGAAATTGCCCGCCGCATCCGAGCCCCGGAAATTCGCTGGATAGTCTCCGATATCCCTGACCTGGCCGCCTTCGATGAACGCCGTCCACCGAGCCTTTCCGGCTCGCCCGCGCTTCGTCGTGATACGAACCACGCCATTGGCGGCGATCGATCCGTATAGCGTGGCGGCCGAGGGCCCCTTGATGATCTCGATCGACTCGATGTCCTCCGGGTTGATATCGTTCAGACGGTTCGGGGACTGGCCGCCGGTCTCGAAGGAGATCGACTTCGTGTCGTTGTCGATGCGAACGCCGTCGAGGTAGATCACGGGCTCATTCGAGAGCGAGGCGCTGTTCGAGCCCCGGATGCGGATCTTGGAGCCCATACCGATCGAGCCACCGCTCCCCACCACCTGCACTCCTGTCGCGCGGCCCTGGATGAGCTGCGAGATGTCGCTGATCGGGCGCACCGAAACTTCGGCCGCGGCGCTGATCGTCGCCAGCGCGTTCCCAATCTCGATCTTGCGCCTCACTCCAGTGGCCGTCACAACGAGTTCATCGAGCTGTAGCGCACTGGACGAGAGAAGTACGCTTACGCTCACCGAACTGCCTGAAGTGACGCTCACGGTCTGCTGCAACGCTGAATACCCGATGAGCTCGACCGTCAACTCGACCTGACCTGCCGGAACGTCGAGAAGCAGGAATGCGCCGGCCGAGTTGCTGACCGTCCCGAACGAGGTGCCCGCGATGAACACCTGTGCTCCCTGGAGCGAACTCCCCGTTCCGGCATCGCGAACGGTTCCGACGATCCTTCCGGGCTCTTGGCCCTCTGTCCCGCGTGGGCTCAGGGCGGTCGCGACGAGCATCGCGAACACCGCTACCACGCCTACTCCCAAACGTACGTGAACTCTCATGGTCCCCTCCTCACACTAAGAAGTGGTGTGGGATACGATGGGTCGCCGCTACAGCTCCCGCTGGCGCGTCCCAAGCAGTTTCCCGTAAGAGCCGCGCCATTCCTCATACGGACGCGACGGTCGAACTTTTATGGTGCCTAAAAGATCGACAGTATTCTTGGTGTTCGCGCGGCGTATGTCAAGACGAACAAGAAACCCCTGGGAACGCCGCCCGCTACGGTCCGCGGCCGGGAGCTATTCCGCCTGAGGGCATGGGGGCGTTCATTGCGGGAAATCTTTCGATACGTCGGGCATTTCCCGACGCAAAAGTGGTATATTGCCCCTCCACTCGAAGGTGCAACCCCTGATATCTGTTGGATCGACGTGTGTCGATCTTAATGGGCATCCTACACGGACCATGCTAAGCATCATGACAGCACACTCTCCACTTGAGATCAGGTTATGACATCTGGCAGAATCGATAAACGGATCTGCATCGGGCTTCTCGGAGGCCTCGCAGCGGCACTGGCACCCGGATCGGCCACAGCGCAGTCCAGCGTCCCATCCAGGGCCGAGATTCCATCTCACGAATTCATGGTGGTCGGCTACGGGACAGCCGGCTGGCAGGTTACCGACAACGGCGCTACGGAGAATGCCTTTTTCGGCTCGATGTCTCCTCTCTTGCTCTTCCAGTTCGGAGATCAATTCCTGTATGAGGCCGAGTTGGAATTCGATATCGAGGAGGGCGTCACGAATACCAGTCTCGAGTACGCCCAAATCGACTTCTTCATGAGCGACCATCTCACCATGGTCGCGGGTAAGTTCCTAGTGCCGTTCGGCGTGTTCGGCGAGCGCCTGCACCCGACCTGGATAAACAGACTCCCGAGCCGGCCTCCGCTTTACGGACACGGCGGAGAGTCCGGACCCCAACCGCTACTTCCCGTCATGGCGGACTTCGGCGTGATGCTGCGCGGGAGTTGGGACCTGGGGAAAGGAAAGGGCATCACGGGCTCCGCGTATATTACCCAGGGTCCCAGCATCGAAGAAGGACATGGTGATGGGGCGGCGGGAGATGTCGTGGAACTGATTCCCGAGTTCCAGTTCGGCGAGGACAGTAACGACATCAACAACGACAAGATGCTGGGCGGTCGTATCGCGTTCGTGCTGGCGCCCAGGTTCGAGATCGATCTGTCGGGTTTCACCGGCGAGTTCGATGATGACGGATCGAGAATCAACGCCTACAACCTGGCGGCGGAATACCGATTCGGGCAAACGGAACTCCGCGGGGAGGGCTTCATCATGCGGTACGACTTCGGTGGAGCCGACGCTCCGGGTACCGGGGCGGGCGGCGGGACCGCTGGGACCGTGACTGCCGAGACGGGCGGCTTTTACGTGCAGGCCAGTCAGCGCATGGGTCCCTGGCAGCCCGTCGCGCGCTGGACAAGGAGGAGCGATGCAACCGCCGCAACGTTCGATACCGAAGCCGGATATTCCCAGTTTACCTTCGGTCTGGACTACTGGTTCTCGCCGTCGATCGCGTTGATGGCGGGTCTCGAGTTGAACGACTCCCGCAGTGATGAGGAACTACCGAGCCGTTTTGTCATCCACTGGGCCTTTGGCTTCTAGAACGGAGTATTTCGAGCTATGAGCACGATTGCGAAGAATCACGCATGGTCGGCGGCACGGTGGGCGTTGCCGCCACTCATTGTCCTCCTGGCGGCTGGATGTGCGGCGAGCGGCACCGTCGAGCGCTCCGCCGAAGACCCCGCCGCCTTGGCGAGCTATGGGGCTGAGGTGTATGGGTATTCGTGTGCCCGCTGCCACAACGCCCGGGCCGCCGTCGAGCGCAGTGACCGCGAATGGAACGCGGCGGCTCTGCACATGCGGGCGCGCGCCAACCTCTCCGGCCGACAGGCGCGGGCGGTCATCGCTTTTCTATCCTCCGTGAATACTGCTCCGACGGCGGCCGTACTCCCGCAACCAGCCCCCACCGCCCCGCCAGTTGAGGAGGCGCCGTCCGCCGAACTCGGCAAGGCGCTCGCCACGTCGAGCGGATGCGCGGGGTGTCATGTGATCGATGGAGCGGGAGGCTCCGTCGGACCATCTCTCGATGGCCTGTTCGCCCGCAGGGATGCAGACTTCATTCGCCAGAAGATTGCGGATCCACGGTTCGACAACCCCAATTCGGTCATGCCGAACTTCAGATTCTCCCCGTCGAGGGTGGAGTCCATTCTGGCCTACCTGAAATCTGTCGAGGGGGGGTAGTACGCCCTCCCGTGGGGCGTGCGTGGCACTGGCCGGCGGTTCTCCGGTCATGCCGGTTGCACCGGAGCGCTCGCCGATCCCGCGGCGCCTCCCGCCTCCTCGGAAACCTCGTACAGCACGGGTAACACGAGCAGGGTCAGTGCCGTCGACGTCGCCATCCCGCCGAGGATCACCAACGCCAACGGTCTCAACAGTTCGGCGCCCGAGCCACCGCTGACGGCAATCGGGAGCATGCCCAGCCCAGCGGCCAGCGCGGTCATCAACACGGGAATGACGCGTTCGTCGGCCGCCTGGCGGATCGCCTGCCGGCTCGTCAAGCCCTGACGTCGGAGCGTGTTGGCGTGGGAGATGAGGATGATCCCGTTCCGCACCGCGATGCCGAACAACAGAATGAATCCCACCAACGAGGGGACGCTCAGGACTCCACCGGAAAGAAACACCGCCGCGATTCCTCCGATCACGGCGAAGGGGAGATTCAGCATGATGAGGAGCGCTTCCCGGCCGGACCCGGACGACATGTAGAGCAAGACGAAGATTCCGACGATGACGAAAGCGCTCTGGAGAAGCAGTTGGCGGAACGCACGCTGCTGACTCTCGAACTGGCCTCCGAACGATACGTAGTACCCGTCGGGAAATGTGACCTGATCAGACACCCGCTGTTGCACCTCCGTGACGAAGCCCCCTATGTCGCGCCCCTGGACGTTCGACTGGATAACGATACGCCGGGAGACGGATTCCCGATTGATCGTATTCGCCCCCATGCCCCGGCGGATTTCGGCCAGCGAAGCTAGTTGCACCAGGCCACCAGTCGGCGTATTCACGAGCAATTCCTGGATGTCGTCGAAGCGTTCACGTGCCCGGTCGTCGAGGACGAGCACCATATCGTACTGGCGCCGGCCGTCGATGACCCGCGTGGCGACCTCGCCGTTGAAGGCCGCTTGAACGACGTGGCTGACATCCCTGGCCGACATGCCGTAGCGGGCAGCTGATTCGCGGTCGACTTCGACACGAATCTCCGGGATGTTGATTTGCGGCTCCACTTGGAGGTCCGTGACTCCGGGAACCTGGGCCATCACCGCGGCCACGGCGTCGGCCAGACGACGTAGCTCCACGAGGTTCTCACCGAACACCTTGACGGCAACTTGTGCGTTTACACCGGAAAGTAGGTGATCCAGCCGGTGCTGGATCGGTTGGCCGACCGTGACGGCGACACCCGGAAAGGCCGCCATTCTGTCCCGCACCTCGGAAAGCAATTCCTCGCGTGACTGGCTCCGCTCCTCGACCGCCACGACGTTGACGATCAGCTCGCTGTAGTACACGCCCTGTGCGTCCTCGTCTCGCTCGGCTCGTCCCGTACGCCCCTCCACACTTACGACCTCCGGAATCTCCAACAGCACCCGCTCGAACCTGCGCTCGAGGCGTACCGACTCCTGCAGTGACGTCCCGGGGGGTAGGATCCCCACCACAGTGACTGTCCCCTCGTCCATCACAGGCATGAATTCGCTGCCGAGATACCTGACGCTGACGAGCGACACGATGACGACGGTCCCGGCTACCGCCAAGACCGGTCCCCGGTGACGAAGGGCGGCACCGAGAAGTGGCGCGTACGCCCGCCGGGTGAGCGCCGCGAGCGGGCTCTCCTTCTTGCCGAGCCACTTCTCCTTGGTGAGAAACAGGCTACATAGGGCCGGGACCACGGTGAGGGC
>BTRA01000047.1:0-21215 GCA_036986155.1 Gemmatimonadota bacterium | reverse complement strand
CCGTCGGAGAAGCGACCCAAGCGAAAGAGGGCCGTGTCGAATTCGGGGTTCGGCTCGCGCGTGGCCAGATCGGCCGTCATGAGACCAACCGCGGGGGCGAGCTTGAAGCCATGGCCGCTGAAGCCGGTGCAGAGAAAGTGACCGCTCCCATTGGGCACCTCGTCGATCACGGGATGCCAGTCGGGCGTGACTCCGTACAGGCCGGAATACCCACGGCGGCGCTCGGCCATCTCCATCGGCGGGCAGCGTTGCACCCAACGCCCGCCGACGTCCAGCATGAACTCGTCGTCGGCATGCTCGGGATAGTCGTCCGGATCCACCACGGCGTCGGCCTCGGCCGGGTCGATGAGGCCGACCAACGTCAGCCCACCGGTCTCGGGCCTGAAGTAACTCGCGTGCACGAAGTCGAGCACCACCGGGTGCGGTGCTTCGGCCCCGGCGGGTCGCTTGAACACGCCCACTTGGATGCGGCAGGAGGAGACGGGCACATCGAGACCGGCCATGGCGGCGACTCTGGCTCCCCAGGGGCCTGCACAGTTGATCACGATGGGCGCGCCGAGGGGGCCTTCAGTGGTATCCACGCCCACGACGCGTCCGCTCTCGAAGCGCACGCCCGTGACCTCTCTGCCGAGGAGGAACCTGGCCCCGTTCCGTTTAGCGCCCTCGACGTAGGCGTTGGTCGTCATGTGCGGGTCGGCGTACCCACTCTCGGGCTCGTAAGCTGCAGCCACCAGGTCCGACGGATCCGCGCCCGGTAGTAAATCACCGACGGCCTCGGGTTGGAGCACCTCGGTGTCAATCCCGACCCCGCGTTGCAGGGCCACGTTGCTCTCCAGGCCTTCGCGATCTCCCAGGGGCACGAGCACCAAGAAGCCACGCTGCTCGAAGCCGCACTCGCCCCCTACACGCTCATCGAAGTTCTGGAACACGCGTAGCCCGTAGAGGGCCATACGCGCCGTCAATTCGTTGGAGTAGTGCTGCCGGACGATGGCGGAAGAGCGGCCCGTGGAGCCCGTGCAGATGGCGCTCTTTTCCACGACCGCCACGTTGAGGCCGCGCTTCGCCAACTCGAAGGCCGTGCTGCACCCCATGATGCCACCACCGACGATGACGGCGTCGAAGGTGCTGCCTGTCACTGCACCGCCTGGTCCGGGGTTTGGATCCTGAAGACGATGGCGGCGGCCGCCCCTCCAATGAATGGCGCCACCAGGTAGATCCACAGATTCGCTATGGAGCCACCGCCCGCGAGGGCGCTGATCAGGATCGGCCCGGTGCCGACGGCCGGATTGAACACACCGCCCGAGACCGGCCCCACCGCGAAAGCACCGGTCATGACCGTGAACCCGATAGCCAGCCCGTAGTAGTCGTTTCCGTCAGTGTCGTCGGCCGTGGCTACGTGAAGTACGACCAGGGCAAGTGCGAAAGTGAAAAGGAACTCGGCGAGCAGTACCGCCCAGATCCCCGCTTCGGGCGCCGGTGCCGGTGCGAACGTTGTGCCGAGGATCATCAAAACCGCGCCCGCGGCGAGCATGGCTCCCAGGACCTGGGCGATCAGATACGGGACGAAGTCGCGCAAGTCCATCTTTCCTCGCATCAGGATGGCCAGGCTCACCGCCGGGTTGTAGTGCGCCCCGGAGATATGGCCGCCCATGTAAACCATGACCATGAGGCCCGAGCCGATCGCGATGGGCGCGAGGGCCGAGCCGGACAGAACCGAGAGGCCGATGGTCAGAACCAGGAAAAACGTCCCGATGAACTCCGTGAGGTATCGATTCATGCGATCATTCCCATTCGATTGTGCCCGGGGGTTTGGATGTGATGTCGAGGGCCACTCCAGAGACGCCGGCCAAAGCCATGATACTCTCATGAAGCTCCGACAGGAGATCGGAAGGAAGCTGGACAGGCGCGGCGGTCATGGCCCTTTGTGAGTGGATGGGCCTCACCACGATCAGTTCCCCGTGGCCACCCTCCATCTCCACCGGAACCATAACAGTCGGGCACTGCCACACGTCCTCGTAGAGACCGTGCCGCTCCAGACCGTCCATGACCATGTGGTCCGCCTCCCTCAAGAGATCGAGCCGGACGCGGGTCATGGTCGCCGCCAGTGGTCGGGCGCCCCCAGGGTGCGTGGGCGCCAGGTTCCAGATGCAACGGTTGATTCCGGGGAGGTCGGCCGTGATCGCCGAAGCGGCGTCCAGCAGCGTGTCCCACGGCACGTCCCCGCTGAGCATGATCGGGTGTTCGTATGCGCGCAGGTCGGCCTTCACACCCACCGAACGGATAGGTAGGGCCAGCGCTTGTAGACCGAAACTTCCGGCCAACTCCTCGACTTGCGGCACTACCGCATCCGGCACGGCATCGGGACGTCCGTCTCCGCACAGTAACCGTACTCCGAGTCCCGGACCCGGGAAGGGGTGTCGCCACAAAGCCTCGTGCGAAATCCCCAGGCGTTCGCCCAACTCGCGGACCTCGACCTTGTACAGGTCCGCCAGCGGCTCGATGACACCCCCTTCGGCGATCATCTGCTCGATGATCGGGACGCGGTTGTGGTGTGTCTTGATCGTGTCGGAGCGCTTGGTGGAGCCCGTCTCGATCGTGTCCGGGTAGATCGTGCCCTGTCCCAGGAGGTGGTTCTCGATGCCCAAGCGGCCCGCCTCCTCTTGGAAGACCCGCACGAAGGTATCTCCGATGATGCGCCGCTTGCGCTCGGGGTCGGCCTCCTGGCCGAGCGCATCCAGGAACGTGTCGCTGGCGTCGATGAAGTGGAGGCTGCCGTCGAGGCCTAGGTCTCGGAACATCTCCAGAACCTGCGCGCTCTCGTTTTTGCGCATGAGGCCGTTGTCGATGTGCAGTAGACTGAGGCGATCGGGTCCCAATGCCTGGCCTAGCAGCACGGCGGCGACCGTCGAATCGACTCCTCCGGATGCCAGGAGAAATACCGAGCGATCGCCCACCTGCTCTCGAATCGCATCCGTCTGGCGATCCACGAACCCGTCCATACTCCAAGACGGCGTACAGCCGCATATGTCCAGCACGAAATTGGCGATCATGTCATCGCCGTGGACCGTACTGTCCACCTCCGGGTGGAACTGGAGCCCGTAGCGGCGGAGCGAATCGGACGCGATGGCTGCGAAGCGATGCTCGGGGAGGCCATCGCCGGCTTTCGTGAAGCCGATCTCAGTGAACTCGGGTCCCACGTCCACCACGGAATCGTAGTGGCTCATCCACACGGGTTCGACCGGCCCCAGGCCCTTGAACAAGGCTTGGCCGGGGGTGACCTGAAGATCTGCACGTCCCCATTGGCGGCCTCCGTGTTCGACGATTCCACCGTAGTGCTTGGCGATCTCCTGGTGGCCGAAACAGAATCCGAGGATCGGCACGTCCAGGTCGTAGATCTCCTTCGTGTAGTCCGAGTCCTCACCCTGGGAAGCGAGGGATGGGCTGCCCGAGATGATGATGCCCTTGTAACCGCGGAAGTCAGCGATGGGATCCTCCGGCTGGCGGATCTCAGCGAAGACTCCACGCCGGCGAACCTTGGTGGCGATGAGGTGGGCGTACTGGCCGCCGAAGTCGATGACGGCGATGGTGTCGTGCTTCAAGGCAGTCCTCGGATCGGGTGGCCTCCATCGTTCGGTCAGCCCAGGTTACCCACTCTCCGCCGATGCGGGAAGGGGTAGCAATCCCGCTGGGCGGGAAGCGGTCTGAACTCGAACCACTGGTGCGATGCGCGCGACCCTCTTCGTAACCTGTCTGGGCGAGCACCGTCTCAAGATGGTGCTGGACCACCGGAAAAAGTGGCGTGGTGGTGGGCCGGTGTGGTCGGTAGACGTGCCGGGACCCGGCCCAGTCGGGAGGCCAGCCACGCGGCGCACCACAGCACGGGATTGCCCGACCGGCCCGATGGCCCTTCGAACTCGGGCCCGCCCTGTCATCTTCTCAGCGTGATCATGATCGCACCGTTGGCGTGGTTGATCCCATACCGCGTGGTGGCGTCCGGCGCGCTCAGGAAGCGAATGGATTCGACGTCGGTAGACCAGATGCTCCTGAGCTCCTGAACCCGGCCGCGATCGAATCCGTTGACGTGCACTCTGACGCCCGTTTCGAGCATCAATGAGACCGGGCCGCGTGTTCTGAGCCACTTCGGTCGCAAGCGACTCACTGCCTCGAAGACGTCCAACCCCGCCATCGTGGCCAGTTCCTCCATCGTGATCGCCGACGACCTGTTGCCCACTGAGGGTTGCGCCGCCGGACCCGACTCGGAACTCGAGCATGCGAGGGTGAAAATGACGGCGGTGCTGGCAAGGGCCAACGGGGGGCGCATGGCTGACTCGTTTCGTTCGAAAGGACCACCGCGCTCTCCACAAAAATACGTCCAAAAGCGAGGAGCGTGTCAAACGGTGCAAGGCCGTTGTAGAGTGGTGTCCTCGCCGGGGGTGGCAAAATCGGTAAACTCGGGGACCTAACATCCCCCGGGCTTCGGCCCTTGCGGGTTCATCTCCCGCCCCCGGCACTTGGGTGTAAGAGGTAAGGCGTGTCGTACTCGGGACGACGGGCCGAGCCCTTCAAGCGCTCACCTCGGTATCGGATCGGGTGGCCTCCATCGTTCGGTCAGCCCAGGTTACGCACTCTCCGCCGAGGCGGGAAGGGGTAGCCGGCCTGCTGCCCGGAAAACGGTCTGAACTCGAACCACTGGTGCGATGCGCGCGACCCTCTTCGTAACCTGTCTGGGCGACCAGTTCTTTGCGGACGCCTGCGCCGACAGTGCCGAACTGCTCCGGTCGTTGGGAGTCGACGTGGATGTCGCTATGGGCCAGACCTGTTGCGGCCAGCCCGCCTATAATGCCGGGTATTGGCGGGAGGCCATGAGGATGGCCCGCCACACAGTCGAGGCGCTCGCCGACGCAGAGTACGTGGTCGTCCCATCGGGTAGCTGCGCCGCGATGTTGCGCGGGGGCTACGCCGAGTTGTTTGCGCCCGAGGGTGGCACGGCGGTGGCGGAGCTCGCCGGTCGGACGTTCGAATTGGCGGAGTTCATCGTCAGGGTGCTCGGGGTCGAAGATGTGGGGTCGGGACTGGAGGGCCACGCTGTCGCATATCATCACGGCTGCCATGCCCTACGCGAGCTCGGCTCACGCGAAGAGCCCCTGACCTTGCTCGGAAATGCCGGCGCCGAGTTGGTGGAGTGGGAGGCGGCCGAGGAGTGCTGCGGGTTCGGCGGGCTGTTCTCGGCCAAGCTCCCCGAAGTCTCGGCAGCCATGGCGGACCGCAAGCTCGACACGCTGCCGGGCCCGGACATCGTAACGTCGGCTGATCCCGGGTGCCTGCTGCATCTCTCGGGGAGGGCGGCCCAGCGGGGCAACGGCCCGGTGTTCAGGCATGTGGCCAGCGTGCTCTGGGAGGCGGCGAATGGAAGTCCGTAGTAGGGACTATGCCGCTCGTGCCCGGGCGACCCTTCGCGATGAACCGGGGGTGCGGGAGGCCGTGATCGGGGCGACGGTCGCGTTCGACCGACACCGCGAACAGGCGTACGGCGAGGTCGACGCAGATGCATGGCGTGCCTGGGCGAGCGACGTGAAGGGCCACGCGCTGACCAACCTGGCCGACTATCTGGAAGAAGCCGAACGCCGCCTCACCGAAAACGGTGTCGTGGTGCATTGGGCAGAGACCGCAGCCGACGTCCACAGCGTGCTGGAGGGGGTGGCCGCAGCTCATGGCGTGCGCCGGGTCGTAAAGGGGAAGAGCATGCTCTCGGAGGAGCTCGGCGTGAATGCCGCGCTCCAGGGGCAGGGCATCGAAGTGGTCGAGACGGACTTGGGCGAGTACGTAATCCAACTCTTTGGTGAGCCGCCGAGCCATATTCTGGGCCCCGCCATCCACAGAAGCCTGCATGACATCCAGCAGCTCTTCCACCGCGTGCACGGCACACCACTCGATGCGACCCCGGAGGATCTGGCTGCTGCTGCTCGATCTGCCCTGCGCGAGGCATTCCTCACGGCGGAAATGGGCATCACCGGCGGGAACTTTCTTGTGGCCGAAACCGGGACGCTGGCGCTCATCGAGAACGAGGGCAACATCCGGTTGGCCACGAGCGTTCCCAAGGTGCACGTCGCCCTGGTCGGGATCGAGAAGGTGGTCGCGCGCTGGAGTGACTTGGCGGGCATGGTCCAGTTGACGTCGCGTGCCGCCACGGGCCAGGCAGTGGGAACCTTCGTGTCCATGATCCACGGCCCCCGCAGGGACGGCGAGCCTGACGGACCGGAGGCCGTGCACGTGATCCTGGTGGACAATGGCCGCACCGGCATGCTGGCCGACGAATCCACATGGGAGGCGCTCAAGTGCGTTCGCTGCGGCGCCTGCCTGAACGTATGCCCCGTCTACAGGCAAACGGGGGGGCACGCCTATGGCTGGGTGTACAGTGGTCCGATAGGTGCGGTGCTGGCGCCGGGTCTGCTCGGCCTCGACGAGGGCGGCACGCTCCCGTTCGCCTCGAGCCTGTGCGGCGCATGTACCGAGGTGTGCCCCGTACGGATCCCGCTCCACGAGATGCTGTTGACCTGGCGAAGGAGAGCGGTGGAGGCCGGAATGGCACCAACCACCGAGCGGGTACTGATGTCTGCGTACGCTGCGGCGGCGAAGCGCCCGGCCCTGTTTCGAATCGGGGCGGCGGGGCTCCGGCTCCTGCCTTCGGCCGTGAGGCGGCGGCTTCCGTTCTTGGGGTCGTGGCTGAGCGTCCACGGTGCACTCCCGTGGAGCAGGCCGTCGTTCATGCGCCGTCGGAAGGACGGCCCGACATGAGGGACGGTATCCTGACTCGGATCAGGTCTGCATTGGCTGGCCGACAGGCCGTGGCTCACCCTGGTGTGTTCGTCGGGTCACCCCCGTCGGGCCCTGCGATCGAAGCCTTCGCGGATAGGTTCCGGGCGGCGGGCGGTGAGGTCGAGCGATTCTCGAACATGGACGAGGCGGGCGACTGGCTCGACGGCTTTGAGCACGCCTTTGAGGGAGTGGCCGCCGGGGCCGACGTGCCGACAGAGTTGGCCACGCACCTCCCGAGCCGGCCCGCCCGGGAGGCGCCACTAGGCGTTTCCATGGCGCGATATGCCGCCGCCGACACAGGTTCCCTGGTGCTCGACTCCCACGGTGGGCAGCTGCCCCAACTGCTCCCGCCGACCCATTTGGTGTGGGTTCGGGCGGACGCGGTGGTGGCCACGCTCGGCGAAGCCATCGAGGCCGCGCGCGGTGATCTCCCTTCCGCACTCGCTCTCCACTCGGGGCCGTCCAAGTCCGCGGACATCGGCAGGGTCATCGTCACCGGTGTGCACGGGCCTGGGAGGGTAGTCGTCGGGATCGTCGGGTGATGGGTGGCCGTGTGGCCCGGTGTGCGTTGCAGGAGGAGGCTTCACTTCGCAGGTTGTGGCCCCTCGGGCCGCTTCCCAGGCACGCACTCTCCATGAATGCAGGAGGTTGGAATGGGACAGACCTACCAGTCGATAATGATACAAGCGTCGCCGGAGCGGGTGTGGAGCGCGCTCCGTGATTTTCACGACCTGAACTGGGCTCCCAACGTGATCACCGGAGTGGAGATCGTCGGCGACGCCGCGTGCGATGAGCCCGGAGCCAGGCGTGTGCTGAACGGCGTCTTCCACGAGACGCTTCGGCAGCTCAACGACGAGGACCGGACATTCTCGTACAGCATCGACGACGGGCCTTCGCCGATCTCCAAGGACGACGTGAAGAATTACGTCGGGCGGGTCAGCGTTCAAGCGGGTGACGGAGAGGGTACCACCTTTGTGGAATGGTCCTCGTCATGGGAGCAAAACGACGAGCCCGCTCAGGAGTTCTGCCACGGGATCTACGTGGCTCTTCTCGCGGAACTGAAGAGCAGCCTGGAGTAAGCCGCTCATGAAACCTCCCTCCCTGACCCTCGGGATCGAAGAAGAGTATCAGATCATCGATCCGGAGTCCCGTGAGCTATGCTCGTTCATCAAGGAGATTCTGGACGGCGAGCACATCAGCTTGCAGGAGATCAAGCCGGAACTCCACCAGTCGGTGGTCGAAGTGGGGAGCACGGTCTGCCAGTCCCCGGCCGAGCTACGCGTGGAAGTCGTCCGGTTGCGGGAAGTGGTAATGGACGTCGCTGGAAAGAGCGGACTCAAGATCGCGGCGGCCGGGACGCACCCGTTCTCCTCCTGGGAAGAGCAGGAGATCACGCCGCTCGAGCGCTATCTCGGCATCGAACAGGACCTCCAAGATCTCGCGCGCAAGAACCTGATCTTCGGGATGCACGTGCACGTGGGCATCGAGGATCCCGAGTTCATGGTGGATGCCATGACGGTGGCGCGTTATTTCATGCCGCACATTCTCGCCTTCTCCACCAGTTCGCCGTTTTGGAAGGGACGGAAGACTGGCCTAAAGTCATACCGCAGCGTCATCTGGAGGAACTTCCCTCGCACCGGTATGCCTCCCACGTTCAAGAGCAGGGCCGAGTACGACGAATTGGTGAGCGCGTTGGTCCGCACGGGTTCGATCGATGGCGCATCCAAGATCTGGTGGGATATCCGGCCGCACCATGCGTATCCGACGCTCGAGTTCCGGGTCTGCGATGTGTGCACGCGGGTCGACGAGGCCGTGTGTATCGCCGCCATTCTTCAAGCGATCGTGGCCAAGCTGTGGAAGCTCCGCCGGGACAATCTGACGTTCCGTATCTATCCGTCGGCGCTTATCGAAGAGAACAAGTGGCGTGCGGCGCGATATGGCCTCGACGGGCGGCTACTCGACCTCGGAAAAGAAGCCGACGTGCCCCTGAAGGAACTCACCCACGAGTTGGTAGACTGGTTTCTCGCCGACGTGATCGACGAGTTGGGGAGCCGAAAGGAGGTCGAGTACGTGTTCACGATGCTCGAAAACGGTTCGAGCGCGGATAGGCAGATCGCCACGTTCGACGAGACGGGGGACGTGAAGGCCGTGGTGGACCGGCTGATCAGCGAGACGGCGGAGGGGGTGGGTGGGAGCCTGGTGGAGCCCAGCAGCTCCTGAACTATTCGCCTGGCGCCGGACGTCGCCCAGTCCCTGGGGTTCTGTACTGTGTACTCATGATCTGATTCAAAACATGCGTATGCCGGAAACAGCGGCTCGAAGGCGTGGAGGAGCCCCACCGCTCCGTCCCACCGCCCCGTTGCCCACCCCACGCGCCCCAAGCGAGATTGGGACACCATGCCAACCACCATCCAGAGCCGCCTCGCCCGCCCAATCGGCGGCCGCCGCCGAGGCAAGGCCTTTTACAGAGGCCTTCGTGCGGGTTGGCACCACACGGTGGCGCTCCTACGGGAGTTCCGGGTGCCGTTGTGGGGAGTCGTGATCATCACGATCGGGGGCGGGCTGCTCTACGGTGAGCTCTACGAGGTTGCGCGCGGCGTGCGCATCCCGTTCATCGACCGACCCTACATCATCGTACAACTCATGGTCCTGGAGGCGCCGGAGCGGGTGCCCCCGGAGTGGTACCTGGTCGCGTTCTGGTATGCCATGCCTCCCGTCTTCATCGTCCTGATCGCTTTCGGTGCGGCCGACTTCGTGAACCTTTTCTTGAATCGGGACTCCAGCAGGGATCCCTGGGGGGAGGCTCTCGCCTTGACCTACAAACATCACATCATCGTGTTCGGCGCTGGGCACGTCGGGTTCCGAGTGATCCGGGACCTGGTCGATATGGGACTCGACGTCATCGCCATCGACCAGTCGCCGAAGCCGAGTGTGGCGAAACAGCTCGGTGAACTCGGCGTGCCTTGCATTCGAGACGACGCACGCCTGCCCGCCACGCTGAGCAAGGCCCGCCTGGAGTATGCCGAGACCTTCATCGCGTGCACCGGCGACGATCACGCCAACCTCGAGGCGATTCTGAAGGTGCGGCACGCGCATCCCGACATTCGAATCGTGAGTCGGGTCTGGGACGAGCGCTCCTCCGAGCAACTCCAGCAGCTCATGGGCGTAGAGGCGGTGCTCAGCTCGGCGGATTTGGCGGCGCCCGCATTCGCGGGTGCGGCGGTGGGGATCGAGATAACGCAGACGCTCAACGTGAACGGGGTGGAGTACAGCATGATCAGGATGAAGGTTTCCGAGGCATCATTCATGGCTGGACGGACGGTCGGAGAGCTTCAGGATTCCGAGCAAATGGACATCGTTCTCCAGGGACGGCGAGGAAAGGCCGAAGTCCAGCCCGACCGCGACACGGTGGTCGTATCGGGCGACGATCTGGTTATGTTCGCGCGGCACGATCGCCTGCTCGAAGTCATTGGTAGGAGCCGCGCTGGCGTGCGCGTCTAACCAACGAGTAGCGTCCGTGGTACAGTATGCGGAACCGCGACATGGTGCGCGGTGTTACCGGGCCACTGGAACGTGGACCGACCACCAGGCTTTCAGGGGGCTTGATGCACCCGACAGACGTCTCTAATCCCGACTACTACCACAAGGTGGTCGACTGTCAGTGGGCCTGCCCGGCTCACACCAACGTCCCGGAGTACATTCGGCTCATCGCCCAGGGACGCCTCACCGACTCGTACCTGCTCAATCGCGCCTCCAATGTGTTCCCGGGCATTCTGGGGAGGACGTGCGACCGGCCGTGCGAGCCCGCGTGCCGGCGCGGACGCCTCGAGGATGAGGGGCCGGTTGCGATCTGCCGGCTCAAACGCGTTGCGGCTGACCTGCGTGGGGACATCCAGGACTCCCTTCCCAAGATCCCCGAGAGGAAGAACGGCAAGCGGGTGGCGTTGATTGGAGGGGGACCCGCCTCGCTGACCGTGGCCAACGACCTCATGCCTCTCGGCTACGAGTGCGTGTTGTACGAGCAGCACGACACGCTGGGTGGCCTCATGCGGACCAACATCCCCGCGTTTCGGCTGCCCGAGAAGGTGCTGGACGAAGAGATCGCGATGATCATCGACATGGGCGTAGAGGTCCACCTGAATTCCCCCGTCGAGAGTCTCGAGGGGTTACTCGACAACGGCGGGTTCGATGCGATCTTCGTAGGCACCGGGGCGCCGCGGGGAAAAAACCTCGAGCTTCCGGGCCGCTACGATAGCGACAAGATCTACATCGGTATCGACTGGCTCGAGTCCGTGGCCTTCGAGCACGTCGACTCGATCGAGGAGCGTGTGCTCGTGATCGGCGCGGGCAACACCGCGATGGACTGCTGCCGCACCGCGAAGCGATTGGGTGGAACCGACGTCAAGGTGATGGCCAGGAAGCCGCGGGACCTCTTCAAGGCGTCCGATTGGGAGCTAGTGGACGCCGAGGCGGAAGAGATCGCGATCCTGGAGGAACACTCGCCCGTGGATTTCGTGGTCGAGGACGGGGTGCTCAAGGGCATGAACTTCGATATCGTGGAGTGGCATGAGGGCGAGGACGGCCGCCTGGTTTCGACGACCCTCGAGACGGTCTTCATCCCAGGTGACGCGGTGATCCTCGCCATCGGCCAGGACAATGCCTTCCCGTGGATCGAGCGGGACATCGGCATCGACTTCAACTCGTGGGACATGCCGGTCGTGGACCGGAAGACCCATCAGAGCACACGCCCGGGAGTGTTTTTCGGGGGTGATGCGGCCTGGGGCCCCGAGAACATCATCTGGGCGGTCGAGCACGGCCATCAGGCCGCCGTGTCGATACACAACCAGTGCCAGGGTATTCCCATCGACCAGCGGCCCCCGTTCGGGTCGAACCTCCTGTCCCAGAAGATGGGGCTTCACGAGTGGAGCTACTCCAACGACTTCAATCCCGAGAACCGCACGCCCATGCGGTATGCCGATCTGAAGAGGCGGCTCAAAGAGATGAACGTCGAGGCGGAATTGGGCTACGACCTCGAGGAGACGGCGAGGGAGGTCGAGCGCTGCCTGAACTGCGACATCCAGACGCACTTCACGCCCATCCTGTGCATCGAGTGCGACGCCTGCATCGACGTCTGCCCGCTCGACTGCCTCACCATCACCTACGGTGGAGAGGAAGATGATCTCCGGGGCAGGCTCACCGCTCCTGCCGAGAACACCGATCAAGAGATCTACGTGTCGGACAAACTCCCCCAGACCGGGCGGGTGATGGTGAAGGATGAAGACCTCTGCGTGCACTGCGGACTATGCGCAGAGCGCTGCCCCACTGCCGCCTGGGATATGCGCAGATTCGAGCTTTACATCCCCTACGCAGGACAACCGTGGCCAACGACGATATCGACCGCGCCAACGACTTCGCTCTGAAGATCGGGACAGTGAATGGCACTGGCTCGGCCAGCGCCAACTCCATGCTCATGCAGGCGATCTTTCGCATGGGGGTACCTGTGTCCGGCAAGAACGTATTCCCCTCCAACATCCAGGGCCTGCCGACCTGGTACGAGATCCGGGTGAACAAGGACGGGCACCTGGCACGGACTCCCGACTTCGACATCATGGTTGCGATGAACGCGCAAACCTACCAGCGCGACATCGAGGAGGTCGCGAGCGGGGGCTACGTGATCTACGACTCGACGCGGTCGCTCGACGAGGACCTCCTGCGTGACGACGTGACCTTCTTGGGGATCCCGTTCGCAAGCCTGTGCGTCGAGAACTTCAAGGGCGCGCGGGTTCGGATCCTGATGAAGAATATCGCTTACGTGGGTGCGCTCGCGGCCCTGCTCGAACTGGACGTGGACCTCATTCGGGAGATGCTCGGGGAGAAGTTCGCCGCGAAGCCGAAGCTCATCGACTCGAACATGAAGGCCATCTCGCTGGGCTACGACTACGCGCGAGAGAACTTCGAATGTCCTTTGCCAGTGCGCATGGCGCCCATGGATGCGACCTCCGACTCCGTGATCCTCACCGGCAACGCCGCGGCGGCGCTCGGTTGTGTCTACGCGGGGGCCACAGTCGGCGCTTGGTACCCGATCACACCCGCCACCTCTATCATGGACGCCTTCAAGGAGTTCTGCGGACGTTTTCGGAAGGATCCGGAGACAGGCAAGAACCGCTTCTGTGTCGTCCAGGCGGAAGACGAGTTGGCCGCGATCGGAATGGTGCTCGGAGCGAGCTGGTGCGGGGCTCGAGCGTTCACGAACACGAGCGGTCCGGGGCTCTCGCTCATGAGCGAGTTTCTCGGGCTGGCCTACTATGCGGAGGTCCCGGCCGTCGTCTTCGACGTGCAACGGACGGGCCCCTCGACCGGGATGCCCACGCGCACGCAGCAGGGGGACCTCTTCACGGTCGTCTACGCATCGCATGGAGATACCAAGCACATAGCCCTATTCCCCGCCGACCCCGAGGAGTGTTTCTACTTCTCGGTTTCGGCCTTCGATCTCGCAGAACACTTCCAGACACCCGTGTTCGTAGTCTCGGATCTGGACATCGGGATGAACGACTGGATGGTACCGCGGCTGAAGTGGGATGAGGGCTACACCCCCGACCGCGGCAAGGTGCTCACGGAGGAGGATCTCGAGTCCGTCGAGGAGTTCCACCGCTATGAGGACGTGGACGGGGACGCGATCCCCTACCGCACACTCCCCGGCGTTCACCCGAAGGGGGCGTACTTCACACGCGGCTCGGGGCACGACAGGTACGGCCGGTACACGGAAGACGCGGAGGCCTACACAGATGTCGTGGACCGGATTGCACGAAAAATCGACGGGGCGTCCGCCGCCGTGCCGGAGCCGGAGGTGCGCCTAGCCGTAGATGCACGCTTCGGCCTCGTTACGATTGGAGCCTGCCGGGGCGCGGTGCTCGAGGCGCTCGAGCTGCTCGAGGCGGATGGCATCGAGATCAGCTACATGAGGGTACGGGGCTTCCCGTTCCCCTCCGGCGTCGGACAGTTCATCGACGACCATGAGCTCACCTTCGTGGTCGAGCAGAACCGCGACGGACAACTGCTCAAGCTGCTGACGGTGGAAGCCGGGGCGAGCAAGGACAAGATGACCTCGGTGAAGTATTACGGGGGCTTCTCGTTGAGCGCGCACCACGTGGTGCACGGTATCACGGAAACCCTCGAGAAGGCCGGGCGACGCCCGGCTGGGAAGGCATAGGCGACACCGCATGACCTACATCACCAAGCCTGCGGTGCGGCACCCCTCGCTCGAGGAGAATGCGCTCGGCCTCACCTGCCGGGACTACGAGGGTGCCATGTCCACTCTGTGCGCCGGGTGCGGGCACGATTCGGTCACCGCGGCGATCACGCAGGCGTTCTTCGAACTCGATATCCCTCCTCACCGCGCCGCCAAGCTGAGCGGGATCGGCTGCTCGTCTAAGACGCCCGCCTACTTCATTAGCGAGTCGCACGGTTTCAACGCGGTGCATGGCCGCATGCCCTCCATCGCGACCGGAGCGAATGCGGCCAACCGGGATCTCGTTTACATCGGTATCTCGGGAGACGGCGACTCGCTTTCGATCGGGCTGGGCCAGCTCTGTCACGCCATCCGGCGCAACGTGAACATGCTCTACGTGCTCGAGAACAACGGTGTGTATGGCCTCACCAAGGGCCAGTTTTCGGCCTCGGCGGATGTCGGAACCCTCTCAAAGCGGGGCGAGGTCAACCGGCTCGGACCCATCGATCCGATGTCGCTGGCGCTCACCCTGGGCGCCACGTTTGTGGCGCGCAGCTTCTCGGGCGACAAGCAGCAGCTCGTCCCGATCCTGAAAGCCGGCCTGACCCATCGAGGCTTCGCGATCGTGGACGTCATCTCGCCGTGCGTGACGTTCAACGATCACGAGGGCTCGACCAAGAGCTACGCGCACACGCGGATGCACAACTACGAGGTGGTCCAGACCGATTTCGTGCCGCTGATGACAGAGATCACGGCCGGCCAGGATCGGGAAGGTGCCACTGCCGTGACGATGCATGACGGTAGCACGGTCGTATTCCGCAGCGTGGCCGAGGACTATGATCCCACCGACCGTGAGGGGGCGCTCGGCTTCCTGCATGCCTCGCAAGTCTCAGGTGAGGTGGCCACCGGCTTGCTTTACTTGGAGGAGTCGGGCGAGGAGATGCACTCGTTCGAGAATACCGTGGACCGTCCACTCGTCGAGGTCCCGTTCGGCGATCTGTGTCCCGGGAGCGCGGCACTCGAAGACCTTCAGAAGGAGTGGCGGTGATGGATGAGGTGGCGGGTCGGCTGGAGGCGATCTGGATCAAGCGGGCCCACGGCGGGCCGATGGCCTCGGTGGAGTCCACCGTGGCGGTCGAGAACGCCGGGCTCGATGGCAACGCCGACCAGGGCGGCTGGCGCCAGGTCACGCTCATCGAGAAGGAAGTTTTCGATGGTATCAGCGAGGCCCGTGGAGAGGTGGTGGACCCCTCGGTTCGTCGCGCGAACTTCCTGCTGAGCGGCATCCGGCTCGAGGAGACGCGTGATCGAGTGCTGTGCGTAGGCGATCTGAGGATCGAAATCCGCGGTGAAACCCGCCCGTGTGAGCTGATGAACGCCCAGCACGAGGGGCTTCGAGAAGAGCTGGATCCTCACTGGTGCGCCGGCGCGTTTGGCGTGGTGTTGGGCGATGCTACGGTTTCGGTGGGCGACGACGTAAGCTGGGAGCGAACATGAACCTTTTCCACAGTCTGGCGCTGAGCGTTGTGCTCTCGAGCCTGATCCCCGTGCCCTCTACCGCACAAGTGACTATGGGCACCACCCCCCTGCCGGAGTCGACGGAAGACGTCCCCCAGGCCGTTGACCTGGACACGATAAAAGCCGGCCGCTTCGACAACGGTAAGATGTGGACGTTCGAGTATCCGCCCACGGACTATCTGCGGGAGACGTACGCCATCGAGGCGGATGCGCCCTGGTTCGAGCGGGCCCGGCTGGGAGCGCTCCGCATCCCGGGCTGCTCGGCTTCCTTCGTGTCGCCAAACGGCCTGGTCATGACAAACCACCACTGTGCGCGTGAGTTCGTGGTCCAGGTCACCGGGGATGGAGAGGACCTGCTCGACACCGGGTTCTACGCATCCGACCTAGAGGAGGAGCGGGGAGTCACGGAGTTCGAGGCCGATCAGCTCATCGAGGTCGTGGACGTGACCGCCGAGGTCGATGCCGCTCTCGAGGGCATCTCCGACGCGAGCGCCCGCTCGGATGCGCGGGAGGCAATCGAGGAGGAGATCCAGGAGCGCTTGGCCGCCGAACGCGGCGGGGAAGAGGCGGGCATCGAAGTCGAGATGATCGAGCTGTGGAACGGTGCCCGCACGTCGGCCTACGTGTTCCGACGCTATGACAACGTCAAGCTGGTGTTCGCCCCCGAGCTCCAGATCGGCTTCTTCGGCGGCGATGCGGACAACTTCACCTATCCGCGGTACAACCTCGACTTCTCGTTCTTCCGGATCTACGGGGATGATGGCCGCCCACTCGAAACAGAGCACTACTTCCCATGGAGTGAGGACGGCGTGGAGGAGGGCGACGCCGTGTTCATCGTCGGAAATCCGGGCGGCACGTCGCGTCTGCAGACGGTGGCTGAACTGGAGTTCCGGCGCACAGTGCAGGACCGCACCGTGCTCGACTTCCTAGACAGTCGCGTGGAGGCGCTAGAGGATTTTCGGGAGGCCAGCCCCGAGGAGGCCAAAGACGAGGATATCGCGAACGACATCTTCGGCCTCGAGAACTCGCTCAAGGCTTCGCAGGGGATTTGGGGCGGCCTTTTCGACCCCGTCCTCATGGCGAGACGGGCGGATTCGGAGCGCGCGTTCCGCGAGGCCTTGGCGGCGGATTCGTCGCTCCAGGCGAAGTACGGCGGCCTCTTCGACCGCATGGCGGACGTGCAGCGGCGGAAGGCTGAGATGGCCGATCTGTTTGGCGCCTTCGCCGTATTCGGCAATCCCGATTACACGGCCGCGACCATACTTCGCGGTATCTGGGCGATTCAGATGTTGAGCGCCCAGGCTCAGGGTGCTTCGGGCGAGGTTCTGGCCGAACTCCGTGCGCGGTTCGACTCCGTGCCCGACCAACCCGAGGAGCTTCAGATCCAACTGATGGAGGCCCGTTTCGAGGATATGGCGACGAACCTAGGTGCCAGCAACCCGTCCGTGAGTGGCATCCTCCTGGGCCAGACACCGGAACGGGCCGCCCGGGCGATCGTCGAGGCGTCCGCCCTAGCCGATTCGGCCGCCGCCGCCGCCGCCATCGACGCGGGCACGGTGGGAATCACCGACCCGGCGGTTGGGCTGATGAGGTGGTTTTTGCCGGCGTTCGGAGAGTTCCAGAGTCGTATCAGTCCCCTCGGCGACGAGGAGAGCGAACTGGCGGCCCGCCTCGGACAGGCACGGTTCGCGGTGTACGGCACGAGCATTCCGCCCGATGCGACGTTCTCCCTGAGGATTGCGGATGGTGTTGTGAAGTCCTACGAGTACAACGGCACGACCGCTCCCACCCACACCACGTTCTTCGGCCTGTACGACCACTTCTACTCGTACGGCGCGGACTCCCCGTGGACGCTCCCGGAGCGGTGGGAGAATCCCCCGGAAGGGTTGGATCTCGCGACGCCGATGAATTTCATCTCCACGAATGACATCGTCGGAGGCAATTCCGGGTCACCCGTCCTAAACGAGAACCTCGAGATCGTTGGCGTGGTGTTCGATGGCAACATCGAGAGCCTCCCCGGCGAGTTCATCTATGTAGACACGCGTAATCGATCCATTTCGGTGGACGCCCGCGGCATACTGGAGGCGCTGGACGACGTCTACGACGCGGACCGAATCGTGATGGAGTTGACCACGGGCCGGCTGTTCGAGACGGAAGACGAGGCGGACCGGGCGCGGCGCTGAGGGTAGTGGTCGGCTACCTTCGTTCGTTCCCCACCAGCGCCTTCAACTCGGCAAACCAGTTGTGCACCCAGATCACCTGGTTGTCCGTGTTTCGGACTTCGCGGAGCATGACGAATCGCTGATCGTCAGGACCGACGTCGTAGAGCACATGATTGAAGTCCGACAGATACGGTGCTACGGAAAACAGGGTCTCCTGTCGGCCCACACCGAACGTGGGCTCCGTAGTAACAGCCACGGCCACCATCTCATCGGCACCGTTTCGATAGAAGAGTTCACGGCCGCTGTGGGCCCACATGGGTTCCAGGCCACCGGCCGTGGACACCTGCCACCTTCCGTTGTCGGCGTCGGGGAATGGGCGGACGTACACCTCGTCCCGGCCCGATTCGTTGGAGACGTAGGCGAACCATCGGCCATCCGGTGACAGGGAAGCCGAACGCTCGCCGAACTCCGTTGTGGCGAGTGGCACCACGACGCTGTCGGCGTCGAGGCGGACCGCATAGATGTCACGGTTCCCCGCCGCGGAGCCGATCCTGTAGACCAACCACTCTCCGTCTTGGCTGACGGTCACCTCTTGCACGCCCTCTTCAAGCTCCGAAATCACTTCAGTGATGCCACTCCCGTCCGCCGGTTTTCGCATCGCAGTGAGCTGGCCGCCACCTATCGACAGAAACCCGATCGACCGCTGGTCGGGAAACCAAAAAGGCCGGAAGTTCATGTCTCCCTCGAATGTCACGCGACTCGCGGGTCCCGCGCCGAGCCCCTTGATCCACAGATCGGTCGTGCCTTCCCGTTTGGCGATCGCCAGGCGGGTCCCGTCCGGAGAGAGGGCGAGGCCGGTGGTGCCGGCGGAGGGGTCAAAGCGCCACCCGGGCTCGATCTCTTGGGCGGCGCCGGACCGGTCGACCCACACGGGCTCGCCCAGCGTCGGGCCCCTCCCGGATCGGTAGAGGAGGATTCCCGTCTTGGAGATCGCGAAGTCCGCCCGGCCAGGGCGTGAGCCCATCCGCACGCCATCGAGCACAGACACTGCTGGAGCAGTGAGGACGAGAGCGTTTGGATCGAACGGGGCCGCCCTGAGCGTACCGTCCTCCAGCGCCCAGACCAGGTGCCCGGTAGGGGAGTACCGAGGGAAAGAGCCCAAGGCCAGTTTGGTGATCTCGCCGGTGTCGAACCGAACGGCGGCAATGGCTGATGCGCCCGCACGGAGGATGGTGAACACGGCGGCCTTCGCGTTCGGGAGAACGTCCATCCACGCGTGGCCGACCTCCCCGCCGTCCCGGTCCACCACGGTCACGACTTCCACGGCTCCTCCCGCCGGCAATCGACGGATCCCCTCTGGTTGCACGTAATACAGGGCTCCATCCCGGTCCCAGTCGAGGCCCCAAGGGACAACCGCGTCGACGACCGTGCGGGGCGTACCTCCTCCAAGCTGGGCCACCATTAGGGGTCCGCCGGTCACACTCGTGAGCTGAACCCACGCCAGGTAGTCTCCGTTCGGACTGATGGCGGGTGTCGTGCCTGCTCGCGATCCGGGAATGGGGGCTCCACTCAGCTCGTCGCTTCGGCGAAGCCAGAGCTGCCCGAACGGGTTCTCGCTCGGCCCTGAATAGACGATCGTCGAGCCGTCCGCCGACAGGGCCAGGGTAGTTCCGAGCACGCCGTTCACGTCCTCGCCCGCCAGCGTGACCGCAAACCGGTGGACCTGTGGGTTCGGTTGTGGCCGCCGCATCGCCCACGCGAACGCCAGAGTGGAGACGGCCGCCAGGACCGCGAGAGGGACGGCGAGCCTCGCGCGCCAGTCGGGGGCGTCACGGGCGGGGCCTACGCTCCTACCGGTGGTGGCCAACGCGAACGCCGGGTTCGCGAGCGCTTCGGCGAAGTCCTTCGCCGTCCCGAACCGGTCCGCTGCCAACTTCTCGAGCGCCTTCGCCGTGGCCGCCGCCACGTTCGGAGGCACCGACTTCCTGAGTTCCGCGACCGGCCGGGCCTCGTCCGTCAGGATCTTCATGACGATCGCCTGGCCCGACGCTCCCGTGTGCGGGGGCTCCCCGGTCAGCATCTCATAGAGCACGGCCGCGAGCGAGTACACGTCCGACCGGCTCGAAATGTCCTTCTCCGCCGTCGCCTGCTCGGGGCTCATGTAGTGCGGCGTGCCGAGGCTCATGCCCGTCTCGGTCATGCGCCCGCCCGCCGCAGCGCTCACCGCCAGCGCGATCCCGAAGTCCGCCACCATCGGGCGTCCATCGTGCAGCAGGATGTTCTCGGGCTTGATGTCACGGTGGATGACGTCCTGGCGATGCGCGTAGTCGAGCGCGTCGGCCACCTCGGTGGTGATCTTGACCGCTTCGTCGATGCCGAGCTGCGTCTCACGGCTCAGCTTGTCCCTGAGCGTCTCACCGTCGATGTACGGCATCACGTAGTAGAGGAACCCATCCGCCTCGCCCGAGTCGAATAGCGGCAGGATGTGCGGGTGCTGGAGGTTGGCGGTGGTCCTGATCTCCTGTATGAACCGCTCGGCCCCCAAGACCGCCGCGAGCTCGGGCTTGAGCACCTTGACCGCGACCTGGCGTTTGTGCTTCAGGTCCTCGGCGAGGTAGACGGTGGCCATGCCACCTTCGCCCACTTCCTCCTGGATCGTGTAGCGGTCGGCGAGGGCCGCGGTGAGGCGGGTAAGCGTGTCGGTCATGTCGATGGCGGCGTACCGATTGCGGGTTCGTGATTTACGGACCTGACCTCCTTGTGGCCGGGCCCCGCAATCTGCGTCCTATCTCCCGGACTCTGCAATCGTTGCCGGTCCGCCGGGAGCGTTGGGCGACGTCCTCTACTCCTGCTTCAGCACAGTCACCGGGTCCACCCTCGTGCCGCGGTAGGCGGGAATGAAGCTCGCCAGCAGCGCCACCGCCGTGAGGAAGAGCGGAGCGATGACGAAGGTCCGGGGGTCCGTGGCGCTCACCTCGTAGAGTTGGGAAGCGAGTAGCCGCGTCACTCCAAAAGCCCCCAACGTGCCGATCACCGCACCCGCCACCGCCAACACGATCCCGTTGCGCACGACCAGCGAGACGACGCTTCCGGCTCCGGCTCCCATGGCCATGCGGATGCCGATCTCACGACTCCGCTGGGCCACCGAGTAGGCGATGACGCCGTAGGTCCCCACCGCCGCCAGGACGAGGGCCACGGCCGCGAACACCCCAAGGAGCATGGTGAGGAAGCGAGAACGTGCCACCGACGAGGCGATGTTCTGGTTCATGGTCTGAACGTCGGACAGGGGCAGGCTGGAGTCCTGGTTCCAGACGGTGCGTCGGACCTGCGGCACGATGGCCAACGGGTCCCTTTGGGTTTTGATCACGATGTTCCGCGTCCGGATGGCGAAGCCCAGGCTCTCGGCTTGCCGCGAGAGGAAGTAGACCTCCGTCCCGGTCGGGGCGGCCAGCCCGCCCTGCTTCACGTCGTCCACGATGCCGACAACCGTG